>JBEKLY010000261.1:0-11238 GCA_050010015.1 Terriglobia bacterium
ACTTTGGGATTCTTAGAAGCTGTTTCAAAACGCCCCGAAGAGGAGAGATTGCTGACTGGCGCCAGGATTCCCAGCCACCGCTCGGGCGCTCAGCCCCGCAGGGGCTGGACGTGAGTAGCCGGGGGCAACGCCCCCGGGAAACGTCACCCCCACACCCCCGTTCCCCTCTCCCCGCCTGCGGGGAGAGGGGTGCCGAAGGCGGGGTGTGGGGTCGGATCTCCGGGGGTTTTACCCCCGGCTACTCAATTTGCTCCCCTCCGGGGAGCACGGCTTCTCGCTAGTCGGCCATCTCCGTTGCAATCGTGTACATAAGGTTTTGAAACAGCTTTTACTCATAATCAGATGAATGGGGACAATCATGTCCGGTCGATTCGTGGGCTTCGTTGGTGGATCGCTGGTCTGCTCTTCGCTTCCACTGTTATCAATTTCATCGACCGCCAGTCTTTGAGTGCCCTGGCCCCCTTCCTGAAGGTTGAGTATCATTGGTCCAACCAAGATTTCGCCATAATCCTCATTTCCTTTCGGATCGCCTATACCATCATGCAAGGCGTGGGAGGAAGAATCCTTGACAGGCTGGGTACGAAAAGAGGGCTTTCCCTCACGGTGGCGTTTTACTCTCTGATCGCGGCGCTTACCTCGACGGCGCAAGGATTAGCCGGCTTCAGCATTTTCCGCGGTCTGCTGGGAGCAGGGGAGGCGCCGAATTGGCCCGGGGCGACCAAAGCCGTGGCTGAATGGTTTCCCGCCAAAGAACGGGCCTGGGCCGTCGCTCTCTTCGACAGCGGTTCATCCATTGGCGGGTTGCTTGCGCCCTTTATGGTGCTTTTCATGTATCGCCATTTTCATAGTTGGCGCCCCGTCTTTCTGGTAACCGGGAGTCTCGGCTTTCTTTGGCTGATAGTTTGGCGAGGGGTTTATGGCAGCCCCGCGGGACATCCGCGAATCTCCGCGCAAGAGCTCGCCTACATCAGCCAGGGCAAGGCGAGCGCTGCTCAAGTTCAGGGACAACCGGCCTCGGTTCACCAGTTGCTCAAATACCGTCAGGCCTGGGGCATTATCCTCGGGCGCTTTCTCCTCGACCCTTATTGGTATTTGATGTCGGAGTGGTTTGCCATCTTCCTGGTCAGCAAGGGGTTCAGAATTGAGCAGGGCATCACTGGGTTCTGGCTGCCTTTTGTGGGTGCAGACTTGGGAAATTTTTTCGGCGGGGCTCTCTCCAGTTGGTGGATTGCGCACGGCTGGCCGGTGGGCCGCGCCCGGCGCACCGTCATCCTGATTTTTGGCCCGAGCATGCTGATGCTCCTCGCCGCGGCCTTCACCAACGGATATGCTCTGCTGATTGCGATCTTCGGGTATGTATCTTTCGCGTACTCCGCCTGCTCCACCATGTTTCTTTCCCTCCCGGCCGATGCTTTCGACCCACGCGCGGTCGCCTCGGTAAGTGGCCTGAGTGGGACGGGAGCGGGCATCGGGACGCTGATTTCAACTTACCTCATCGGCCTCATCAGCGACCGGTTCTCATTCCAACCCGTCATGATCGCCGCTGCCATCATTCCCTGTCTTGCCACGGCCATCATTGTGAGCTTAGTGCGCGCGCCGCGACGGCCTGACCCCTCCGGCGTGGCGCTCAATTTCTGAGATCGCACAACCTGCTGTGCTTTGCTGATATCCAGGTTTTGTAAGGTAATCAAGATGTGAGAGATCAACCGCCGCGATTTTGAGCTTGCCTTGATGGGTGCATTGACATCGCCCTCGCTGGCTCCCACAAAGACCTCGGCCCTTGGCTCGGAAGTTGGAGTCAGAGGCCAGCGAGGGATGCATTACGGACGTCCCCGGGGTCAAGGTGGGGCATTTCACGGACTCCCGCCGGATCAACGCTCATCCGGGAGGCCGAGCATCTTGGCCAGGCGTCCTGCCAGGCCCTCGGCCATCCACTGGAACCCGAGGTCGTTGGGATGGGTGCCGTCCACCAAACCGTCGCCCCGCGACGGTCCCAGCAGGTCCGTGCCCTCGACGATTTCGATGTGGCGGTCGCCGGCCGCGATCCGTCGGGCGGCCTCGCGGCGGATCAATTCCCGCATTCCCTCCAGCCGCGAGTCGCGCGACCAGGATTCGTGCGCGGCATAGATCGGAGTGATGACCAGCAGCGGAGTTTCCGGGTGAGCGCTGCGGAGGACGTCCAGGAAGGGTGCGTACACCTGCGCAAGAGATTCCACCGTAGGATTGTTCTGCGCAAAGTCCAGCACGTAACAGAGGGCATTGATATTGGCCACAGCGTGAGCCAACTCGGGTTCACCCCGTCCATTCCCCGAGAACCCCAGATTGACAAAATCCAAATTGAGCATGCGCCCGAGAATGGCCTGATAGCTCATGCCGGGCCGGCTGGCGCATCCACCCTGGGTGATCGAAGTGCCGTAGAAAACCAGTGGCGTAGCGGCCGCAAACGGTTTGGCCGGGCGCACCTGGGCGTCCGGGCCCAGTCCGATTCCCAGAACCTTCACGGGCATGTATAACGGCAGGTAGAGAGTGATCTCGCGGTCGAGGCGCGGCTGATCCTGGAAGTAGGTATGCTCGAGGGTTTTGCCCGGCTGGGCGTCACGGGTGGCGATCGCCGTCCCGCGGTATACGCCGTCCGCGTACAGGTCCACTCCCGTTTGTCCGAAGGCATGCATGTTGGCCATCTCGGGCGGCTTCGGATATTCGAGCCGGATCGCCAGAACAGAAGAGTTGGTGCGGAAACGAATGCGGCCTCCGCTGGGGTCTCGGGCCAAGTCCCATACGGGCGGACGAAAGGTGTCTTTCAATTGGGCGGGTAGGCGAAAGAGGTCGCCCCCGTTTTCGCTATACCAGGGGAGCCCGTTCACCTGGACCGGCGGACCGGGAAGGTTAATCCAGCGAAGCGGCGCACTCTCCGCCCCGAAAAGGCTCAAAGGCGCAAGCAACAAAATCGTCAACGCCAGGGTTTTCGCAGTCATAGTGCCAACGACTATACCAGCCATTCCCCCGGCTTTCCAAGCCCTGGCAAGGCCGTCAACTGACCGGGCGGCAGCCCGATTGATCAACACACCACCTGAACTGTCAAGCGCGTTGCAAATAGTAGCCAATACGGGCCGCCACAACGCCTAACCCCACAGTGCTTTCATACTGCTTTCCTCTGCTTCTCTGCTCCCTCAAGGTGTCACACTCCCATTTCGAGTTGGGACCGTATGATTTTGTCGTGGGCGGCTCGGAGTTCAAAATGAGTTTCCGCGATGTGGAACGCCCGCCGCCGCTTGATTTTCCCATCCTCGTGATAGGACCCATCCTCAAAGGACCGGGGCGACCTTCGTTCACCCGTAACGAGGCGGATGAATCTCCGCGTTTGCGTCCGGCCGGCTTCGGGACGTGGAAACTGGCTCGCCGAAGGCTTGCTATCCAAGTTAATTCCCGTTACTATAGCCTCACATCAGGGTACTCACTGTCATAGGCCGCTGAGGAGAGATGACCGGCACAACCGTCTCCCACTACTGCATCCTGGAGAAGCTCGGCGGCGGAGGAATGGGTGTCGTCTACAAAGCTGAGGACACCAAGCTCCACCGCTTTGTGGCGCTCAAATTCCTGCCGGAGGAGATGTCCAAGAACCATCAGGCGCTCGAGCGCTTCCAGCGCGAAGCCCAGGCCGCCTCCGCCCTCAACCATCCCAACATCTGCACGATCTACGATATTGACGAGCACGGGGGCCACCCGTTTATCGCCATGGAGTTGCTCGAAGGACAGACGCTGAAGCAGTGCATCTCCGTAGGGGTGGGCCTTGTGCCCGTCCAGGCAGGGCACCCACAAGGGGTGCCCCTACTGCTCGAACTTGCAATCCAGATTGCCGACGGGTTAGATGCCGCGCACGCAAAGGGCATCGTGCACCGCGACATCAAGCCGGCGAATATTCTCATCACTACGCGTGGGCAGGCGAAGATCTTGGATTTCGGACTGGCCAAGCTGACTGGGAGCGCGGGCGTCTCGCCCGCTCGGGCGCCACAATCCCCCGCCACACCGCGAGGTTTGGCCGAAGAGAAAAAAGCGGGCGAGACGCCCGCGCTCCCAGGGGACACGCCCACCCTTTCCATCGAACCCGAAGACCTCACCAGCCCCGGCGTGGCCGCGGGGACGGTGGCCTACATGAGCCCGGAACAGGCGCGGGGCGAGGGAAGTGGACACGCGCACGGACCTGTTCAGCTTGGGCGCGGTGCTCTACGAGATGGCCACGGGCCGGCAGGCGTTCAGCGGCGCCAGCACAGCCACCGTCTTTACGGCCATTCTGCGCGACCAGCCGCCCCGGCCGTCGCAGGTGAATCCAGAATTGCCGGCGGAGCTCGACAGGATCGTCGACAAGGCGATCGAGAAGGACCGCAGCTTGCGCTATCAACACGCCTCGGAGATTCGCGGCGATTTGAAGCGCCTGAAGCGCGATACGGATTCGAGCCGTGGCGCCGCGGTCCCGGCGTTGCCCTCATCGGCGACCGACGTAGGGGCGGTTCGCGAACCGCCCCTACAGGACTCCGACTCGCAGGTGATCACGGGCCTGGTGAAGCGCCACAAAAAACCGATCATTGCATTGATGGCGGGCGGAATCGTGATTGCCGCCGTCATAATCTATGCCCTCTACCACGCCTCGTTCCATGCCCCAGCGCCGCCCCCCGCCTTGGAATTTACGCGTGTGACCGGCAGCGGAGACGTTCGGCAAGCGGACATCTCACCTGACGGCAAGTACGTGGCCTACGTCCGAGAGACAGAAGGCAAGCAAAGCGTCTGGCTGAAGCAACTGGCCACGGACAGTGAGATGCAGATTGTCACCCTTGGCAATGACGTTTGCCCCGGCGTGGCGTTCTCACCTGATGGCAGCTACGTCTATTTCGTTCGCGAGGACCGTCTAAAGCTTTGCGGCGATCTTTACCAGGTGCCGTTCCTGGGCGGGACTCCGAGAAAGATACGGGGCCGCGTGGCCGGCCCTCCCTCATTTTCACCCGAGCGCCACCAATTCGCCTTTGTGCGTGACACCTATAGCGAGGCCAGCTTGTTGACTGCCTCGCTGGATGGCCCTGCCGAACGGGTGCTGGTATCCTACGATCGGGCCTGGTCCATTGCGGCGGACCGAGTCGTGTGGTCGCCGGATGGAAAGACCCTCGCCTTCATTCACTCTGGTCCGGAGCAGGTTTTAACCATCGGCGCGGAAGGCGGCCCGGCCCATCCTCTGGCCGACGCGGATTGGGACATCATCGTCGATCTCACTTGGCTCCCTGGAAGCCGACACTTGCTCGTGGCCGGCATTCAGCGAGGGGCGTCGGGGTTTTCCCACCTTTATGAAGTTTCACTTGGCGGAAGCGAAACCCGGCAGATCACTCACGACCTTTCGAGCTACCCAGGAGTTCGGATAAGCGCGGATGGTAAGACGCTGCTGGCCCTGCAGCACCAGGTTCTCAACACGATTCAGGTCACCACGTCAGGCAAGGAGTCTGAAGCTCGCTCACTGAGCGCCGGGAACCAAAACCGCGACGGCCAAGCCGGTTTGGCATGGACGCCGGATGGGGAAATCGTCTATTCCTCCTCTCCCAACCAACAGACCAACATTTGGGAGATGGGTGCGGACGGCTCGAACCCTCACCGGATCAACGACACGGTCGAAGGTTCTTGCTGTGCCCGCGTCGCTCTCCGCGGCGGCTTCATTGCCTTCACCCGGTGGGACCGAAATGGCCAAGAAAACATCTGGCGCATGGACATGGACGGTGGCAACCTAAAGCAGCTTACCCAAGGCAAGGCTGACTCCAATCCCGCCATCTCGCCGGATGGCCAGTGGGTGGTTTTCACGCGAGGTGATAGTGGCAAACATGTTTTCATGAAGGTTCGGAGTGAAGGTGGCCCAGCAGTCCAGTTGACCGAGTTCAGCGGTTGGTACCCATCCGTCTCTCCAGATGGGAAGTGGTTTGCGTGCACTGCCGTTTTCAGCCAGAATCAGCCAGTCAGCCTGGCGATAGTGCCTTTTGCGGGCGGTCAACCAGCCAAAGTCTTCCCGCTGCCCACCACTGGTCCTAGCGATTTTCCCATTCGTTGGACTCCCGATGGCCGCGCCATCTCTTACATCAACAATGTGAATGGGGTGGGTAACATCTGGGAACAACCGGTGGAGGGCGGCCCGCCGAAGGCGGTAACGCACTTCACCTCGGACAAGATTTTCCGGTTCGACTGGTCCCGCGATGGCCGCCTGGCCCTCTCCCGCGGCACCGACACGACCGACGCAGTGCTGATCAAGAATTATAAGTAGTGCCCATCAGGTCGTCGAGCGCGATACAAATCCGCTCGAGGGGAGGTCTCCTCCGACGCAAGCAGGAAGCACACTTCCGCGGAACGCTGACCCGGGGAACCGGTAACCTGAGCATGCTTGGGAGGAGTCCCCAGGGAGGGAACACGTGCCGAACCCGTCGCAAGGTTACGTTCGACTGTTGAGGCGTCAGCCGGGGCTGGCGTTTTTGCTCGCCGCCCAGGCCCTCAGCGTCTTCAACGACAACGCCTACAAGACCATCCTCATATTCTACGCACTCAGCCACGCTTCGTCGCCCGGAGAACTCGCGTGGATGATCCCTACGGCCGGCGGGCTGCTGGTGATTCCTTACATCCTCTTCTCCTCTTATGCCGGTCAGGTGGCCGACCGCTTCTCGAAGCGCAACGTCATCGTGACCATGAAAGGGCTCGAGATCCTACTGATGACGCTCGCGACCGCAGCCGTCTTCTCCAACCACCTCGGCCTCATGATGGCCGTGCTCTTTGTCGAGGGAACGCACAGCACGTTCCTTTCGCCCGCCAAGGAAGGCATTCTGCCGCAGATGCTGCCGGATAGCGACCTGTCGCGCGCCAATGGCCTGATGCAACTGACGGTCTACTCGATGATCGTGGCGGGACCGGTGGCCGCCGGATTCCTGGTGCCGGCGTTTCGCGCCGTGCCTTATGTGCCGCCTGCAATCCTCATCCTGGTGGCGCTGGGAAGTTTTCTGCTGAGCTTGGGGATCACGCGCGTTCCCCCTAGCGGCTACATCGAAGGTCTTCATTGGAATGCGCCGGCCGATTTCTGGCGCAATTTCGCGGAAATTCGCGCCAGCCGGCCGCTGTTCCTCACCGTCCTCGGCATCGCCTACTTCTGGATGCTCGGCGCCATCTACCTGATGAACGTCTACCGTTACGGCCCGGAACTTCTGCACCTGGACGAGCACGGCGTCACCTATCTAAACGCCTGCCTCTCAATCGGTATAGGGGTAGGTGCTGCAATCGCCGGAAAGCTCTCCGGTGATCAGGTTGAACTTGGACTCCCGCCCATCGGGTCCATCGGCCTGGGCCTTTTCGCCATCTACTTGTTTTTCGCGAAGCACTCTTTCCCGCAGGCGTTAGTGGGTCATAGCCTGCTGGGGATTTGCGGCGGCATGTTTATCGTACCACTCGAGGCTTTCCTTCAGCAGCGCGCGGGTGAGCAGTCGAAGGGCCGCGTGATTGCCGCCTCGAACGTACTGACGTTTACCGCTGTCATTTTTGGCTCCGGCATCCTCTGGCTGCTCTCGGGTCCTCTCGGCCTCAAGCCGGACCAGGTGCTCCTGGTGATGGGCGTGGCGTCTTTCGCCGCCACGGCCTACATCTTGACCATCCTTCCCGACTTCATGGTTCGGCTCTGCCTCTGGTTTCTCACTCACACTTTCTACCGCATCGATGTGCGTGGCATCGAGAACCTGCCCAAGAGCGGGGGAGCGCTGCTGGTGTGCAACCACGTTTCCTTCGTTGACCCCTTCCTGATCGGCGCCTGCACACAACGATTCATCCGCTACTTGATGTTCCGCAGACTGTACGAGACGCCCGGCATTCACTGGCTGGGCAAGCTGATGGGCGCCATTCCGGTATCGGAGAGCGACCCGCGACCGCAGATTGTGGAGTCCCTGCGCACGGCCCAGCAACGCCTCAAAGAAGGCGACCTGGTCGGCATTTTTGCGGAAGGGACAATAACGCGAACAGGAAATCTGCTTCGCTTTCGATCCGGCCTTGAGAGGATCATGAAAGGCGTTCAAACGCCTATAATCCCGATTCACCTCGACCGCGTCTGGGGAAGCATCTTCAGTTACTCCGGTGGGCATTTCTTTTTCAAGTGGCCGCGCCGGATCCCCTACCCGGTAACTGTCACCTTCGGTGAGCCGCTACCAGCCAGTGCAGACGCTTTCAAGGTGCGGCAGGCGATCATGAACCTGGGCGCGGAGGCGTTCGGCCGCCGCGATGCCCGCCAGCGGCCGCTGCCGGAGCACTTCATTGACACTGCCAAGCGCAATTGGGGACGGCGCGCCATGGCTGATTCCTTCGGCCGCGAACTGACCTTCGGAAGGGCGTTGGTCGGGGCAATCATCTTCCGCGGCCTGGTGGAAAAGTGCTGCCGAGCCGAGAGAACTGTTGGCGTGTTGCTGCCGCCTATGGCGCCTTCCGCACTGCTCAATGTTGGCGTCAGCATGACGGGCCGTGTGCCGGTGAACCTGAATTACTCCGCCGGCGCGGAAGCGCTAAAGCTCGCCATCGAGCAGGCTGGAATCAGGACGATCTTCACTTCCGCCAAACTACTCGAGCGGCTAGGGCTCGAGAAACAGCCCGGCATGATCATGGTGGAAGATCTGGCGGGGCAGGTCTCCGGTTTGGCCAAGCTCGCGACCCTCGTGGCCGCCCGCGTGCTGCCTCGTCCGGTGCTTCGCCGCTGGCTCCTCTCGCCCGAGCTCAAGCTGGACGGGCTCGCCACCATCATTTTCTCCAGCGGCTCGACAGGCGTACCGAAGGGCGTGATGTTAAGTCACAGGAATATCGTCTCCAACATCGAGGGCATGCAGCAGGCGCTCAATGTGGATCGGCACGATTGCCTTCTCGGCGCGCTTCCCTTCTTTCACTCCTTCGGCTTCTCGGTGGGCCTGTGGTTGCCGCTGGTCGCCGGCTTTGGCGTTGCCTATCACACCAATCCGCTGGAAGCGCGCAAGTGCGGGGAAATGTGCCGCAAGTGCAACGTTACCTTGCTGGTCGCCACGCCGACGTTCGCCTGGGAATACGTCCGCAAGTTCAAGCCCGATGATTTGCACGGGTTGCGAGTGGCCATTGTGGGCGCCGAAAAGAAGAAGCCGGAACTCGCGGACGCCTTCCAGAAGAAATTCGGCAAGCCGCTCTTCGAAGGCTACGGTGCCACGGAACTCTCCCCGGTGGTGGCGGTGGAGGCGCCGGGCTATGAAGGTCGCCGTCAAAAGCAGCCCGGTTCGAAGCGCGGCACCGTCGGATGCCCCATTCCGGGAGTGGCGGCACGCATTGTCAATCCAGAAACCTTCCAGCCCCTGGGTGTCGATGAGGAAGGGCTGCTCCTCATCAAAGGTCCCAACGTCATGATGGGCTACCTCGGCCAGACCGAAAGAACTCGCGAGGTGATTCGCGACGGTTGGTACGTTACTGGAGATATCGCCAAGCTGGACCAGGAAGGATTCCTCACCATCACCGACCGTCTGAGCCGTTACTCGAAAATCGCCGGCGAGATGGTGCCGCACCTGCGCGTGGAAGATGCTTTGCACGAGGCGCTCAGCAGCGCCGAGCCTAAGCTCGTGGTGACTGCCGTGGCCGACGACCAAAAAGGCGAGAAACTGGTAGTGTTGCACACCGCGCTCGCCGTGCCGATCGATGACCTGCTCAAGCGATTGCGCGAGTCGAACCTGCCCAAGCTCTGGCAGCCGCGGAAGGAGAACTTCTTCCTCATCGATGCCTTGCCCGCGCTGGGGAGCGGCAAGCTGGATCTGAAGCTGGTCAGGGACACGGCGAAGCGACTGGCCACTGCAGTGCCGGCAGTTCCGCCATCAGCTGTCCAAGAGGGATGATGACCCTCCGAACTGAAGTGGCGCGCGTTTATCGAGGCTTGCGGGGACAGAAACCCAATGGAAAGAATTCCCATCGACGGCCGCGCATCGCTCTGGTCGCATAAACTGCGACAAACGCTCGAGGGTGCGTCTTAGGGATTCGATTTAATCCTACTCAGATCATGGAGGCTTTCCCGACAGTGGAGATGCAGCGCAGTGGCGTGAGTAGAGGCAAGATTTATGCGGGCGCGGCGAGCTCAATCGTTGGGCTCTCTGCCATCTCCTTAATCTTAATACTGCAATCGCCTAAGTACGCCATTCACGATTTCGGTTTGGCGATTGCCACCGCAGGCGTTGTGATATGCCTGCTCTTGGGGGGCATCATCTTGGGTGCCATCGCGAGAGGGGCCTTGGGCTGGCTCGGTGTGGTTGCATGCGGGGTCGGCTTGGTCTTCTGGGGTTTAATAGCATTCGGTGAATTGTTGTAAGACACGGCCTGAAGCGTTTCTCGGTAGCCTGCCAAACTAACCACCCTCCTGCTGACATTGCTGGACAAAGGTCTTGACTTTGGGGTTCGCCTCTGGTTAGTGCTATCAAGGAGGGGGCATTTGAGCCACAGAAAGCACGAATCGTTGGGAGCTGTGCTGGTGCTCTTGGGCTTGTGGCTGGCGATGCCGCTGCCACACGCTTTTGGTCAGGCGGTAGTGTCGAGTGACATCTTGGGGCAGATAACCGACGCGAGCGGTGCTGTCATCCCGGATGCAACTGTGACAGTGGCGAATCAGAGTACAGGTTTCAAGCGATCTGTGCGAAGTGATTCCTCTGGCGCCTATGCGTGTAATGGCATCGTTTCCGGCCTGTACACGGTCACTGTGCAAAAGGCCGGCTTCAAGAAATACATGCGGACTGACCTCGATCATACCGCTTCGAGGAAGCTGCGGATTGATGTCACTCTCGAGCTGGGTGAGGTGACCGAGACTGTCACCGTCAAGGGTGCGACACCCTTGATTGAGACGGAAACAGCGGCGGTTTCCAGTGAAGAGCGGAATTACGTCATCAACGAGCTTCCGGAGGCCGGCTCGACCCAGGGTGGGCGCATTGGGTACACATTCTTTAACTATTTGATCCCTGGAGCTGCCGCGCCAAAGGCGGAAGCGGCTTCATTCGACGGGCTGCCGAACGGTCCCGGGGGCCTGCGAATTACGGTTGATGGAATCCGGTCGGCGGAGTCTTGCTGCCAGCAACTCCCATCGCTCGAAGCTGTCGATGAGGAGAAAGTAGACACCTTTAATTCGCCGGCTGAGTATAAAACGCCCGCGACGGTGGAAATGCTCACCCGCCAGGGAACGAATCGATTCCATGGGGA
>JBEKLY010000262.1:0-11236 GCA_050010015.1 Terriglobia bacterium
GCGTGTACCTTCGGGAAGTTTTGCGATCGTACGAGCCATCTGCGGTCCTCCTCTCATTTGAATGAGAGCAGTATACCGCGTATTTACTTAAGTGAACAGTATTGGGCTGAAGCCCCGCCGCCGCGTGGCAAGCGCTTGGTGGGCCTTTAGGCCCTGAAGCCATGCCGCTTCAGGGGCTAAAGCCCCAAGAATCTCAAGCATCTCCTACGGCGGGGCTGAAGCCCCGCCCTTCCGTGCCGTCCTTAATGTGGCGCGTATTTTCATTAGCAGGCCCCGGTGGTTCCTGCAAGGCGGCCACGGGGGCCGGCCCTGAATGTCAACCAGTCCCGCGAAGGATTACATGAAATACTTACGGTTGTTCCCGCTGATGTTCGTGCTGATAGGCGCCGAGGCCGCAGCCTCGTATGGCGCTGACAACGCGGCTCCGATTGTTGAGTCCTTGGGTCATGTGGGCTTGGATATCTCAGACCTCGCGCCGGCTTTGCACTTTTATGTTGACCAGCTTGGTTTGAGAGAGGCCTTCCGCCTCAATCGCCCGGATGGTACGCCGTGGCTGATTTATCTGCGAGTGGCCGACAGCAATACATTCATCGAGTTGTTTCCTGGAAGCAAGAAGCCTTCGGTAGCGGCCGCGCCCTCGTCCAACCACCTCGGCCTGTTCGTCAAGGACCTCGAAGCCACACTGCATGCATTGAAAGCCAGAGGATACCCGCTTCCGGCTGATGCTTTCGAGAAGGCAACCAAAGTTCAGGCCGACAATACGCTGCTCTATTTCATCAAAGACCCGGACGGAAACAAAATTGAGCTAAGCCAACTGCGGCCCGATTCGCTTCAGGTCACGTCGAGAAAGAAGAAGTAACTCGAATCACCGCGCGAGCACGGCCAGCAGCGCCTGGTAACCATCCACGAGCAGACCCTCGTACCCATGCGGGGTTCCGTCCCAGGCTTTCCAATCGTAGCTCATGCCGTTCGGCGCTGTGCCCTGGAAGCCGCCCTGCTCGAATCCTTGCAGCATGGGAAACAGAATCGCATCCGCCTCTTTGTGACGCCCTAACAGGTACAAGGCCTGGAGGGTGAAGTAGGCATAGCAGGCGGTGGCCCCGCCATTTTCGTAGATCTGAAACCCATCCGATCCGTCGGCTTTCTCCGGTCCGCCAAAGCGCTTGTCGTGATCGACGTAGTCCTCGCGACGAATGGGAATCAGATTGCCGGGCAGGCCGTATTCGAAGTGCGTGTAGCCAACTTCTTTCATCTTGGCCAACAGGCGGTCCATAATCTGATTTGCTTTATCCCGCGGAATCAATCCATAGGTGATGGCCACGCCGCTGACGAAGAGGAAGTAATAATCGTGCAGCTTCCCGTCCGAACTCTTCCAGCCTGCCAGCACTCCTGTGGCAGGATTGTAGAAGGTGTTGAAATAAACCGAGCGCAGCTTTTCGGCGCGCGCGGCGTAAATTCGTGCGTCGTCCGGCTTGTTTGCCCGCCGCGCCATTTCCGCCATGCCAAGCAAGGCATGATACGCGAGGGCATTCGAGTAGGCATCCTTGTGCCCGAAGCCGACGGTGTCCCACCAATTGGCGGGGCGCAAAGCGATTTGCTCCGGCCACGAACCTGAATTGCCACTGGCGGGGTATTCGAGAAGCCCGTCGCCGTCCTGATCCATGGCGAGCATCTTGCCGGCCCAATCTTTCAAGCCTGCATAGTTTTTTTCGAGCCACGCATCATCATTGCTGCTGCGGGCATAATCCCAGGCGGCAATAAGCAAGGAGGGATAAGTATCCAGAAAGTCGAAGCGCGTGGTCGGGTCGTTGGGAGCATAACCTGCCATGCCGTATGCTTTCATCCCGCTGAAGTAGCGGTCCAGCGTCGCCCGGATCAGGTCGAGCGCAGTCAGGCCGGGCGCGAGAGGCGGTGTGCGCGCCGCCGCCGAGGAGTATTCAAAAACCGTGAATGCGCAAGGATCGCTGGCAGCGTGGTTGGCCAGCACGCGCAAGCGGGGATTGAGTTGAAAAACGTTCAGCCAGTTGCGGCGAAAGCCGTCAAAACGAGGGTCATGCTCAAGCCCCACGACCTCGGGATGAATGGCCACGACATCCAAAGTGTAATCAACTTGAGGCCGCGCGGCGGAGGCGGCAGGAAAGGTCACCTTCACGAAATCGTTCGCTTGTTGCCCTTCCGGGTAGCGGAATGCGTCGTAGCCCAATGCCAGCCCCGCGCCCACGCTCGAGGTAATTCGGAACGTCCCTTGGTCAGGGAGGTGGAGCAGCGCCGGCAGGCGGACGCCTCCAGCGTCATTCATCATCCCCAGAAGCGTTGCGTGGTTAATGTGCGGATTGAAATTGAGCATCAGCGCAGGCGCGTGATTCTCTCGCGAGTAGGACGAGTGCAAATGCATGCTCCGGGTTGAAAATTCGAAAGTCCAGACGGGCGGCGCACCGGCGGGCGCGCCCACCAACCGGTATTCATACTTCGAGCCGGAATGGTTTAGAACGAAGTGATCCCCTGACGTAGTGAGGGGCCGAAGAGAACTCACGCTGAGTTTGCTTTTGCCCAACGAATCCACGGCAAGCGCCGTGAAGCCGGGCTGGTGCGCCGCTAATTCAATGCGCAAGAAGGCCGACTGGTACTTGGGCGAGCTTCCCGGTTCTTCTCCGGCGAATGATATGAAAACGATGAATAGCGGCATTAACAGAAAGGCTTTCTTGATCATGGCTTTTTCTCCCATTGTAGCTAATCTGGTGTCCCGCGAAAGTCTTGACAATCATGGTGTATCTGCCGACCCGCTCTCCCGGCTCGTTACGCTCGCCACCCTCTCCCCCAAGGGGGCGAGGGCATCGTCAAGAGTTCATCCGGGACGGAACACCAACACCGCGCGCCCCAGCGTCGCGTAGTCCGTAAACCCTGTCGTGAGGTGAATTGTGGCTGAAGGTTCAAGGAGAAGATTGGCGCGTTCGCGGCGAGTGCGTATCTCTGACTGTCTTCAGCAACCTGTGCTGTTTTGAAGTAGGTTGTCATTCCGAGCGCAGCGAGGAATCTCGCCCTGATCTTACTTCCGTTACCAGACCTGGCGCAGAGCGAGATCCTTCGCTGCGCTCAGGATGACAGCGTAGGGCTCGGAACGACATTTCATAGTCTCTGGATGCCGGTCAGCCGACGAGCATCAATGGCTGTTTCAGACGAATGCCGCGTGGGCGCTGGTGCACGCTGCGCCCACGCGGCGGCAAGATCTCCCCTTATAAGGCTGGCGCGGGCGGGAGAGGCTCGGTCATTGGCTTTACTTCTTCAGGCTTCTTGCTGACTTTGACGGTCTTCTTGGCCTTCTTCTTGGGCACTTTCTTCACCTGTTTCTTTTTCCCTGCCATGGTGCGGATGCCTCCTGTTTGGGATGTTCACTTCAAACTGATGTTGGATTGGCGATTCCACTCCTGCGGGATCGCCACGTGGCGACCTGAAGCCGCCTCTTAGTCCGACGTCTCTTGCGTCCCCCTACGTGTGGAGCAGACCTTGAGTTGAGGTGAAATTCGACTAACGGAATTGATTTTAGAGGCGTGGGAGTGCGTTGTCAATTGCATCTTTGGAGGCGCGTCTTTGCGGCCGAGACGACGAAATCAAGCGGTCTGTCATCCTGAGCGCGGCGAAGGATCTCAGCAGTTGTTTGCAAGTCGTCGAACCTCGATCTCACTGCGGAGATCCTTCGCTGCCGTAAAAATGACTCCCCCTCCTCAGCGGGAGGAGGGGCAGGGGTGGTGGGTGCTATTGGCAGCGAATGGCAACCACCCCTGACCCCTCCTTACCAAGGAGGGGAATCACTTTCATCACAAGTGGTGAGCCGAAGGCTCATGAAGTCTGCGCTCAGGATGAGAACTGGGCTGCGCAGCCCAATTTCAGTTCGGTCGTCTAGCCTCCGCCGTGGGGCCGGGGAGCAGGCGTTTCAGCGTCTCGGCCATTTCAGCGGGCTTGAAGCCATAAGGACCAGGGTAGCCCTTGTAGGCGACGTTGCCTTCGCGGTCGAGGACGTAAATGCGGTCAGGCCATGCGGTGTAGGCAGCTTCGGTAGAGTTCGCCAAGTCGTCGACGAGAGGCGGGATCTTGAGTGTCAGCTTGTTCAGGCAAGTTTCCGCCAGCGAGCAGCGCTCCTCGAGAGTCTTGGGGCTGCCCACGCTGATCTTTTCTTTCAGGTTGTCCTCGTCCTGCCAGGCGTCCACGGGATGAGCTTCCATAATGTAAACGACAAAGAAGGCAGCCTTCGTCTGGTATTGGTCGTAGAGTTTGTTGAGCTCGGGAACCTCCCGGCGAAACGGCGGTCAAGTGTAGCTCCCGAAGATCAGCACCACCGGGTTGTGCCCGCGGAAGGACGAGAGGCGGACGCGCGCCTTCCGGTCAGCGGTGGGAAGACTGAATTCCGGCGCCGGGTCGCCCACTTGCAAGCGCCCGGCGCGGGCAAGAAACCACATCTGCTTGAAAGGGATGACCATGAACAGTGGCCTCGGCACCTTCGACATCACTTGGCCGAAGAGTGCCGGTTGCCGCATGATAGCGAACAACGCTACCAGCATCAACACGTAGACCAAAGCGGCGTACCACACCACGGATTTGAGTATTTGCACGATCGGGCTCCGCAGAAAACAGTAGGCAGTCTGAAAAATGGATGACGCTGCTGCAGTTCGGCAACTCCAAAACCGGATGCCAGGTAACCCCGCTCAGCCTACCAACCCAGGGCTTGTGCCCTGGGCTAATGTATGCCGCCCCTGACGGGGCGCCGAAAGAAGCGCGCATGCGAGAGACTTTCCTGACGAATTCATGACTCAGGACACTGACACGCCATACCTTACACCAAATCCAATGCCGCAAGCAATTCCTCCACATTCGTTTCGTCCACGACCAAACTCAGGCTCTCGGCGCGGAGGTCTTCCAGTTCGTCAAATGCTTGGAAGAGCCTCATCTTGGCGAGTGCATATTGCTCGCTGGGGTCGAGTTCTCTCGAATGGGCCGCGCAGCAGGCGGCAATCGCCCTCTCAGAGACGAAAATGCGCAATTCAAAGGGAGGACTCTGGTCCGCCGTCAACACAAAGATATTATCGCTCCCCGGGCCAAGTCCGGCAGGCCGCACCACGCTGCGTCGCGACACAAAGAAGTAGCGGTAGGCAACACCCGTTTCAGCAGCGTAGGTTTTGTAACGTCTAGCCATGTTAGGTCAGTGACGAGTGACAAGTGACGAGCAGGAGTCAAATCCGGCTCCCTGCCTGGATTCACATCTTCGGCATTGCCGCTCGTCACTCGTCACTTGTCACTCGTCACTGTTCTTCCGACTCCTGGCTCCTGACTCCCGTTCGTTGGCGCCAGCTTATCCAGCGGTCCGGAAAAATCGAGTTCGGGAGGCGTGGACTCCGGGTCGGCATCATCGGAGCGATTCAACCACCGGCGTCGAACGTGGTCCAGATCGGCCGCCACGCGCACAGTCATCGGCCCGTCGAAGGGGCGGCTGGCAGACAAGCTAAGTCGGGCGCCGGAGCATTCCAGGCTGGTTTTCTTCAGAACCACAGCCTGATCGTGAACCTGGAGATTCAGGGTGACGGCACGAAATGTCACCGGTCCTCGAACCGGCTCCAAGGCGCCCTGACCGGTAAGGCGCACAAAGGCGCCCAGAGGGTCGAACCCAGCCAAAGAAAGGGATTTGGCAACCATCTCCACATGTCCCTCAAGATTCTGGCTCATTTCTTCCCGGCTGAGTCCCGCAGTCTCGAAATGCCCGCTCAGGCTCAATGACCCACGTGTGCCGCGCAACGCGGGAGGCAGGTGCGCTGCAAGCGATTGCACCGCGATGCCGGACAAGGAAACATCCCCAGCCAAGTGAGCCGGCCTCCCCGAAAGGTCCAGCCGCCCGCTGAGGCGGCCCTGGCCTCCGCCAGTTTGGAACGCCGCATTGGACAGCCGAATTACCCGCCCCATAACCTCCGCATTGGTCTGGAATTTGTTCACACTGAGGTTCCGATAGGCGAGCCTGGACGCCGAGAAACGGCCACGAGCATTCAAAGACGAAAACAGGTTCGAAGCCGCCTCTCGCTGCCTGGCGAACGAGGCCAGGCCGGGGAAAGTCTGAGCGAGTGGTCCGGGATTGCGGTGCGGGAGGGCCGCAAACCACGTTGCTCCCTGCCCCAGGTCGAGGCTGTCGGTGTGAAGGTCGAAGAGCCAAGGGTTGCGGCGGTCGCCGTGGTGTTCCAACTGCCCGGAGAATACGCTGGTGCCCAGCACGGCCGCCAGATGATCAACGATGATTTCTGCGCCGTTGATCTGGAGACTGGCGCGAGGAACGTTGATCGGCTCAGTAAAACCGGGAATGACCAAGCGGGCCGAACGCAGCTCCGCATGACCCTTGAGGGCGGGCCGGGCAGGCGAACTCAATGAGCCTGCAAAACGAAACGAGGCGGTCCCATAGCCCAGAGCGTTCCAACCCTGGAGCGTGCGCATTCCGAGCGCGCGGCCGAAGTCGATAACATTTCGAAGGGGCGCAGCTTTGCAGGAAAAGGTGAACTCGTAAGGGTACGTCTTCGTGCTTCGATCGAGTGAGCCTTCGGCTTCGAGGACCACGCGCGGCGCGAGAGTGATCCGCGCCGGTGCGAGCTCGGCCCCGTCGTTATCGATTCGGATCGAGAGGTCAGAGACTGGGAAGCTGGCGCTGCGCGTGTTGAGCACCACATTACGCGCGCCCACGCTGCCGCTGAAGCGCATTTCGTCCGCAGGACCCTGGATGGCCAGGCTCCCATCCACTCGCCCTCGCAATCCGAAGCCCACCGGCAATGTCCAAATGCGCCCCGCCAGCGCCGTCAGATCCTCCAAACGGGAACGCTCGAGTGCCAGGGCCAAATCGAGCTCCGGCGACCGGGGAAAGTAATCAATGGCGCCGGAAAGGTGAAAATGCGAATCTGCAAAAGAGGCGTCGGCGCTCTCGACGAGAACCCGGCCGAGATCCCGATCCAATTCTCCTCTGAGGGTGATCGTCCACGGCATGGAATCGGAGGGCGGGATGCGCTCCCACTGGTGCAGTTCGCTGAGCCTTCCGCGGCCCTCGAAGTTGAACTTTCGAATCGACCCGGTGGCTCGCAGGTCGGCATCCACGACGCCGTACATCCCGGTGTCGCGGCCTGTCACCAGGGGCGCCCAATCATAGACCAGCGCCTCGCGGGCTCGGACCACGATATTCAGCGGCCCCATCAAATCCCTGCCGGGAGTCCAATCGCCGGTAAGTTCGACAGCCCCAGGCGTGGGCAAAGCAAGGTCGGTGCGTACAGGGTAGCCTGCCAGCCGGAATCGCATATGACTGCGGGTTGAATCCAGACTCAACTGAGCGCTCAACTCGGTAATGGCAAGCGGCTTCTTGTTTTCGCCCAACTTGAAATTAACGCGGCCGTCTTCCACTTCCCAATCCGGCGGGACGGCCAAGGCGCTCGAGCGCGGCCCCCCATCCGCCGTGGTGAGGGCGTTGCGGGAAAGTCCGCTCGTGAGGTCGGGACCCGTCGAGGCAAGAAGCAGACGCTCGATGTTCCAACCCCCTCCCGCCTTGCGCACCAGGTTGATATTGGGATGTTGAAGTCGAAAGTGGGAAAAACCGAGGCGCGCGCCCAACAAAGTCTGCCAGCGAACATCGCATTCGATGCGATCTACGCGCACGAACGGCTCGAAGCCGAAACTCGGGTCCTCGTGAATGACGGCGTTCTCAATCACGACGCCCGGCCGCGGAAGCAATTGCAGTGAAACGCGACCGAAAGTGACGTGCCGGTGAAGGCTCCGCTCCAGGCTCGCCTGAAGGCCGCGGCGGTAACGACCAACGCTGATATAAGACGGAATGAACCAAGCTGCGAGCCCGCTCAGGAGAAGAGCCAGCGAAGCGATTCGAGCGCGTCGGTGGACCCGAGGGCTCATCAGCGCACCATCTTCAAGTTAGTCGCGCACACCCGTCTGGTAGCGGGCGCCCAGAAACCACGCAGATAACTCCCCTCCTTTGCTAAGGAGGGGGATAGGGGGTGGTTAGTCCCACCGAGACTCCGGCACCCACAACAAGCGCCGTGACTCCCCTCCTTTGCTAAGGAGGGGGATAGGGGGTGGTTAGTCCCGCCGTGACTCCGGCACCCACCACCCCCGCCCCTCCTCCCGCTGAGGAGGGGAGTCAGTATCAGAGCAGCCCGAGCACATGCGCAGACCGGAGAGCGCATCAACGCACCATCTTCAAAGTGCGTCGCCAACGCGTCCTGGTAGGAAAATGAAAGATTATGCTAAAAGTCTGAGAGATCCAGTCGCTCCCGGAAGTGTGCATGTATTCGTCACGCGATGTCTCGTACGACCAGTAGATCAGCAGAGGACGGCCCGAGATCAGTTCGCGCGGAACGAATCCCCAGAAACGGCTGTCCCAACTCTGCTCGCGGTTGTCTCCCATGGCGAAGTAATGCCCGGGGGGAACGACCAGTTCTCCCTCCTTGTCGATGTGGTTCGGCATATCGGCAGTCCAGAGCGCTGTGGAGCCCTCGAGGTACTCCGAGCCAGGAGGCGGGAAATCGTCACCGGAGCGCTCCATATCCGGCCAGGCGTGGTAGACGTAGGGCTCCGTAAGGGGCTGCCCGTTCACAAAGACTTGCCGATGGAAAACACGAATTCGATCGCCGGGCAGGCCGATGACACGCTTCACGTAGTGTTCGCCGGGCTCCGATTGCTCACCCACCGGTCCGGGGAATTTGAAGACCAGAACGTCGCCGTGGTGGACATCTCGATAAGGCAGAAAGCGAGCCAGCGTGCTGCCATGGTAGGCAAACGCAAACTTGTTCACCAGCAGGTGGTCGCCGATCAACAGGGTGTTTTCCATCGAGCCGGTCGGGATTTTGAAAGCCTGAACGACGAACGTAGTCCCGAAGACCGCCAGGATGACCGTGACGACCAGGGACTCAAAGGTGTCCCGCAGGGAAGATTTTTGATAGACCTCAATCATTTCCTACCGTTTTCTCGCGCAAGCGCTCGAGGACGACGCGCGCGGCTTCTTGCTCGGCGGCCTTCTTGCTCGTGCCTCGCCCGCGCGCCACCACCTTGTCACTCGCCAGCACTTCCACGGTGAAAGTCTTTTGGTGTTCGGGCCCCGTCTCTTCCACCACCTGGTAGTCTGCCGGAGATTTGCGAAACGCCTGAAGATACTCCTGTAGCGCCGACTTGTAGTCGACAGTAAACAGTTCCTCTCCCGAGGCGGCCAAGTCCGCGGGAAGAATAAAGCCGGCAACGAACCCTCTGGCGGCCTCGAGTCCGCCATCCCGGAAGAGTGCGGCAACCAGCGCTTCCAAAGCATTCACGAAGAGCGCGGACTTGTTACGCCCTCCGGTTTTCTCTTCTCCGCGTCCCAGACGCAGATAGGTCCCGAGTTCCAGGCGCGCCCCTACCCTGCCGAGATGCGTCGCCGCCACCAGGCGAGCCCTGGCTCGAGTGAGCTGCCCTTCCTCCCACTCAGGAAAGGCATTCACCAAGGCAACACTTACCAGAAAATTCAGCACCGCATCGCCCAGAAACTCGAGCTGCTCGTTGTCGCGACAGCTCCCAGGAGTCTCCCGGGCGTAAGAAGAGTGCGTAAGCGCTTCCAAAAGAAGTTGGGGGTTTTGGAAACGATAGCCGATCAAGTCTTCCAAAAGATGGACAGGGTTCTCAGTCATGCATCGAAGCCGCAAAACCATCGAAAAGGGAAACTGCCGAAATCTCCCCAGGATTCAGGCGCGGCCAATCAATGGGCGGCTTTCGCCTTTTTTAGCTCCGCAATCTGCTGGTCGGCGTAGGTCTTGATCAGTGTGCCTTGCCCAAGGTCGCCGGCTTTGGTAAATGCTTGAATGGCGTCGTCGATTTTGCCATCCATCCTGAAAGTCTCGCCCAGGCGATAGTAATCCCGAGGATCCGGGTGACCGCTGTTGGTGATGGCAAGGTTGAATTCCTGCTCAGCCTTCTCCAGTTCAGTCTTGTCCGGTCCCGACAATCCTTGATTCGCCAGTTCCAGATGGACCATGCCGAGAGGTCCGTGAACCTGACTGGCGATCTCCGCCAGGCGCTTCTGATAATCCGCATCCGCCTCGTTGGGCTGCTTGGGAAGCTTCGCAATAAGTTCCAGCGCGTGAGCGGCATGGGTCTCGGCATCCTGGAGGATTTTCTCTTGTTCTGCCTTGTGGTTGTTCAAGTATTGCGGCTGGGGCGACATCCCGATGTTTAAGACCAGGCTCATCAGGTTATCGCCATTCAACTTCAGACTTTTGTCAGTGTAATCGACGACCTTGTCCACGTCACCCTTCTGTTGATAGGCATTCGCCTCGAAGGAATAAACATAAGTGAGCGCGGCGCTGTCCGCATACTTCTTGGCAAAGTCTTCGCACTCGGAGATGGTTTTATCCGGGTCCAACTCGGTCTTGATGGCGTCGTAGGCTGTGGCTTGCTCTTTAGGAATATTCTGGCCTCCGCCCCCCGATCCCATGGTCAGTTTCGCATTTTGGGCGCGTGCCTTTGGGCCGGCTTGCTTCACCGCCTGGATCACGTCATCGGTGGCTTTGGCCTTGCGCAGCTTTTTCTCGATGTCCGGGTCCATGTCAAAATCGACGCCGCGCTCTTTCACGTCCTTAATCACAGTCTCGGCGGGGGAACTTTTGATTTCCTTCGTCACTTCCTTCTCATTCAGCGGCCCAGCCCCCTGAGGGTTTTTGGCCTTTTGGTTGGTAGTCACCTGGGCCGCCATCTGCTGGGTTTCATTCCCTTGTTGTGTCTGCTGCTGGGTGGTGGGCTGCTGTTGTTGAGACGAAGGAGTTGTCGCCGGAGCCGGCCTTTGCGCAAATAGACCGCCGGCTAAGCCAAGTACTGCTAATACTGTAATGATTCCTTTTATTCTCATGATGCCTCTCGACTTCTGAATTCGACCTGCCTCATTCTATACAGCTTTAGAAGCGTTGAGATTACAAGAACGGCGTACTTATGTCAATCCTGGCCGCCCTTTAACTGTGATTCAGACAGTGGGGGGAGGGCGCGAGGCTGGCGGGAGGCAGGAGAGGCGAGACGAGGGAAATTGGGCGCTGGAGTGGGGGTGTGTTGAGACGGGTGGCGGCTGTGTCGTAGCGGGTGTTCACCATTGAGTCGGAGTGACGCTTTACGTCCAAGTTGCTGCAAGCTAACGAGGTTTGCGACGCTTGGGCAGTTTCTTGCGCGTGACTACAAGAATCTTCCGATGCGGAAG
>JBEKLY010000263.1:0-11151 GCA_050010015.1 Terriglobia bacterium
AGATCTGAGCCGGAAGCGGGGCCCCTCCTCCTGAAGAGAAAAATCCCAACTGGAGAAGAATAACGCTTCTCAGCTACAGCGCTTAGAGGTGTGATTAAAAAGATTGGCCGGTTATTTTCGACGACACGCTCGGAAACCGAGGTAGGCCACCAACCTTGGTCACTTCGACCCCTCCCGCGGCCAAGTCAATCCGGCGGCCAGGCCCGTCGCGAAGACCGGTACGACCTTGCTCTTGGGATTGCTTGCAGCAAATGCCTCTCCGTATTCCTTGTTTGAAAATGCGACGACGAAACTCCGCGCTGCGGAAAAAAAGTTGAGCTCTACCGCAGGGTTCTTCGGAGACGTGCAAGTGGTTGTATCCGTCGTCGTTCTTTCCTCATTCGGCAAAGCCTCCCGCCCGGCCCCGAACCATCCTAGTACGGCAACTAGCCCTCTGTTGAGCGCTGCCGTCCTTCCCCCAGTCAGGTGCCCTATACAAGGCTGGCAATAAGGGACCTCCACCGTGTAGTAAGACCACAAAATCCTGAGGCGGTCGCCAGTTTCGACAAGCAGGCGTATGCCCGAAGGCAGCGTATAACTAGGGTGCCGCGGGTCGAGTCGGCCGAAGTCCCTCAAAAGCTCTTCCGGCACGCCAAGAGCGCCAAGGGTGCTGCGCACCACGCCACGCCGCTCGTCGACTTCCTTAACGCGCAGCCGAGACCCATCGGCCTTATAGGAATAGTCCCGACCCTTCACGCGAACCGAACCCAGGCTATCCGATACTCCGCAGCAGGCACACCTGGGCGGCCAGATTAGGGGTGTTAGTGCGTGCCACTCGCGGCCATCAATATCCACGCTCGCCCCAACCCCAAGCGGGACGTTGCCCAAGGCCCTGAAGGCGCGGCTCTCGATTGTCAACGGATCCAGCGAAACCGCGATTGACATTTTTGACATCTCTGGCTCAGACATAGGTTAGACCCTCCGCTGTCTCAATACATCCCGAGTCTCCACAATCCCTCCCCCGACGCCGAATTGCGAGGCAGGACCCGCGTTACTGGCCCGAGCAGGCCGAATGGCTCGATGCGCATCTCTTCTTTGATGATGTCCTTACCACGCGGAATATCTACGGCGTACACCCTATATTCGCCCGAGTCCGGCCGACGCGGTGGCCCTTTTCCCCACACGTGCCATTCGACTTCAGTGGAACCCTCCTTGAAGACGAGCAGGTCGAGATACTCCAAAAAGAGGAATTCGGGGCTGGCGCAGAGCGAAGCTCTGCGGTCTCCATGTGTTGCGGCTCCACTGATCGCAGGGCTTCGCCCTGCGCCAGCCGGCCAACGTCAAAGAGAGAGAAGCAAAACACAAAGCTCGAGATCAGTCCGCGACTAGAGGTCGCCCTCTTTGCGATCACGGTACCATTTCATCTGCTTCAGTCGTGCCTCCGTGAGATCGCGCGCCTCATACAGCCACAAAAGTCCGGCCATGCTTCCGCCTCGGGTCGAATCCACCCGGAATGCACACTGTGCCTCCCGATATGAGACCCAGCGGGACTGGGCATCCTCCAGCAACTTTCTGCCCTCATCATCCTGGTCCGCAGAAATCTGTTCCAAGACGCGACTCAACTCCTCGTCGAGCCTATGCCATTCCTCACCAGCGGCTTCTTTCATGTCACTATTTGTCAGCGGGACTTTGCCGTACAGAATTTCGGTGCATACTTCGTGGGCTGCAAAGGTGAAGTCAGCAGCAGCTGCGAGCATGGCGCCAACATCTTCCACGGAGTAAACGGGATACTTCGGGTATTCGTGAACAAGTATGTGCCGAACGCGAAACAGGCGATCCAAAGCGCCGGCCATCGCTTCAGCGTCCGAAATGATGGGCACAGGAGGTTTGCCCTCGACTTCCACTTCCCAACGGTCGACGGCCTTCGCTATGCGGAGTACAAACTGTTCCTCGATGAGCGTTTCAAAAGCGCCTGCAATCTGCCCAAAGCTGTTCAGCGATACAGAGTGAGCAATGACGTCGCCCAGGGTAATCGTTCGACCTTGGATCTCACGGAGCAGCTCATAGTCAATCTTGATATTCTTGGTGAACGCGGTCGCCCGTTCAACGTATGGCTTTCCGAAGTCCACGAAAGTGGCGATCCATGCTCGCGTGAACACCTCAATGAGCGTCACCGCGCGGATAGGGAAGAACGCCGCTGTCTCCAGGTTCTTCTGTGGGTAATGATTCCAACTCTCCGTCAAAGACCGAAGGTCATAGTGCAGCCCGCCGTGATGCTGCCCTCGACGCTTGATCTCCAGGATGTCCGCTACTCGGTCTCGAATCGCCATTTCAGTACGATTGTAAGTCAGCCGAAGTTCTCCTCCTACTTTAAAATTCACTTTGCGCGTGAACACTTCTGGCCCACCCCCGGCGATCAGGCGTTACTCGAATGCGCGCACGCGAGCGAGTGTCCTGATTTTGCCACCTGTGGATGGATAGTGTGCCTGCTAAGCGAATCGACGGCACGGATGAATCCAATATTGTGCGCAGCAGCGAAACCGATTTCGCGTAGGTCCTGGATCACGCGCCACTCGGAAGTTAGACAAATGCAGTCAAGATGGCGGGAAACGGCTTACCCGCTGACGTGCCCGGGACCTTGCTGATCAAGCGTGGGCAGCGTGCAAGCCATCCTGAGGAGCTCGCGGGTCTGCCGGGTGGCGGTTCGATTCATGTCCTTACTCATCAGGTGAAGCGGAAACTGCGGAGAGTAGTCTTCTCCCTTGATCCTTGGAAACTTTCCTGAGAACGCTGGTGCAATGACTGCCGTCCTTGGAAGAACATCGAGCAAAACGTCACGGTCTAAACTCAAGTGGGGCACCTCTTCATCATTCGCGCGCATAGGCAACGCGCCAGACGCTGCGCGAGCCGTCATCGCTGACGTAGAGTGCGCCGTCGCCGCCTACGGTTACGCCTACTGGACGGCCCCATACTTCTCCGTCTTTCGTGACAAAGCCAGTCAGGAAGTCTTCGTAGCTGCCATCTGCGGCGTGGCCATCGCGCATGGGAATTTCGATAACCTCGTAACCGGCTCGCCTGGCCCGGTTCCATGAGCCGTGCTGAGCGGCAAAAGCATCGCCGTCGTACTGCTTCGGAAAGTTCCCGCTGGAGGGATAGAACAACATTTCCAGCGAAGCCATATGCGGCTGAACAAGAACATCCGGCACGATCACTTTGGACCCAATGTCTTCACGCCGGCAGTTTGCGGCCAGTTCCGGGGTCAACGCCGGCGCCTGTGGATTGGAGCCGGTGCCGTTTGCACAGGGCTCAGAAAGCCGCGGGTCCTGATGATCGCCGATGTAATACCACGGCCATCCGTAGAAGCCGCCTTCCTTGACCGAGGTTACATAGTCAGGCACAAGATGGTTGCCGAGGTTGTCGCGTTCGTTGGTCGAACACCACAGTTCTCCGGTGATGGAGTTGATGGCTTCTCCGACGCAATTGCGAATACCCGAAGCGTAGACCTTGAGGAACTTCCCTTCCGGCGTGTACTCCAGTACATCCGCCCGGTGGAACTCTCGGGGATGTGTATCAGGATCATCGATATTCGAACCGGAACCGACCGAAACCAGCATGTATTTGCCGTCCCGGGTGAAGACGACGTCGCGGGTCCAGTGTCCTCCACCCATGAGTTGGGCATAACCGGGAATATCGGGAACGATGGTCTCGGGTGCTCCGGTCGCGTGCAGGTCGCCGCGGTGATACGGAATTCGTTGGATCGTCGTCGCGTTTCCAACATAGACATACCTGGGATTCTCAGCGGGGTAGAAAGCAATGCCGAAAGGATGATCGAGGCCCGTCGCAAACCTGCTAATCAGCGCAGCTTTGCCGTCGGCGCCCACGCCGCGAAGGATCAGAATCGTGCCTGCGCCTGAATCCGCCACGAAGATGTCGCCATTGGGGGCCGTCATGAGCAGGCGCGGCATGGTAAACGTTCCGCCGCTCAACTGCATGTGCTCCTTGTTGGCGGCACGTTGCAGGGGAGCGGCATCGCCACCAGCGTAAAGGGTCACCTTGAATCCAGCAGGCGCAATCGGCCATGCGTCCGTCGGGCGTGGAATCAATTGGGGAGTATTGTTGACAGCTTCCTCGGGCTTGGGCTTAGGCATATCGGCGACCGTGATCTTGCGACGAGCGCCAGGCTGCTGCTGATCCCAGTCGGCGTAGGCAGCCTGACCTGTTACGATCTGCTGTGCTGGCGCGGAAGCGGGCAATGCGATGCAGAATGCCAGTAGGGCTTGCAGGATTGCCGCAGATGATGCTCTCATATTTCCTCCTAACTCCTCATGGTTTTGAGATGGTCCGTGTCCTTCGACACGCACTTTGAAGAGGCAACCGGCCTGCCAAAGGGTGCGTGCGCAATAGGTCGTCTGCGAGAAAGCGTCGCCCCGGCAACGCTGCGTAACCTGATCTGACCGAAGTTGCTAAGGGCCGTACATCGTCCCACGCATGTGCACTTTTAATCAGGGCTTTTCCGTCATCCCGTCAGAATGTCTTCGACAGCCGAAGTACGTACAATATCCCCTGGGGTCTGTTTCGGACGTCACTTTCAAAGTAGCTATTGAGGTAAATCCAGAAGCTTTTCGTCGGGTGCAACTCCATTCCGGGTCCCAAAGCGATCACTCGTTCGCGCGACCCCGGCTGCGAGATGCCATTGACCTTGTTGTCGGTGATCTGCTCCAATGCATACCCGTTCATTCCGAGTCGAACCGCCTTCGCAGCCGCGTAGGAGACGGCGAAGTTCTGATGCAGAGCCTGTCCCGGTTGGACGCTCTTAAGGCCGAAGCCGGCAAAGGGTGCGTCGTTCTTCGAGTTCCATAAATAGTGAAGCCGCGCACTGATTTCCAGTTTGTTCGACGCCACCAATGTAAATGCGTAATAGGGATTGAAGCTTACGACATGGCTCCCGATGTTGACCGGTCGCATCTCGCCGTACTTTCCGGCGGGGACCACAAGATCGACCATCACCCGCTGAAAGAATGGCGCCCCAGCCAGTTTTGTCTTCGTCCATTGGAGACCGAACGGCGCGAAAATCAAGTCGCCGATGCCGCTTGACCTGAAGTTCGGACCAAAGCTTGTATTGGGATGAACGTTCGCCACCGCAACGAGCGCTTCCACAACGTAGAAACCGCCGAGAACATGCTGATTTGAAATGAAGGCAACATGGGTTAGCGCACTCGCGGAATTCAACCCATTGGAGCCCGCAATGTCATTTCCTTGCGCATCTTTCCACTGACTGGCGTGGTAGTAGCTCGGGATTTCTTCTACCAGCCACCCGGGAAATGCAATTGCGTCTTGGAAACTCGTCAGGCCGAGATTGACCGGTGGTAGTGACACTTGTGCTGCCGCGGAGACGGATAGCATTATTACGGCGCAAGGAAGGAACAGAAAGTTTGGTCGCGACACTCCTGCTCGCGGTTCCGTCACATTCGCAGGTCGCAGGCAGGCACAAAGCTTGTGTGGCAGTGATGGCCTCCAGATTAAAATGTGATGAACCCCGTGGCGACAACCTCATCATATAATATAGGACATACTACGATCAACTTAAGGGCGTCGCAAACGAAGGCAGATTTCCAAGGAGGTGCGAAGTGATGAAGATTGCCGCCGGCATGATTTTGGGCATTCTTATCGGAGTGGCTTGTCGTTGGTTCGACATCCCCGTACCGAGCCCGCCGAAGCTCGTCGGTGCATTGCTCGTTGTAGCCATGACGGTGGGTTATCTCGCGACTGATAAGCTCATCGCAACGAAATTCACTGCCAGAGGACCGGCGACGACAAAAGACCTGTGCGGAGGACCTACGGGTAAACCCGTTCAGCAGGCAAATCGCGGTTCATCACTCAGATAAAAGCGCGACTGGCAATGCCGCCCTGAAGGCTGCACCGTGGGGTCGTAAACGTGGACGGAGGTGCATGCGATGAAGGCTCTAAGGTTTCACCAGTTCGGAGCGCCGTCGGTACTCCAGATTGAGGAAATAGCCCGGCCCAATCCGGGCCCTAGCGAAGCCCTGGTGCAAATCCAGGCTGCGGCGATTAACCCGAGCGATGTGAAGAACGTCGCGGGACAGTTTTCCGCAACCACACTGCCGCGAACACCGGGGCGCGATTTCGCGGGCGTCGTCGTCGCCGGCCCACGCTATGAAGGCAAGCAGGTCTGGAGCAGCGCTCCGGGACTGGGCCTGACGCGTGACGGCGTTCACGCCGAGTATGCCGTGGTTCCCTCGGAATGCTTGTCATTGCTGCCGGCCAATGTGACCCCGCAGCAGGCGTCCGCGATTGGGGTACCGTTTATTACAGCCTGGGTTTGTGTCCATCGGGCTGCGAGACTGCAGGCAGGAGAGACCATCCTTATCGTTGGCGCAGCCGGCGCAGTAGGTCAGGCAGCGACTCAGATCGCTGTCTGGCAAAAGTCACGCGTGCTGGCGGCTGCCACCAGTTCTACCCCCGTGACGGGCGCCGAGGTAGTTATCAACACCACCACGGAGGACGTTCGCGAACGTGTGCTGGCTTTGACGGGCGGCCGCGGGGTCGACGTCGTGCTCGATGCCGTAGGTGGTCCGATGTTTGAGCCTGCGTTGCGGTCGCTGCGCATCGGAGGCCGGCAGGTTGCCATCACCAGTACGCGCGATCGGCGCGTCAGTTTCGATCTGGTGGATTTCTACCACAACGAACGGCACCTGATGGGAGTAGATTCAATGAAACTGACCTCACTGGAAGTGGGGGAAATCGCTGACAAGTTGCGCCTGGGCTTTGAAACAGGCGCGCTGCGGACCCCGCCTCTGGAATCGGTTCCCTTCAGCCAGGCCGTCACTGCCTACGAAGCTGTCGCGCGTGGCCAAAGCCCGGCAAAATATGTCCTGACGTTCTGAAGGAATTAAGCCATGCTTGCATACGGGATTAGCATGGCGCGAACGGCTTCTGGCGAACCACGGAACGTCCGGTCCGCGTGTTTGAGACGGTCTTCGTAAGACCGACCGGAAATTATTTTCAGGCGATGGAATAAATCAGCCTTTTCGGTACCCCTCGTACACAGAGTCAGGCCAGCACCGTTCCGAGAAGTCCCCGGACGCGACGTCATGTGGCCAGGGAGAGTGAAGGGCATGAAGGTCTACGGGAAATTGATCATAGCGGGTGCCGCCGCGTTTGCGTTACTGCAATTTGTTCGGCCCGGCATTCCGGCCCGGCCTGCCACGGCGGAGATACAGGCGCCGCCAGAGGTCAGGCAGGTACTCGAAAAGGACTGCTATAGCTGCCACTCCGACGAACGTCGTCTTGCCTGGTTTGACCAAGTAGTACCCGGCTACTGGCTGGTACGCGATGACGTGTTGACCGGGCGAGAGCATCTGAACTTCTCAACACTCGGCTCAAAACCCGCCGCCATCCAGAAGGCAACGCTCTATGAGGCTGTCAATATGATGCAACTCGGTGCGATGCCCGTTCCGAGATTCCTCGCGCTGCATCCTGAGGCGAAAGTGACCCCGGAGGACCTTGCCACCCTGAAGGCGTATCTGGCGCCCTGGACGGCCGCTCCGAAACAGCCGGGCAGCGCAACGACAAAGGGTACTTTACCCCCCGCCGTTTCTGGTGGAGAGATGCAACCTGTTGCTCTCACATCGGTGCAGCCGGAGTTCAATGAGTTTCCCTTCGATCCCGATTTCGAAACCTGGAAACCGATCAGTTTCACCGATCGCGGCGACAACGACACATTTCGTTTCATCCTCGGGAATGACATCGCGGTGAAGGCAGTGCGAGCCGGTAATATTTCGCCATGGCCCGACGGCGCTCGCTTCGCCAAGATTGCCTGGCAGCAGCAGCCCGGTCCGGATGGCCTCATCCATCCCGGAACATTCGTGCAGGTTGACAACCCCGGGAAGGTTCTCAACGACCTCAATTCCAAGGCTGCGAAGCGCCTGCGCTTCCCCGACGCCGGAGAGCATCAGAAGCTTCGGGGTATTGATGGCGCCTGCCGCGAGGATCACTTCCTTGTCGGCCGCGATATCCTTTACCGCGCCGTCTGTCATTAGCTTGACGCCCACGCAGCGAGTACCTTTGAAGTTCAGCTTCACCACGGTGGCGTTGAGCAGCAGAGTGAGGTTCGGCCTCGACAGCGCCGGGCGCAGGAAGGAGCTAGCCGCGCTCACGCGGGTCCCATCCGCGGCGATGTTCATGTTGATGTAGCCGGCGCCGGGGACCATTGGCCCGTTCACGTCATCCAGAATGGGCATGCCCATCTCGCGGGCTGCGTCGATGAAGGCTGGCGCTGTGGGATGAGGATCTTTTGGGCGGCGGATGTGGATGGGGCCGCCCGCTCCGCGCCAGGCATTGGCGCCGCCCTCCCAATCCTCCTGACTCTTGAAGACCGGGAGCACGTCGGCAAAGGCCCAACCCTTGGCTCCGTTCTCCGCCCACCCGTCGTAGTCCCGTTGCATGCCGCGTGTCCACACCATGGCATTGATGCTGCTGCCGCCGCCGAGTACATGACCGAGTGCCATGTTGAATGTCCGATTGTTCAACCGCGGCGACGGGTTGACGGGCAGGTGGTAGTCGAGCGGCCCGCCGACATTGTAAAACCAGACACTCGGGTTTGCGATGGTCGGCGCGTCGTCGGGTCCTCCCGACTCGATGACGACGACTTGTGCGCCGGACGCAGACAATTCCGCGGCAAGAACCGAACCAGCCGCGCCTGCTCCCGCCACGATGAAGTCATATTGCTCTCTCGATACGTTGGTCATTTTGAACTCCCAGAGTTTAAAATCTGATTTCAATAACAGTCTCGAAGGCCCCAACCACTCTCGCGAGCCGCCCGTCGTTTCGTGACTCCCGTCCTTTACCGCCGGTGAATTCACAGTGACGACTTGCTCGGCTTAGACCTCAACCTCTTCTCCCGAGGGATCGCTGTGGAACCTTGTGGCACCCCCTGTTTTGAAAGAGCCTGCAGTGCCATAGCCGTCCTCGAAAAACTGAATGTAAGCGACCTTATCCCCCTCGAAACGCGCCAAGAGGCCAAATGGAGATGTGATTTCCTTACCGGTCGCGTTCGATTTGTAGCTAAAAGAGCCGAACGGCGCAACTCGGCTACCCTGCTCAACGGCGTCAGTGACCTTAAAGTCGAGTGTTTTCCAGAAGCGTTGGGTCGCCCGTGAGCCTGGGGGGGTGCTGTTCGAGTTGGCCACCGATCCGCCGGGATTCGCCATCGACGAGCCCGCGGAGAGCCTCGGCGAAAGCCTCAAACTCCCAACTTGGCTTGAGCCACACCGGAAAGAAATCGAAGGGGTCTTGCCACCGCTTCAGCTTCACAGCTCTCGGGAGGTGCAGAAACGTGGATGACCCTCATCGTAATCAACCCGTTAGGGCTGGCGGGCAAGCCTTGACCTCCGCTAAGGCCGCTGTCATCCTTATTCACGGCTGCGGAGCCTCGGCCGAAGATATCCTCAGTCTCGTCGAAGAGTTTGACCATCCGGAATTCGCCTACCTCGCGCCGGAGGCCGCTGGGAATACCTGGTACCCCTATTCGTTTCTTGCCCCAATTGAGCAGAATCAGCCTTGGTTGGACTCCGCGCTGAGTTACCTAGGGCACGTTGTTGAGCGAGCGAAAGCGGCCGGAGTACCCGGGAATAAGATAGCGCTTGTGGGCTTTTCACAAGGTGCGTGTCTCGCGACTGAATTCGTCGCGAGGAACGCCGCCCAGTATGGCGGCCTCGTGGCCTTCACCGGTGGGCTCATTGGTCCGCCCGGAACCAAATTCGCTTACTCCGGTGACCTTGTGGGAACTCCCTGCTTCTTCGGCGCCGGCGACCCGGACCCTCACGTTCCTTGGGAGCGGGTCGGTGAGTCGGCCTCGGTATTCACCGCGCTGGGGGGCAATGTTACGTCGCGACGTTATCCGGGTCTGCCCCATACCATCAATCAAGATGAAATCGAACAAGCCAAGCAACTCCTGTCGCACCTTGCAGTCTAAGCGTAATTGGCCAAGAACAGGTTCTTACGAATCGACTAGTTCCACCTGCTCGTCGAAGTGATTGTCTGCTTGCGCAGGGGGTGTGAGGCTGGACTTGACGAGGTGAAGAGTTCCGCAGGCATCAATCACGCGATGTACGATACCCCCGCCTCGTCGAATCCCGTTATGGAGCCTAATCCTAATTTGCAGCAGCAGTCGTTGCGGCTTTTTCTTTCCCTGCCGCCAAGGCGCCCCTTGCGGCCTCTTCGATGAGGTGAGCGACCGCTTCTGGTTGCGAAACATACACGGCGTGGCTGCCTTTGACCTCGACAACCGTAGAGCCAGCGCGTTTGGACATAGCCCGTTGGGCGTCAGGCGGGATCATCTCGTCATCCGTCGCAACAAGATACCAGCTAGGCTTGGACCGCCACGCCGTTTCGCTGACAACTCCTTGCAAGGCCTCGAGACCCCGAGGAACCTGCGAGTTTCCCATGAACGCGGCGAGGGGCGGGCGAACGTCGGCGGCGAACGAAGCCGCAAACTTCTCCCGGTCGAGGAACAGGAAACCGTCTACCGGAGGAAGGATGGGAGGCACCGGAGCACCAGGCGCAGGGTTGGCAATCAGCGAAGAAACCGACTCACCCTTATCTGGAGCAAAGGCTGTGATATAGACCAGTGACGTGACTTTCGGATCGTTGCCCGCTTCCGATACGACGACGCCGTTTTTGTTTTCGAGGGCAAGCCAGTCATACTGATACCAGCGTTTGACGGCTTCGAGAATCTCGCGCTTCATCGGATCGGCGGTGTTGGGTGAGTTCTCGGTCTGGCATTCGTATTCGATCCCGGTTTCAGCAAGAGCCTTTTCGAGGAGCCGCGAGTCGAAGATCGGAATGCAGCGAGGCTCGCGGGAGAGGGCAGTACCGCCAGCGGGCTCGCGCTTTCGGTGTACGCTCGATACGATGGCGTAAATGATCTATCTGGACCATAACGCCACCACTCCGATCCTGCCCGAGGTATTGGACGCCATGATGCCGTATCTCACGGCGGAGTGGGGCAACCCGTCGAGCGCCGCTCCCCCCAAGCTGTCATTCTGAGCCCATTCGCTGTCATTCTGAGCGAAGCGAAGAATCTCGCTCTGCCGCTCGGGATAAACTTCGCGAACGATCTGCTTTTGCCGTGACCCCGATAGCGCGCGAGCA
>JBEKLY010000264.1:0-11124 GCA_050010015.1 Terriglobia bacterium
AGCCGGCGAAGAAGTCGGCCACCGCGCGGGCTGACCGTTCCGGGATCCCCCCCACCCTGCGTAGATCCAAAAACGAGGCGTTTCGCAACCGCTCGAGGGAGCCGAAGTGCTCGGCCAGTATTTTTGCTGTCTTTTCGCCAATGGAGGGAATCTCGTTCGCCACGAGAACCCGGACCAAATACTCGACTGGAGTGTCCCCTTCCCTCCGTAAGTTCACCAAGCTGGATTTGGTGAGCGTGTACAGATCTGCGACGTCATGGACCAAGCCTTTGTCCACAAGTTGGTCCACCAATGCCTCTCCGATCCCCTCGATGTTCATGGCGCGGCGACCAGCAAAGTGTAGCAGCGACTCCTTGAGCCGGGCAGGGCAAGCGACATTCACACAGCGGTAAGCCACCTCGCCTTCGGCCCGGTGAACTTCCTCGCCGCAAACAGGACATTTGTCGGGCATCTTGAATTCGACACCGTTCTCGGCGTGAACTTCCACCTTGACGACCTGCGGGATAACCTCTCCGGCGCGCTGGATCACCACGGTATCGCCGATCTTCACTCCGAGGCGCTCAATCTCATCCATGTTGTGCAGCGTAGCGTGGCTCACGGTGACGCCGCCAACGTCCACCGGTTCGAGGTCCGCCACAGGCGTAAGGGTTCCGGTGCGGCCCACTTGCGCTCGAATGGCCACCACGCGGGTTTTCGCCTGCCGCGGGGCGTATTTGTAAGCGATGGCCCAGCGCGGCGACTTCGCCGTGGTGCCCAGTTCGTCCCACAGGCGAATGTCGTTCACCTTTACGACGATGCCGTCAATCTCGTACTCCAGGCTGTCGCGCTTCGATTCCCATTCCTGAATAAAGGCCAGCAACTCGTCGAAAGACTTGCACAGCCGACGGTGGGGATTCACCTTGAAGTGCATCTTGTCGAGCGCGTCAAGATTCTGCCAGTGCTGGCTGAACGGCTCACGGTTATCCACCAAGAGGTAGTAGAGGAAGACATCAAGCTTGCGCTGAGCCACAATGCGGGAGTCAAGCTGGCGCATCGAGCCGGCAGCCGAGTTGCGCGGGTTGGCGAAGCGCGGCTCCCCGGCCGCTTCGCGCTGCGCATTCGTCTGCTCGAACGCCTTGCGGGGCATGATGACTTCCCCGCGAACCTCAAATCGCTTGGGATTGCCGATCACCTCCAGCTTTTTGTGGTCAATGCGCAGCGGCAGCGAGCGGATTGTCTTTACGTTAGCCGTGACGTCCTCGCCCGTCAGACCGTCACCGCGGGTGACGCCGTGTTTCAGCACGCCGTCTTCATACGTCAGGGCCATGGACAAGCCATCGAGCTTCAACTCCCCCACGTATTCGACCGTCGAGCGGCCCGAAAGCTCACGCACCCGACGATCGAAGTCCCGCAACTCTTCCACCGAGTAGGTGTTGTCGAGGCTCAGCATGGGTGTGGAATGACGCACCTTGGGGAATTCCGCCGCAGGCGTGCCCCCCACCCGCCGGCTAGGAGAGTCCGGCGTGACCAACTCGGGGTGCTCGGCTTCCAAATCCTGAAGCCGGCGCATCAGCTTGTCGAACTCGAGGTCGGAAATCTCAGGGTCATCCAGGACGTAGTAACGATGCTCGTGGTAGCGGATATCGTTACGCAGCTTCTCAATTCCCTTTTCAACGTCTTTGGCCACGCTCCCCCCCAAGTTGGCGCAGGAAGGCAGATCTGCCGGCGCGCCTTTTCGGCTTTCCGGTTGCTTTTGGAATTATACCCCACAGGCGGAAGAACGACGGCAGCCGCCCGGCGCGGGCATTCCCAGTGCGCGCCGGGAAGAAAACGGGACAATCTCATTTCCCATGTAACCCTCCGAAAGTGAGCCTCGTCGCCAGTCTTGACAGGGCTGCGTTACGGCTGTTAGTGTTATCGTGAAACGGAGAACTTTGCACGGGTGGCTGAATGTGAAAATGCCACAAACGATCCTGGGAGCATTAGTGCTCGGCATGGTAGGGCTCGCCGCGCCGTCGATGGCGCAACGGGGTGGGCACGCAGCAACAGAGACTAGCGGAAGCCCGATGACGGTTCCCTCCACCGGCGTTGGTACTGCGGGGGACAACTACGCGGGTTTTCGCTACGGCATCGTTAAGGCGGTCAGCGGCAATCAGATCGTTCTGACCAAGACTGACGCAGGCATGGATGAGACTTTCAAACTCGACAAGAAAACCAAGTTTATCCATGACGGCAAGAAGAGTTCGCCCGATACCGTAAAAGTGGGTGACAAGGTGTGGGTGGATGCTCGCCAGGATAAGAAGACCGGCGACTCGATTGCCCGGAAAGTTGTCAGCGGGACTTCCATGATGTAGTTCGATAGCTTGTCGCCACGCATCGTCTCGGCTGTAAGGTGACAGGATCACATCCACGCGTGAAGGCTAATCCCCTTCCTCGGCCGTGGGCCTCCCTTTGAAAAAAGGTACCCTCATTTACAATCCGATCGCGGGGCGGCGCCCGGCGGCGAGACAGCGCGAAATCCGCAAAGCTGTCGCGGTGTTGCGAGCGGCAGGGCTGCAGATTGAGTTGGCGCCCACCGCGCGGCCGGCCGTGGCCCACGAAATGGCGGCGCAAGCGGCCGCGAACGGCGCCGAGTTCATCCTGGCTTGCGGGGGCGACGGGACCATTAACGAGGTCATTAATGGCCTCGCAACCCGCGACGTACCCTTGGGCATCCTGCCGGGAGGGACTGCCAACATCCTGGCCAGAGAAGTGGGACTTCCGCTCGACCCGGTTCGCGCTGCCGCACAGTTTGCCCGGTGGACGCCGCGAAGAATCCCCTTGGGGAAAGCTACGTGGCAGACGGACGGCGCGTCGCCAAACGGAGTTGCGGCTCAAAACGGGCCGTCTACGCGCTACTTCGTAACCGTGGCGGGCATAGGGTATGACGCTCAGGTGGTCTATAAGCTCTCGCTCAAAATGAAGCTGTCGTGGGGCGTCGCGGGATACATCGTGGAAGCATTACGGCAGGCCTTCCGCTATCCCTTCCAAGGCTTCTCCTGCCGCATGGACGATGGCCCGGAGCGGTTTGCCACCTTTGCCGCCGCGCAGCGAGCTCGCAACTACGGGGGATGGCTTCACCTCACGCCTAACGCTCGCTTCTTTGATGACCGGTTTAATCTGTGTCTTTTCAAGAGCGTCAATCGCGCGCGCTACTTCTTGTACGCAGCGCTCGTCCTGGCGCGCCAGCACTTTCTGCTCCATGATGTGGAGCTTGTGGAGGCACGCAAGCTCTCGTGCGCTGCCCAGTCCGCCGGTGAGACGATTCGCTTCGAGCTCGATGGCGAACTGGTCGGCGCCCTTCCGGCCACGTTCGAAATCGTGCCTGACGCGCTGACGCTGCTCGTCCCGTGAGCTCGAAAATAGAACTGGAAAATGGAAAATGGAAAATAGAAACTGGAAAATGGTGAAGGAGGATTCGGATCTTCGTTCCAGGGTCTGGACTGCGGGACGCGGAATACCGGGGCTATACAGGCTGCGGAAAAACGCGTTTTGACTGTCATCCTGAGGAGTCGGAGGCGACGAAGGATCCCCGTAGTTCGCTGAAACTGCAACTGCCGGGATTCTTCGCTTCGCTCAGAATGACAACGTTCAAGGGTTTTTCCGCAGCCTGTAGAACCCCGAGAAGCTGAACTCGAATGTGGCAAAACGAACTTCTGTTTCGACGTTCAAGTTTCCAATTTCCAGTTTCCATTTTCCAGTTTCGAGGTTTTCTTGGACAATCTCACGCACACCCTTACCGCGGTCGCGCTGAGTCATGCCGGGTTACACCGCAAGACGCGCTTTGCCACGCTGACGTTGATCGTCGCCGCGAACCTGCCGGATATCGATCTCGTCTCCAGCTTCTGGGGAAGCGCCACCTATCTCAAGTATCACCGCGGCATCACCCATTCGATTCTGGGAGTAAGCCTACTCGCAGTGCTGGTCGGCTGCAGCGTCTATTTTCTCGGCCGCAAGGCCAAGCCCAAATCCGGGCCTCCGGCCGATCTGGTCTGGCTGCTGGTTCTGGCCTGGATTGGGACGGGCAGTCATCTTCTCATGGACTTTACGAACTCTTACGGCGTGAGGCCGTTTCTGCCCTTCAGCGCGCGCTGGTACGCCTGGGACATCATGTTTATCTTCGACCCCTTGTTGCTTCTCCTGCTTTGTCTCGGCCTCGGTCTGCCGAGCTTGCTGCGGATGGTCTCGGAAGAAGTCGGAGGCCGCAAGACACGCCCGGCCTGGGGCGCTGTCTTTTCACTCTGTGTACTCGTCTTTGTCTGGGGCCTGCGCGATGTTGCGCACCGTCGAGTACTTGGGTTCCTCGAAGGGCACACTTACTCGGACCAAAACCCACTTCATGTAGGGGCCTTTCCGTCCCCGATCAACCCGTTCGAGTGGACTGGCGTGGTCGAGACCGATTCCACCTATGAAGTGCTTCCTGCAAGCGCTCTCGCAAACGATGTCGATCCCCGTTCCGCAGAGCAGTTTCATAAGCCTCCCGACTCTCCCGCTCTCGACAAGGCCCTGAAAACGCGCACGGGCCGTATCTTCATGGATTTCGCCAGATTCCCCTGGGCCCAGACCGAACAAAGCGAGGAAGGCTTCGAAATCGAGATCCGCGATCTGCGCTTCGCCACCAGCAACGGCGGTGGCGGCTTCCTGGCGGACATTAAAATGGATAGCGCCCTGCAAGTGCGGTCGGAATCCTTCACTTTCCGCGCCCCCGCTATTCGGGCGGAGGAGAGATGAGACAGATCCGAAAATGACTCCCCTCCTCACCGGGAGGAGGGGCAGGGGTGGTGGGTGCCGTGTCGCTGCGGGACCAACCACCCCCTGCCCCCTCCTTAGCCAAGGAGGGGAATCCGGGAATGAAGCGACCCCTGGCTTTACTGCCAACCGGAACTCAGACAGAGTCATCCGTGGCAGGCTGCCTTGCCTTCCACCAGCGGAAGATCAGCGCCAATGCGATAACCAGGACGATCGTAACCACAGAAGCCCAGGTGAGATTCTTCTTTAGATACGCCTCCGCCTCGGCGCCGTAGTGGGCCCCCAGCCAGGCAATAGCAGCGAACCTCAAACTTCGCCCGACCAGCAAAGCCGCTCCGAAGTTAACCATATTCATGCGCAACGCCCCTGCGGCGATGACAAAGAACTTCAGCGGGGCAGGCGGCGGCAGCAAAGCCATCACCAGCATGGAAACAAACTCGTTCTGCTCCAGCCAACGGCGCGCGCGATTCCTTTTGGTCGAGGAGCGCTTGCCGCCGGCCAGCCTTCCTCCTCCGCGCGCGATCCCGTACATGACGAAGCACCCCAAGAGCGAACCAAGAGTGCTCAACAACGCGTAAAAGGGCGACCGGGCAGGGTGCTTGCTGGCCAGAACAATCAGCGCTATGTCGTTGATGCCGGGAAATGGTATGAACGAGGAATCCAGAAACGACAGAAAGAAGAGGCCCCCGCCGTAAAGCGCGAGCGCATGTCCGATCCTCGAAGAAAGCGAATTGAAGAATTGCAACCGATTCCACCTCGAAGGCTGAACTCTTGAATTCTATGCGGTCTCGCCGTCAGGACGCAACGTGGTTCTTCTATGGGTGCTGTCCTAAATTGGCCGTAGCGCCGCCATCCTGGCGGCTCCAGTGCCGGCTGGAAGCCGGCGCTACGAGCCAAATTAGGGCACTACCCTTCTATGGGTAGTGCCCTAATTTGAAAACAGCGCCGGCCTTCGGGTAGGCAAACCGTGGAACGCTGTCATTGCCGAGCGCAGCGAGGAATCTCGCTCAGGTGTGTTTTCAAGACATTGAGAGATTCCTCGTCGCCTGCCTGCGGGCCGAAGCCCTTCGGTAGCCGTAGGCCTGCGGCTCCCCCGAAAATCGCCCCCCTGTGTCATTGACGCGAATCGGGCTGGGAGGGGCGGTTCGCGAACCGCCCCTACTCGAGGGCCGCGTCTTTCCCGCGAAAGCGGGAATCCAACTTGTTCCCGGCCCCACAATGGGTCCCTGCTTTCGCGGGGACGACGACGCTGATTTTCGTTGCCTCGGGTGCACCGCAGGCCGATGAAAACTCCTCGTGATGACAAGCGAAGAAGGCTTTTCCACAGCCTGCAGGGGCCACCGCCGCTCTTCCGTTGGCTGCTGCAAAAAAATGCTTGACATTCCGGGGACACATGCTAATAATTTAGCATGATGCTTAAGAATTAGCAGGAGGACAACCCATGGCTGAACCCGCCGATCATAAACTCAGCCGCCGCGAGCGCCAGATTATGGATGTGCTCTACCAACGCCAGCGGGCCTCGGCGGCGGAGATTCGAGAGTCGCTGGCCAATCCTCCCAGCTACTCCGCGGTTCGCGCCCTGCTCCGCATCCTGGAGGAGAAAGGGCACATCCGGCATGCGGCAAAAGATCTACGTTACGTTTACTTCCCTACCGCCTCGCGCCAGCGCGCACGGCGCGCGGCCCTAAGGCATCTCGTTAAGACTTTCTTCGACGGCTCCGCTGCGCAAGCCGTCGCGACAATGCTCGATCCCTCAACGGCGCATGTGTCCGACGACGAGCTTCAACGTATTTCCGAGTTAATCGCGAAGGCCCGGAAAGGAGGCGCATAATGGCGGGGATATTCTCGCCGTTCCTCCACGTGGTGCTATCCCTCCATGGTTTTACGGGAAAGAGCCTGGCGCTTCTCCTCGACGCCGCTCTTAAGGGCACCTCTCTTCTGCTACTCTGCGGAGCGTTGGTTTCAGCTTTGCGGCGTGCATCGGCTGCGACGCGGCACCTCGTTTGGAGCCTGGGAGTGGGCGCCATGCTGGCTCTACCTTTCTTTTCTCTGATGCTGCCGGCCTGGAACGTGGCCGTCATCTCGACTCTGCTTCCCGGTACCGCGGGCGAGCGGACTCTGACGGCGGTCGATTCGCCGGTTGTCCAGGGAAGCAGTGAAACCAATGAGGGCCGCACTGTACGAGTACCCTCAGCATCTGTCGCCAAACGTGCGTCCCGCGGCGGCTGGGTTTTATGTTTATGGGCGATCGGCGCCGCGCTTTTGGCGGCGCGAATTGCCGTGGGAGAGTGCCGTGTCCGTCGGATCACGAGACGCTCGCTGCCTTTCGAGACGCGACAGACAAAAGTCATCCTCGAAAACGTCCGCTCATTCCTGCGCCTGTCGCGCGCGGTCCGGCTACGAACCAGCGCTGAGGTCGCCGTCCCCTTCACCTGCGGCGTGCTACGTCCGGCGGTGCTTCTGCCGGCGGAGGCCCCGAAGTGGTCCCGCAAACAGCTCGAGTGGGTGCTTGCCCACGAGTTGGGCCACGTGCGCCGGAACGATTATCTGACCCAGATGTCTGCTCAAGCCGCTTGCGCTCTGTTCTGGTTTAACCCGCTGGTTTGGCTTGCCGGATTCGCGATGCGCAAGGAACGAGAACGGGCGTGCGACGACATGGTACTGAATCTTGGCCACTCGGCAGCGGACTATGCCGAGTTCCTCCTTACTTTAAGCACTAGCCTGCGAGGCACGAATGGCGCATGGTTAACAAGTGTTGCCATGGCCCAATCTTCTCAACTGGAGGTCCGTATGAAAGCGTTGCTTGATCCGAAACTGAATCACAGGCCGTTGGCGCCAAGCCGGACCGTGCTCACTGCGGCCCTGGCAGCGCTCTTGCTTCTACCCGTGGCGGCATTGCGCGTGGCAGCCAAGAATGCCTCCGGAAACATCTCAGGGACTATTCACGATCCGAGCGGCGCCGTCATCCCCGACGCGAGTGTCACCCTCATCAGCAGGGATCAGAAGATCAAAATCGTGGGCAACTCCGGCGCGGATGGCGCGTTCAAGTTTGCAGCCATACCGCCCGGCGGCTACCGGCTCGAGATAGCCAGCCCTGGATTCGCCATAACGAAGAGCGCCGACCTCGATCTCGCGCCCTCCGGAAACGTGCACCAGGACTTCACCATGGACCTTGGCGAAGTGCTGCAGGAAGTCGTCGTACACGGGCATAAGCCAGCGGAAAACCCTGCGACACCACGGCCAACGCCGCGACGCATCCGCGTGGGCGGCAATGTTCAAGCGGCCAAGCTCATCTCTCAGGCGAAACCTGAATATCCTGAAGCACTGCAGAAGCGAGGAATTGAAGGCAGTGTAATCCTGCGCGCGGTGATCGGGACGAGCGGCCAGATTCTATCCCTCTCGCCGTTCAGCGACCCTGATCCTGCGCTGACTAAAGCCGCCATGGATGCCGTTCGTCAATGGCGATACACACCCACGCTCCTAAACGGCGAACCCGTTGAAGTCGTCACCACGATTACGGTCGGTTTTCGACTGGATCAGTAGCGTCCTACTGGGGATTGCAGTATTGAGTGGCATCACCCCCACAGACCCCATTGGCGCTAAAATAGGCCCGTCACCCCACGCCAAGCCCGTCAGCCGACGGGCGCAAGAATGCGACCCACGGTGCCAGAACGTGTGAAAAAATCGGCGCCTGTCATCCTGAGCGAAGCGAAGGATCCCGGCAGTTTCTAATGGTTCAGCGACTTACGAACAACTGCAGAGATCCTTCGCTGCGCTCAGGATGACACTTTCCGAATTTCATCACACCTTCCCAGCCGTGGGATCACGGCACACAGAGAGCACGCTGAGCCACGTGGTGGCGACAGAAGATCTGCGATCATCAAGACAGCTCTGTCGCCCCTCCCGGGGCTTTTCACGCGCATCGTCCCTGTCTTTCTCCCCACGGCTGTCGCCGTGGGCCACATTCTTGCGCCCGTCGGCTGACGGGCTCCGGAACCCGGTCGAGCTGTCCAGCGCATGTTATAATCCTGCCCGCTAGTCATCCTGGCAAGGAGAATCGCTTATGCGACGAGGCATTGTTGCGGCTGGAAGCTTGGCGGCCCTGCTGTGGATCTTTGCACAAGCTGCTGCTCAGACGAATGCGGCTGTGGGGACCGTACGCGTCGACGTCACCCCCAGCCACGTGCTCAACTCTTTCGATCCCGACCGCGCCCTTGGCAGCTCGGTCGATGTCCTGTCTCACAACGAGATCGACAAGGTCTATACTCCGCACATTCTCGAGGAATCGCTCTCCGCCGGCTGGGGGCCTATTACGTACCGCAACAACACCGAACTGCGCATGGCAGCGTGGCACTGGACGGAGAATGGGACATGGAGCGATCAGGCCCATAAGAGCGGATACTTCACCGGCAGCACGGAACTGAAAGACCCCATTCGTTACATCCTAGCCTACGCTTTGCCGCACCGCGGTTTCTCCACCAGCGGCGACCGGCCAATACAGGGGCCGAACCTCAGCTACTGGAAAAGCAACCCGTATCTCTCAAGCAAGTTTACTGGTGAACGTGACGCCGCCCACCCTCAGTGGGTGGTCATGGATTTGCAAAAGGAGTATTCCGTCAACGCGGTTCGGATCGCCTGGGCGAACCCTTACGCCAAAACTTACACTGTGGAGTATTGGGTTGGTAAAGGGGCGCTCGATTTCGATGAAGGCCCCCAGGGCAAATGGAAGACATTTCCCTACGGGGCGATGACCGACGCGCACGGCGGCACGGTTACACTCAAGTTCGGGAAGATGCCCATATCCACTCGCTACCTGCGCGTCTGGATGACGGAATCCTCAAACACCTGCGATCTCGAGGGATCAAGCGACGTGCGCAACTGCGTCGGATACGCCATTCAATCCCTCGCCGCCGGGAACATGAACGGGAACGAGTTCGTGGACGTCGCGAAGGGTGCTTCGGGTCGACAGAAGCCTGCTTACTGTTCTTCGTCCATCGACCCCTGGCACTCGGCGGCGGACGCGAGTTCCGGGGAGCACTACGCACACACCGGCTTCGATCTTTTCTTTACCAGCGGAATCACCAACAACCTGCCGGCGATGATTCCCGTCACTCTGCTTTACGGCACGCCAGAGGACGCTGCCGCCCAGATCGCCTACATCGAGAAGCGAGGCTACCCCCTTGCCTATGTTGAGATGGGAGAGGAACCGGACGGCAAGCACGCCCTGCCCGAAGACTACGCTGCGCTCTACATCCAGTGGGCCGCCGCGATTCACAGGGTCGATCCCAAGCTCAAGTTGGGCGGCCCCATCTTCGAAGGCGTGAGCCAGGACATCCGTGTGTGGCCGGACGCCCAGGGCCGGACCTCGTGGATGGGCCGCTTCATCGATTACCTGAGGGTGCACGATCGGCTCAGCGACCTCGCCTTTGTCTCGTTCGAGCATTATCCTTTCGAGCCGTGCGAAATCACCTGGAAGACGCTCTACCGGGAGCCGCAATTGATCAAGCACATCCTCGAGGTCTGGAGAGAGGATGGTGTTCCCAAGGATGTGCCATTGATGGTTACCGAGAGCAGCGTTTCCTGGGAACTTACGGGGCCGATGAGCCAGATCTTCGCGGCGCTGTGGCTCTCGGATAGTATCGGGGCGTTTTTTGAAGCGGGAGGCGCAGCGTATTACCATTCCCCAATCCAACCCCAAACTGTCGAGCCAAGCTGTCTCGGCCCGGCCAGTTGGTCGAATTTTGTTGCTGACCGCGACTTCCACATCAGGGGCTACACCTCGTTCTATTACGCCGCGCACATGCTCAACCTTGAATGGGTCGAGCACCGCTCCGGCGTGCACTACATGTTCCCTTCCTCGACCGATATCAAAGACAGCGACCGGAATGTGCTAGTCACCTCGTATGCGTTGCACCGCCCCGACGGCAACTGGTCCGTGATGCTGGTGAATCGCGACGAGAACCAGCCGCACACGGTGCGAATTATCTTTGAGGATTCGACCAGCCGGCAAACCGCGTCCTTTTCTGACCCGGTAACGCAAGTGAGTTTCGGCAGCGAACAATACGTGTGGCAGGAGCACGGGGCGAATAGCTACGCCGATCCGGATGCGCCGCCGGTGGGCGGCACGGTGGCGGGCGGACCACAGGCGACCTTCACGCTTCCCAAAGCGTCTGTCAGTGTGCTAAGAGGGCGTGTTGAGTAATGACCCCTACGTTTGGCGACTCTGCCGCCCCGTCTTGCGGAAAGGCTTTGAAGCTGTGAAATTTTTGTTGTTTTCAATCTCATGCAACACGCTCGGGACCGATTCGAGTCGGTGGCGGAGGCCGAGTTGAGACTTACTCACGGTGCCGGCACGGT
>JBEKLY010000265.1:0-11098 GCA_050010015.1 Terriglobia bacterium
AGCCCGATGATCAGGCCGAATACCGCGGTTTTGAAGGTTGGCACCAGAAAATCGGAGAAGGCGAAAACGCTGAAGCCGTTGTGGATGAACTGATGGAAGGTAATCGGCTCAGCCATGGCATCGGCCACCCACGCCGTTACCACCCCGAAGAAATCGGCAGTGAGGGTCAGAAACGGCAGCACCAGGATGCAAGCCAGAATGCGGGTTGCGGCCAGCAGCTTATAGGGATTTACGGCTGAGGCCTCGATGGCGTCGATCTGCTCCGTGACCTTCATCGATCCCAACTCAGCGCCGATGCCAGCTCCCACTCGGCCGCACACGATCAAGCCGGTAACGACAGGACCGATCTCATGGATGATCGAGAACACCACGGCGGCGGGAAGCAATGAACTGGCGCCGAATCGAACCAGGCTGTCGCGGGTTTCAAGGGAGAAGATGGCGCCGATGGCCGCGCCCGCCAAAGCCACGAGAGGAAACGATTTTGATCCTATCTCGTCGATTTGCCGGGCGAGCTCGCGAAATTCATAAGGCGGCGTCAGGGCGGAGCGCAGAACTTGCCAGGAAAAAAGGCCCAGTTCACCGAACCATTCGAAGAACCCGTTGATCAGAGCCGTACTGGAACTCGCAGTGGTGGACATGGGTTCAACCTACAACACGTGCTGCAGTCTGATGTAGGCCGCGGCGGCGCGCACGCGCACAGCCTCCTTCTTGTCGTCCAGCAGGGGGACCAAGCTCTGCCGCAATCGTGGGAAGGGATGCATCGCAACCAGATGAACAGCAGCAGCGCGCACTGACCACTCCTTGTCCGACAACGCTGATTCGACCGCATCTGTCAGAGCCGGATCATGCGAGCCTCCGATGAGCAGCAGAGAAGCGGCCCTGGCCGAAGAATCAGGAGCTAACAGGATGCCCTGTGCCGAAGATAATCCGAACCCGAGACCCGGCACGGGCGCGAAACCCGCTGCCCCGATGCCGACGGCAATGAGAAGCTTGGTGGGAGTGTGCAGCATGCGCAAGCTGCTGCGTTTCTCTTTGCTGAGATAGCTTGAGGACGCTTTAGACTCTTTGCTGACCACGGCGAGAAGAAACTGCACTCCCTCGGGATCGTGGAGTTGGTACAGTACCTTGGCTGCGGCGAAGTCAACTTCGGGAACGGGGTCCTGTAGAGCTTTTTTCAGGAGGGCAATGGTACGATGATCCTTGAAGTCACCCAGAGTTACAACCACCGCAATCCGAACCGAAACGTCGCGGTCATCCAGCATTGGGGCGAGAGACTCAAGAGCGTGGTCCTTCACCCCCACCAGGCTCAGCGCCTGCGCCGCTCCTATTCGAACGTCCGGATTCCCGTCATGGGCGGCGTCGTTGAGCATGCTCCGGCACCTTTGGACGGTATCGACGGGTTGAGTTTGCCCAAACGCCACGGTCGTGCCGAGCATCATCAGTATCCAGATCCGCACGGTGATTGACTCCTTCCTATTTTGAGCTTGGCTGAGGGCAAGCGATTATCGCAGACGAGTAACTCAAACACGTTCGCGTTGGCCGCCTCTACACTCAGTGACCTCATCCAGGATATTCCTGCCGAAATGCGTTGTCTGTTCAGAAACGACCAATGGCCTGAGCAATCCTGCACAGCAGACTCCATGAAGCGGAATGAGCAATTCTGACCAGAGGGCTGAGCGGTTCTGAACTGACACGGAATCAAGCCAAAGGCAAAATGAGAAAGTGCCCCAAGAACAGGTAAATGTTCGGTTGGGTGCGAGGTCAAACTGGAAATTCTGGTCGAAGCATTTTACTAACTGAGAGGAGATTCCCATGGGACTGATTTTGCTAATTGTCGTTCTGCTGCTCTTGTTCGGCGGCGGCGGAGGCTATTACGGATATCGGAGATGGGGTTCGGGAGGAGGCATCGGAATCGTCGGGCTGGTGCTGATCATTCTGGTAGTCTTATACCTGTTCGGCGGATTCCATCTGACGCGTTGAGGTTTCCTGCAACCAACGTATCCACAAGGCCGAGGAAAATCTTCGAAGAGCAGTTGACCGCCACGGTGAGCAAAGCTGCCAGGCGGAGAAACGTCGCCAAGAACTTGAGGAGGCGCAGAGGAGTTGCGGCGGCGACCGCGATAAACACTAGGAGCGCCATTCTCAGCTCGTAGATCGCGGGTTCGCCATTCGCGCAGAAGCCCATTACAAGCCGGTTTTGAGTTCTAGGGCACTTTGCTGATCAGTTGCGCAGGCGACGGGAGATGCGAGGCGTTCCAACCTCCACCGAGCGCCTCGATTAACCCTCCGCTGGCCGTCATCTGCTGGATTCGAAGGTTGACGGCAGTTTCCTGATTGGAGAGCAATGCGGTTTGCGCCGTAAGCACATTCAGGTAAGGATCGATTCCCAGGCTGTAGCGATCCTTGGCGATCGCGAGGCTTCTTTCCGCCGATTTGACCGCCGTGTCCTGATATTGAATCTCCTCCGACAGGACGCGCAGCGACGCGAGGTTGTCCTCAACTTGCTGAAAAGCCGTTAGTACCGTCTGCCGGTAGTTTGCCACGGTCTCGTCGTACTGGGCTCGGTATTGCTGCACCGTGGCCCGGCGCAACCCCGCGTCAAAGATGGTTTCCGCTGCTGCAGGGCCAATCGAGAAAAAGCGGCTCGGCCATGAAAACCAATGCGTGAAGGACGAGCTTTCAAATCCTGCCGCTGCGCTCAACGTGAGGTTGGGGAAGTAGGCTGCTCTGGCAATACCGATCTGGGCGTTGGCCTGCGCCACCAGGCGCTCCGCCGCGGCGATGTCGGGACGCCGCTCAAGAAGCTGGGAGGGAACGCCGATGGGAATCGCGGGAGGTTTTGAGGTGAGCGGTTCCACGGGAATTGAGAACGAGGATGCCGGTTGGCCGGTCAGCATGGCGATGGCATGTTCAAACTGCGCCCGTTGGATGCCAAGAGCGGAATCCTGTGCTTGCGTGGCCTCGAGTTGAGTCTCGGCTTGCGCCACGGCCTCGTCCGTCCCGATACCTGTGTCGTACTGAGCCCTGGTAAAATCCAGCGAATTTTGATAAGCAACCACCGTTGCATCCAACAACTGCTTTAAGGCATCCTGGCCGCGAAGTTGAAAGTAATCCATAGCAAGGTCGGCCTGGGCAGTGAGGCGGACATTCTCGAGATCCGCCGCGCTCGCCTGCGCTCCGTAGGCGGCAGATTTGATCGTGTTCCGGATACGGCCGAACAAATCTGGCTGCCAGGTGGCATCAAACGGGAAGGTGTATTCAGTGAATGTACCCTTCGGGGAAGATGTAGAACCTGTCCCTGCGCTAGAACCAGAATTTGAGGAACCTCCCGCTGTGCCGCTGGATATTGTGGACGGCGACCGTTGCACGGTAATGGCTGGGTTGGTCGTCACTGTTGGGAAAAGCTGGGATCGAGCTTCCTTAACCAGGGCGCGCGCGGCGAAAAAGCTTGCCGCAGCCGAGGCTATGTTCTGGTTGGAGATATTAACCCTCTCTTCCAGCGCATTCAACTGAGGATCGCCAAAAATCTCCCACCACTTACCGCGAAGCGCATCATCTTTCGGCTGCGCCACTTTCCAACCGTCCGTGTCTTTGTATTGGGCGGGAGTGAGTTCCTTGTACGCCGCTGGAGTATCCGCGGGCGGTGTGTGGTACTTCGGGCCGACCGTGCACCCTGCCATGAGGCAAGCGGTTATGGCGAGACACATTCGGGCTCTGCGATAGGAAGAAATCATATTTTTATGCACCTGCCCTCTCCCCCTTGGGGGAGAGGGTGGACCGCAACCGGCGCTTTCTTCAGCCGGGGCGGGCCGGGTGAGGGGGTCGCGCCCGGACGATTCCGAATTCCGGATTCCAAATTCCAAACTCCCCAATGCCAGACTCCCAATTCGGACTCCCGAATTCCAGAGCCCCTTAAGTGAACGGTCTTCCCACTGACGGCTCTAATTAACTTGCAGCGCTGGGGGCTGGTCCGGCCCCGCGACCAAAGATGGGTTGTTGCTTTCCCTGCATCCGTAGCCGCAGCCGGTCGAACGTCAGATAGACGACCGGCGTTGTATAAAGCGTGAGCATCTGACTCAAGATCAGCCCTCCCACAATCGTGATGCCCAGGGGGCGGCGAAGCTCATACCCCGTACCCGTTCCCAGCGCCAGCGGCAGAGCGCCCAATAACGCCGCCATCGTCGTCATCATGATCGGACGGAAGCGCAGCAGGCAGGCTTCCGTAATCGCGTCCATCGGCCGCTTCCCCTCCAGGCGCTCCGCCTGAAGAGCGAAATCGATCATCATGATGGCGTTCTTCTTGACGATTCCGATCAGCAGCACAATGCCAATGATGGAGATGATGTTCAGATCCACTTTAAAGAGCATCAAAGCGAGCATAGCGCCCACGCTCGCCGAGGGCAGTGATGAAATGATGGTCAGGGGATGAACGAGGCTTTCATACAAAATACCGAGAACGATGTAGACCGCCAGCAGCGCCGTGAGAATCAGCACAGGCTCGGTGCCCAGAGATTGCTGGTAGGCCTGAAGCGTGCCGGCATAAAAGCTTTGCAGCGTGGAAGGCGCGCCGAGCCGCTGTTGCAACTGGTCGATGCTCGCCGTGGCATCGCTCAACGACTTACTCGTCGCGAGGTTAAAGGATACGGTGACGGAGGGGAATAAACCCGTATGGTTGACGGACAGAGGTGTGGTGTTGGCTTTGCCCTTGGCCACCGTGAGCAGCGGAATGTTATTGCCGCCTGACGATTGGAGATAAATGTCTTTCAACCCGTCCGGGGTTTGCCAAAACTCAGGGGCAACCTCCAGCACCACGTAATACTGATTGAGCTGTGTGTAAATGATAGACACTTCCGATTGGCCGAAGGCGCCGTATAACGCGGAGTCCAGCGACTGCGCGGTAAGGCCGAGCCTGGCCGCCGTGACGCGATCGTAGGTCATCATCTCATCCAGACCGCCATTCTGCTGGTCAGAGCTTACGTCTTGAAGACCGGGCAGGTGCTGCATCGCACTCGTGAGGATCGGTCCCCACTTGTTAAGATCCTGCGTCGTGTCGGATTGGATCGTATACTGGTACATCGCATTACCGGACCGGCCGCCGATGCGCAGGTCCTGCACCGCTTGGAGAAACGCTGAAGCCACGGGCAGACGGTTCAATTTGGGGCGCAGGCGGTTGATGACCTGAGTGGCACTGACGCTGCGCTGCCCCAGTGGCTTGAGCGCAATATAGAGAGAGCCGGTATTTGTGGCCCCATTGCCGCCAGAAAACCCAGTCACGTTCGCGACGGCAGGATCATTCTTGATCACGCCGATGATCTGCTGAACGGAGCTATTCATCGCCGGAAAGGATGAATCCTGCGGCCCCCGCACTGCACCGGAGATCGCTCCCGTGTCCTCCACCGGGAAAAAGCCCTTGGGTATCTTGATGATCACCAGGACATTGAGGGCAATGGTGAGGAAGAGCACCGTGAGGGTGAGAAGCGTATGGTCGAGCACCCAATGCAGGGTGCGGCGGTACACGGACAACACCGCGTCAAAAACCTTTTCGCTGGCCGTGAACATGCGGCCATGTCTCACGTCGCGCTCGTTCTTCAACAGATAGGCGCACATCATGGGCGTGGTGGTGAGGGAGATCATCATGGATACGACAATGGACGTGGAGAGGGTGACGGCGAACTCGCGGAAAAGACGGCCCACGATGCCGCCCATCAACAAAAGAGGAATAAAGACGGCAATGAGCGAAATGCTGATGGTGAAGACGGTGAAACCGATTTCTTCCGCGCCCTTCAACGCCGCGGCAAAGGGCCTCATGCCATCCTCCATATGGCGCGTGATGTTTTCCATCACCACGATGGCGTCATCCACCACAAATCCCGTGGAAATGGTCATGGCCATCAGCGACAGGTTGTCGAGGCTGTATCCGAACAGGTACATCACCGCGAACGTGCCGATCAGCGAAACCGGCACGGCGACGGCGGGAATGAGTGTGGCGCGGCCGTTGCGCAGGAAGATAAACACCACGAGGATGACAAGGCCAATGGAAATGAGCAGCGTTCTCTCAACGTCACTGACCGCGGCGCGGATGGTTAGGGTGCGGTCAAGAACGATGGTGGTGTCGATGCCAAGCGGAATGGATGCCTGGATGGAGGGAAGTTGCGCGCGGATGGCGTCGACCGTTTGGATGATGTTGGCGCCCGGCTGGCGGAAGATGATAACGGTCACCGCGCGCTTGGCATTCAAATACCCGGCCGCACGGACGTTCTGCACGGAGTCTGTCACCTGGGCAACGTCGGACAGGCGCACGGCCGCCCCGTTCTTATAACCGACGACGAGGGGCCGGTAATCAGCGGCCTTCGAGATCTGGTCGTTGGCAATGATATCTGCGGTCACAATACCATCTGAGATTTGGCCCTTAGCCAGGTCGGAATTTTGCAGGCTCAGCACGGACTGCAATTTCGCCAAGGTAAGTCCATAGCTGGCCAATTGCGTGGGATTAGCGTCCACACGCACGGAGGGCAGCGCGCCACCTCCAACAATGACCTGCCCGACGCCCTGGATCTGCGACAATTTCTGCTCGAGGACGGTGGAGGCTTCGTCGTATATTTTAGCGGGCCCGAATTTGTCGGAGGTAAGGCCCAGAATCATGATCGGCGAATCGGCGGGGTTGACCTTGCGATAGGTCGGATTGCCCGGCAGGTTGGCGGGCAGATAGGTTCGCGCCGCATTGATGGCGGACTCCACATCGCGCGCTGCGCCGTCAATGTCGCGGCTAAGGTCAAACTGAATGGTGACCGAGGTGCTTCCCAGCGAGCTGGCAGAGGTCATCTCCGTCACTCCGGCGATATGACCAAACTGCCGCTCCAGGGGAGTGGCGACGGACGACGCCATAATGTCGGCGCTGGCTCCCGGCAAGCCGGCACTGACGGAAATAGTGGGGAAGTCGACCTCCGGCAGGGGCGCCACCGGCAGCACCTCATACGCAACCGCCCCGGCAAGGCCAATGGCCACTGTAAGTAGGGTCGTGGCTACGGGGCGGCGAATGAAGGGTGCGGAGATATTCATGCCGGCCCCGCCAGTTCTGCGCCTCCGGTTTCCGGCGGCTTCGATTTGGGCGCAAAGCGGTGCGCCAGATTGTCAAAAAAGATGTATATGACGGGCGTGGTGTAAAGCGTGAGCGCCTGGCTCAGCAGCAGTCCACCCACCATAGCGATACCCAGCGGCTTGCGCAACTCCGAACCGTAACCCGTTCCCAGGGCCAGCGGCAGCCCCGCCAGCAGTGCGGCCATGGTGGTCATCATGATGGGGCGGAAGCGAAGCAGACAAGCGTCGTAAATAGCGTCCGTCGCGTTCTTGCCGTGCTTCCGCTCGCCTTCCAGGGCGAAGTCGACCATCATAATGCCGTTCTTTTTCACAATACCGATCAGCAGGACGATCGCGATGATCGCCACCACGCTCAAATCCTGGTGAAATAGAAGCAACGCGAGGAAAGCTCCAACCGCCGCGGAGGGTAGCGTGGAGAGGATCGTAATCGGGTGGATAAAGCTCTCGTACAAAACGCCCAGCACAATGTACACAGTGACGAGCGCGGCAAGAATGAGTAATGGTTCATTGGCCAGCGAATTCGTGAAGGATGCCGCAGTGCCTTGAAAGCCCGCCTGGAGGCTGGGAGGCATATGCATGTCTTTCTGCGCTTCGTCGACCGCCGTAATGGCCGTGCCCAGCGAGGCAGTCGGCGCCAGATTGAACGACACGGTGATGGCCGGGAATTGACCCTGGTGGGTAATGGCGAGCGACTCCGTGGTTTTCTCGAAGTGTGCGATCGCGCTCAGCGGCACGGCACTGCTGGTGGCTGAACTGGTCGCACCCGCAGAGCCGGCTCCCACGCTGGACGTCGCGGTCGAGGTGCTCGCCGAAAGCGCGTTGGCAGGAGGAGCCAGGGTATTGGCCGCCGGAGTGTACAGTGCCGAAGCCGTCAGAGCATTGGATCCCGCCGAGGCCGATCCGGAAGACGCAAATGAGGAAGCCGCTCCTGCACCGCTTGCGCCGGAAGACGCGTTGGACTGAATGTAAAGCTGGTTCAACCGGTTGGGGTTTTTCTGAAACTGCGGGTCACTCTCGAGAACCACATGGTATTGGTTCACTTGGGTATACATCGTGCTGATCTGCCGCTGGCCGAAGGCGTCATACAGGGTGTTATCGATGGTCGTAGGCGCGATGCCCAGTCGCGAAGCGGTAACCCGGTCGATCACCAGAGACACGGCCAGCCCGCCCGGTTGTTGATCGGTGGCCACGTCTTCCAGTTCCGGCAACTGCTTCAGCCGGGTGATGAAACGATTGGTCCAGTCATTCAGTTCATTCGCATCGGGGTCTTCGAGAGCGTACTGGTACTGCGTGCGACTTACCCGGTCATCCACGGTAATGTCCTGCACAGGTTCCATAAACAACTGGATTCCCTGAACCTTGTCGACTTGGGTGGTGAGTCTTCGGATGATGTCTGACGCGCTTATTTTGCGCTGGTCGAGCGGCTTGAGGTTGATCGACATCCTGCCGCTATTGGTCGTTACGTTCGTTCCATCGGCGCCGATAAACGACGAGACGCTTTCCACCGCCGGGTCCGCCAGAACGACCTTGGTAATCGCCAACTGCTCCCTGGCCATGGCCTGTGAACTGATGGCCGGCGGCGCCTGCGTGATGCCCTGGATGACGCCCGTGTCCTGTATCGGGAAAAAACCTTTGGGGATGATGATGTAAAGGTAAATCGTGAGCATCAGTGTGGCCAGGGCGACGAACAGCGTCACCGTCTGGAAGCGGAGAACGACTTTTAGAGTGCGGCCATAGAAGGCGATCATCCCTTCGAAAGCACGCTCCGTGGCTCTATAAATGCGCCCTTGCTGCTCTTTAGGCTCGCGCCGCAAGATTCGCGCACTCATCATGGGGGTAAGCGTCAGGGAGACCACTGCCGAAAAGATGATGGTGACGGCCAGCGTGACGGCAAACTCACGGAACAGACGCCCCACCACGTCGCCCATGAAGAGCAGCGGAATCAATACCGCGATCAGTGACACGGTGAGAGAAAGAATGGTGAAGCCAATTTGCTCCGCACCCTTGAGCGCCGCTTCCATGGGGGGATCGCCCGCTTCGATGTAGCGCGCGATGTTCTCAATCATCACGATGGCATCGTCCACCACGAAACCGGTGGAGATGGTCAGCGCCATCAGCGATAAGTTATCCAGACTGTAACCCAGGACGTACATCGCCCCGAAGGTGCCCACGAGCGACAGCGGCACCGCCACGCTGGGGATGATGGTGGCATAGAGGCTTCGCAAGAAGAGGAAGATGACCAGCACGACCAGCCCCACCGTCAACATCAATTCGAACTCGACGTCGGAAACCGATGCTTCGATGGCAGTGGTGAGATCGGTAAGCGTGGACACCACAATCCCCGTGGGCAGGTTGGCCTGCATCTGGGGCAATAGTTGCTTAATGCTCTTGACCACGCTGATGGTATTGGCCCCGGGCTGGCGTTGCACATTCAAGATGACCGCGGGGGTTTGGTTCATCCACGCGGCCTGATTATTGTTCTCTATGCCATTCACGATGCGCGCCACGTCCGTCAGCATCACCGGCGCGCCGTTGCGATAGGCCACTACAACCTTCCCATAGTCACCGCTGGTGACCAGTTGATCGTTGGCGTCGATCTGGTAATCCTGCCGGGGGCCATCGAAGTTCCCCTTGGCGGCGTTCACGCTGGCCGAGGTCAGCGCCGCGCGCAGGTCCTCCATGTTGATGCCGTAGGATGACATCGCCGTAGGGTTGGCTTGAATGCGGACGGCGGGCTTTTGGCCGCCGCTGATGCTGACCAGGCCGACTCCGCTGAGCTGTGAAATCTTGGGCGCAAGGCGCGTATCCACAAGGTCTTCAACCTGAGATAGAGGTATGGAACTTGAGGTAATAGCCAGGGTGAGCACTGGGGCATCGGCTGGATTCGTCTTACTGTAGGTTGGCGGCGCGGGCAGGATCGAGGGCAAAAGACTCTGCGACGCGTTGATGGCCGCCTGTACCTCCTCCTCGGCCACATCAATTGACATCGAGAGGTTGAATTGCAGCACGATGACGGAAGTGCCTCCGGAGCTGGTGGAGGTCATCTGGCTCAAGCCCTGCAGCTCGCCGAATTGACGCTCCAGGGGCGCCGTCACCGTCGTCGCCATCACCGTGGGGCTGGCCCCGGGATAAAACGTGAGCACCTGAATGGTGGGATAATCGACTTCCGGCAAGGCCGAAACCGGCAGTTGGGTATAGCCGACCAGACCAACCAATAGGATTGCGGCCATAAGCAAGGCTGTGGCCACCGGTCGCAAAATAAATGGGCGAGATGGACTCACGGGGCGCTGCTCCCCGCGCTGGGCGTTGCCGGCTTGTTCGAAATGGCGACCTTGCTCTTATCCTGCAATTTGTCGAAGCTGCTGTTAGCCACGACGTCCCCAGGGTTGATGCTTTCAGCTCCAGGGCTAGCCTCAACCTGCGTCAAACCGCCGTCGGTAACCCCGGGTTTGATGCTAACCATGTGCGCGAAATTGTTTTCGATTAAATAGACAAACGATGCCTGCCCATTCTGTTGAATGGCGGATGACGGAACCAGCGTCACGCCCACAAGCGTATTTACCAGCAGGCGCGTGTTTACAAACTGGTTGGGGAAGAGGGGATCATGGGTGTTGGCAAAGAGCGCCCGCCCTTTTACGGTGCCGGTGGTCGTGTCAATCTGATTGTTGAGAGTCAATAGCATCCCGCTGGCAATCTTGGTTTGCGCGGTGGGATCAAAGGCATCGACGGGGAGCTTCGCCCTGGCATTGAGGCGGGCCTCAACCTGGCCCAAGCTGTCTTCCGGTATGGTGAAAATAACGGTGATGGGCTCGATCTGCGTAATAACCGCAAGGGTTACACTGCCATCCGACTGCACCACGTTGCCCGGGTCCACCAGCCGTAAACCCAGGCGGCCGGCGATGGGCGCGGTGATATGGCAGAAATCCAATTGAACCTGGTCATATTGCACGGTTCCCTGATCGTTCTTTACGATGCCCTCATCCTGAAGTACTAGCTTTTC
>JBEKLY010000266.1:0-11087 GCA_050010015.1 Terriglobia bacterium
CTCGGAATGACAGCTCGAAAGGGGTTCCCACACGGGCTCCCCAAGGGAGAGGGCTGTCTCATCCAGTTATCTAGCGTATCATTCTGGGCTTGACAACCTAGCCCTGGTTCTGCTAACCTGTAGGGGCTGTGGACGTCTGTCTTACCTTTTGTGGGGACGGTTTGCCTGCCGCCCCTGCCCCCGAACTTTTTTGATCGTGGAGGAACTATGTCTTTACGTAAATCTACTTCCCTGACTCCCCGGCGTGTCGACGCCGCGCGGCACAATTCCGAGCGCTCGACCGGGCCCCGCAGCGGGGCCGGAAAAGAACGCATGAAAATGAATGCCTTGAAGCACGGCTGTGATGCGGCGCCCGAAAACGCCGCCGCCGTCATGCGGGCCCTCGGCGAAGATCCCGAGCGGTTCGCCGCTCTGAAGCGCGAACTCTCGACCGCTTACGGGTCGGGCGACGCGCTCTGGGACCGGCAGATCGAAGACCTGGCGAGGCTCTACTGGCGGCGCGACCGAATCGAACGCATGGAGACGGGCCTGATGCGGGACGCTCTCGAGGGGGTCGAGGAGCGGCGGCGCGTGCTCGCCCGGGCCCTGGCCGACGTTACCTTCGAAACCTTCCCAGTGCGAGGCGGTGGCGCTCGGCCTGCCCAAGCCCACCCACCCCTTGGTGCGGCTGCGCATGCTGATTTCGCTTTGGGGGGTGATTCGCGAGCGGGTCCGACGGCGGGTCTTTACGCTCGCCCAGCAGAACCAGATCGAACGTTATTACCAGGGAGAGTTGGGGTGGCGGCCCCGGCAGATCGGCCACCTGCTTGGGCTCTTCACGAACTGGGCGTACCTCCACGACCAACAGGACCAGGCAGAGCTAGACAAGTACGTGAAGGAGAGCTTCGGGGACGAGGCGGGGATGGAGGCCCGCTACCAGGAACTCGGGCGCCTGCTGGAGGAGCAGACGGCGGCGGTCGAGGCGGCGTTTGCGGACGAGATGAAGGCGCAGGAGGAGAAAGACGCGATTGCGCGGGACTCGTGCCTGGCTCCGGAGGATGAGACTGCGAACATGGTGTTGCGCCTGGAAATGGCGCTCGACCGGGCGATCGATCGCAAGGTGAAAATCCTCCTGACCATGCGCAAAGAACATGCCAAAGAGGCGCATACATCCCGACAAAAACCGTCGGGACGTATGCGCCACCCGTCGGCGGCCAGCCCTCCCGGCCAGGAGTCGAATGACCGGGAAGTCAAGGAACTGAGTAAGCTGGTGGGGCTCGACGCTCCGAAAGGTGACGCAGACATGGACATTAATGTCGCCACCCAGGACGGTGCGACAGAAAGTCCGAAAGAGGAAACCGCCAGCGTAACAACAAAAGGGCCGGAACAAAGCGAGAATGTTATAGAAAACAAAGGACCGGCGGCAGAGGGGGTGAGCGTAAGAGAACGAGCTATCACGGAGTTCCCCAGGTCATCCCGCCCTGCCGACCCTAGCCTGCGCGGCGGGGGCCGATCGATTACGGGGGATTAAGAGTGCCAACGGAGGGGCAGCCTGATGACGTCGGCCTGAGTAGGGAGCCGGTTGCAACCGACCTCCAGGACCGATCGCCAAGGGGTTGCCGTGTAATACCCGTTTGACTCTGCGTGTTAGTGGAATTATTCTTGATTTTCGCCGCAGCGGTTTCCTGGAGTGGGGAATTGATGAACGAGTCCTGGGCAAGGCACGCTGTCAGTGCTTGCGTCTTGGGCTTCCACGAACGGTTTTGTCCAGGCCCGTCTGGAGATGATTGCGACCGCGCGAAGGCAGTTGCGTCGAAGGAGGACCGTGATGAAACGAGCGGCTGATTCGCACGAAGAAGCTTGGCCGAGCCTTCCTTTGGAGTCCTGGAGCGACACTTACGCGACTTTGCATCTTTGGACTCAGATCGTTGGCAAGATTCGCCTGGTGCGAAGTCCCTGGCTCAATCACTCCTGGCATGTCACGCTTTATGTGACTTCCCGAGGGCTCACGACGTCGCCCATTCCGTACGGCCCCCGGACGTTCCAAATCGACTTCGATTTCCTGCATCACCAACTGGTTATCCAAACCAGCGACGGGCGTATCGGTACTCTTCCACTCGAGCCTCAATCAGTGGCAACGTTTTATCGCCGCCTCATGGAGGAGATGGAGAAACTCGAGTTGCCTGTAGTCATCCACAAGAAACCTAACGAAGTTTCCGAGCCGGTCAACTTCGACCAGGACGAATTCCACCGGTCATATGATCGGGAATACGCCCATCGTTTCTGGCAGATCCTCGTGCAGGCCGACCGGGTGCTCAAGGAGTTCCGCGCCCGGTTCATTGGAAAGGTCAGTCCCGTGCACGTATTCTGGGGCGCCCTGGATCTGGCGGTCACGCGGTTTTCAGGGCGGCGGGCTCCGCAACATCCCGGCGGGATTCCCAACCTGCCTGATTGGGTTACCCGCGAGGCGTACTCACACGAGGTGAGTAGCTGCGGGTTCTGGCCCGGTGGGGGAGCCGTCCCCTACGCCGCGTTCTACTCCTACGCGTATCCGCAGCCAACCGGATTCTCGGAGGCGTCTGTCAAGCCGGATGGGGCGTCTTACAACGCCGATTTTCGGGAATTCATCCTGCCGTATGACATCGTGCGACAGTCTGAGGCTCCGGATCACACCCTTCTGGACTTTCTCCAGTCGACGTATGAAGCCGCGGCCAATTTGGCCAAATGGGATCGGAGTGCTCTCGAACGAGACCACGACCCGAAGAAAACAGTCTGAGCATTCTGACCTTCTTTGAAGGAGTACACGTGAGGACATGCCTTGGGGAGAGGGTGGCCCGCAGCCGGCGTAGTCATCAGCCGGTGCGGGACGGGTGAGGGGTTGCTTCCGTAGAATCCAAACACCCGATCCGTTTTCGAGATTATCAAGGCAGGCAATTCAGATTCGAAGACTTGGCCCGGGAGTGCCAAATTCAACTTCGGAATTCGTGTAATCTGGCTTGTAGCGCAGGCATCTTGTTGGTAACTTTGGATTGAGGAGATTGGCCCGCGCGAAGCCGAGACTCAAGTATTTCATCGTCTCGATTATTCACTTCATTTCAGCGGAGGAGATCGTCATGGGTAATCAACCTTCACGTCGACAATTCTTAAAGAGTAGTGCCGCCGGGGCAGGGAGCCTGCTGGCAGGCAAAACCGTTTGGCTGGATGGTGAGGCGTTTGCCGCGCCCAGGCCGGCGCCGCCGCCCAGCGACCGCGTGCGCTTCGGGATGATCGGCATTGGCATGCAAGGTTCGGGGCTGTTGCCCGCCGCCGTTTCACTTCCTGGCATCGAATGCGTAGCCGCCGCCGACCTCTACGATGGCCGGCACACGCTGGCCAGAGAGCTCACGGGCAATCCGAGCCTGCCCACTACGCGACGTTACCAGGAACTGCTCGACCGCAAGGACATCGACTGCATCGTGGCGGCGGTGCCCGATCACTGGCACAAGCGAGTGGTGGTGGATGCGTCGAACGCCGGCAAGGACATTTACTGCGAGAAGCCGATGTCGCACAACGCGCCGCAGGGCTTCGACATGGTGGAGGCGGCCGAGCGCAACCAGCGCATTGTGCAGATCGGCTCGCAGCGAGTCAGTTCCGTGCTTTGCGCCAAGGCGCGCGAACTTTACCACGGCGGTGCCATCGGCGAGGTAGAGTATGTCGAGCTCAGCCTGGGGCGCAACGATCCGACCGGCGCCTGGGAGTATCCGCCGCCCTTCGATCTCTCGCCGGAGAACCTTGACTGGGACACCTGGCTGAATGACGCCCCGAAGATTCCGTTCGACAAGTACCGGTTTGCGCGCTGGCGGTGCTGGAGAGAGTACGGCACCGGCGTGGGCGGCGACCTGATGGTGCATCTCATCAGCGGCATGCTCGTGACGCTCGGCTGGAACGAGCCGCCTCGCTCGGCATGCGCCCTGGGTGGCGTCTTCCGCTGGAAGGACGGCCGCAATATGCCGGACCTCCACCTTGTGCTGTTCGATTACCACGGTGTTCCCGTTTACGTCCGGCTCGGGTTGGGCGCGGAGACGCCTGAGCTGGCGCGATTCTTGGGCCCGAAGGGGATTCTCGACGCGGGAGAGTTTGACCTCCGCTACTCGCCGCAACGGGGCGTGGATACCGCTCCCAGCTACTACTCGAGCAGCTTCCCTCAAAAGATGCGCGACGAATACATCAGGCAGTGGCACGCCGAGCACGACGTTCCGCCAGGCCAGGAGCCTCTGGCGGAGGACACCGTCTATCACGGCAACGATTGGGATGACGTGCGTCCGCATTTGTGGAATTTCTTCCAGGCGGTGAAGTCCCGCCAGCCGGTGGTTGAAGATGCCGTCTTCGGCAACCATGCCGCCATCGCTTGCCACATGGCGAACGAATCTTATTTCCGGAAGCAGCCGGTATTCTTGGATGCAACCTCGCACATCATCAAAAGCTAGCGTCCTGTCCCGCATAACTCTTGACAATCCCCTCGCCCCCTTGGGGGAGAGGGTGGCGAGCGTAGCGAGGCGGGTGAGGAGGTCGGCAGACACACCTTAATTGTCAAGAATTATGCGGGACACCACACTAGCAGGACAACAAAAAGCGAGTGTTACGATGGAGGGCCACAGTTTACACAAAGAACTCCTTCAACCCCTCCCCTACGTTCCCGCGTTCATGCTGAGACTGATGCTCGCCTAAGATGCCCGCCAGTGGCTCGAGGTTATCGGGCGGTGAGGGCGTGCGTGTCGGAATGCCGACTCCTGTCGATAACTCGCCATTATGAATCATCCTCATGATGGCTTCATTGGCGCACTTTCGGTTTTCCTAATTCTGTCTAACGCCTGATTTGCATAGAGATAGATACTGCCGAGAGCTACACGCTTCTTTGGCACTGCGGTTGCCCTCATCTTTTGCGGGGCAAAATCCGGGCCATGAGAACACCGAAATTGAAATAGCTTGATGCTGACAGTTGTCAACGCAGCCGCTCATGCCCGTCGGCGGACGGGCACCCGGAAACCATGAGAATGGGCAGTGCGTCATGGAGTGCGGCAGCGGAGCTGCCGCCTTGGAATGCGAGCGAACGGCGGTAGCTGGCGCTAGCGCACTCCAGGGTGCCTTCGACACATGCATTTTCAGGGCAGCCGCTCATGCCCGTCGGCGGACGGGCACGCGGAAGCCATGAAACACGATTGTGGGGGGACGGCTCGCCGTCCCCTGGCTGGAGCGATCTTCCACCATCCGGGGTAGGGCAAGCCCTACCCCTACCCGCTTTTCATCAGCAGGAAACATGGCGGAGAAATCCGACGGCCTTAGCAATTCGCGATCCGGAAGCCCCCCAGTCGAGATCCCTCGGCCTGCGCTTCCCGCTGAACCCTGGCGGCCCAAGTTCAACCCATGGCTGATTGGAGTCGTCGTCGCCATGGCGGCGTTCATGGAGGTGTTGGACACCAGCATCGCGAATGTCGCGCTGCCTTACATGGCTGGTAACCTGGGCGCGAGCAACGACGAAAGCACTTGGGTGCTGACTTCCTATCTGGTTTCCAACGCCATCGTACTGCCCATCAGCGGATGGTTGGCGGCCGCGCTGGGGCGCAAGCGATTCTTCATGATCTGCCTCGTGGTGTTCACGATAAGTTCTCTGCTCTGTGGGTTCGCGCCCAGCTTGGGGACAATCATTCTGTTCAGAATCTTGCAGGGCGCGGGCGGTGGCGGGCTCCAACCAATGTCGCAAGCCATTCTGGCGGATGTCTTCCCGCCGCAACAGCGAGGGCAGGCCTTCGCGCTCTACGGAATCACCACGATCATTGCGCCGACGATTGGGCCCACGCTGGGCGGGTGGATTACGGACAACTACACCTGGCGTTGGATTTTCTTTATTAACCTGCCGGTGGGCATCCTGGCCTTGTTTCTTGTCTATCGACTGGTGGAAGACCCACCTTGGGCAAAGCGCGCGGCGGGCGCGGGGGTGAGGATCGACTATATCGGTGTAGCGCTGCTCACGCTGGGAGTGGGAGCCCTGCAGATCATGCTCGACAAAGGGCAGGAAGATGACTGGTTCGGTTCGCAGTTCATACTCACGCTAGCCGTCATAGCCGGCGTGGGGCTCGTTTCGCTGGTCATCTGGGAATGGTTTTATAAGAACCCCATCATCGAAGTCCGACTCTTCAAGAACCTGAACTTCCTGGGCGCCAACGCCATGATGTTCGTGTTGGGAATCATGCTCTTCTCGAGCCTGGTTATGATGCCGCTCTTCCTCCAGACACTGATGGGGTACACAGCATCGTCAGCGGGCCTGGTGCTTTCCGGCGGCGGCCTGCTGCTGCTCTTTGAGATGCCGGTGGTGGGGTTGCTCGCCTCGAAGATCCAGGCACGCTACATGATCGCCTTTGGCTGGCTGGCGCTGTCGCTGGCCATGTTCTATTCCACGCAACGTCTTGATCTCGATATCAGCTTTCGATTCGCCAGCATGTTACGAATGGTGCAGGTCTGCGGCCTGGCCTTCCTGTTCGTTCCCATCAACCTGGTCTCTTACGTGGGAATGCCGGCGGAGAAGAGCAACAGTGTTGCAGGCCTGGTGAACTTTATGCGGAACATCGGGAGCAGCATCGGTACTTCCATGGTCACTTCGCTGATTGCTCGCCGGGCGCAATTCCACCAGGTGTATCTGGTGCGGCATATCGCCCCGGGCCAGCCGACTTTCACGCAGGCTGTCAAGGCCTTGGCAGCGCACCTGGCTGTTCAGGGTTTGGATGCGTCGCGAGCTACGAGCCAGGCTTACGCCAGGGTCTATCGAGCGTTGATAGGTCAGGCAACTACTTTGGCTTATATCGATACTTTCTGGGTCCTATGTGTTGGGGCGGGCATCATGTTTCTGCTGTCGTTCGCATTGAGAAGGAACCAGCCGGGCGGCGGGGCAGAGGCAGCTTTGTAGGGCTGATCGACGGTCACCGCCACTGAGGGTTACATAATATCGCGACGGACCAACCCCCTCACCTGTCCGTCGGCTGACGGACACCCTCTCCCCCAAAGGGGCGAGGGAATAAAATCGGGTTATTGCTCCCCTCGCCCACTTGGGGGAGAGGGGCCGGGGGATGAGGATCACTTAATTCTACAATCCTCAGTAGGGTGGGGACCAGCCTATCCGAGAGGTCTAGCTATGATTCGGGTCATCACGATCGAGCGCGAATACGGCAGTGGAGGAGGCGACATTGCGGCGGCGGTGGCAGCACGCCTGGACTGGAAACTCTGGGACCAGTTGCTGACCGAGGAAATCGCCCGCCGGATGGATTGCGAACGCCGCGCGGTGGAGGAGCACGAGGAGAAACGCGATCCGGTGCATCGCCGACTGCTCAAGGCTTTCATGCGCGGCAGTTTCGAAGGAAGCCTGAACGCCCCGCGCCTTAAAGTTGTGGATACTGACTGTGTGCGCGAAGTGGTTCGGCAGATTCTGCCCGAAGTTGCCGAAGCGGGCAACTGTGTGATCGTGGGGCGTGGGTCAGCTTATTATCTTGGCGACCGCCCTGATGCCTTTCACGCTTTCATTTACGCTCCCTTCGAGGAGAAGGTCCGCCGGCTCCAGGCAAGAGGCAAGAACCCGAAGGAAGCGGCGGAACTGGCGGAAACCGTGGACCGCGATCGCGCTGACTTCATCAAGCGATACTTCGACGTCGAGTGGCCCGGCAGACATCGATTCCACCTGATGGTTAATTCCGGCGCTGGCAATGACGTGGCGGTTGATATCATCCTGGATGCGGTGGCCCGGTATGCAAACAAGCGGACTTGAGTTTCCCGCGCGAAAGGAGTGAACAGCGGCGGGACGGGCTCAAAGCGCTCGGTCATGCGCGTCAGTTGACGGGCGCCCGGAAAGCATGAAGTACCCGGGAGCGCGGGCATCCTGCCCGCAGCGTGCGTGCAACTGCGGCGCGAAGAGCGGGCAGAGCCTGTCCTGAGCACAGCGAAGGAATGCCCGCGCTCCCGGACATCTTCAAAGCAGTGAGGTCACAATGGCAACGACAACGACTGTGAACACACCGGCAGTGAACCGCGGCGACACCGGGCCGACGGGAACGGGAGTAGGCCCCGGCGCGCCGCCCAAACGACGCACGAAAGCCGGCTGGCGAATCGGGTTGGTGGTTCTCGGCCTCGCTTTGATTGCGGCGTCGGTCCTGCTCTATCACCACTTGACTGCCTGGGAGTCCACCGACGATGCCGAAATCAACGGCTACATCTATCCCGTCAGTGCGCGCGTCGCCGGCTACGTGACGAGGGTTACTGTGGACGACAACCAGTACGTCGAGGCGGGGACGGTGCTGGCGCAACTCGATCCCGAGGACTACAAGGTCTCTGTGGCGAATGCGAGGGCCAATCTCGCTAACGATGAAGCCAGCGCCAGCGCTTCATTAACCAGCGTTCCCCTCACCTCCGTGAACACGTCGAGTATGCTGTCGGGTGCGCGGGCGGACATTGATAGCGCCAACGCCGGAGTGGCTTCGGCCCAACGTGCGTCTGAAGCGGAGCAGGCCGCGCTGCGGCAAGCCGAAGCAAACGATCTTAAGGCTCAAGATGACGTTAACCGTTACAGGCCGCTCGCCGCGAAAGATGAGGTCCCTCAGCAACTTTACACTCAAGCGGTCGACAGCCAGAAAGCCACTGCCGCCGCGGTCGAGGCCGCCCGAGCGTCTGCCGCGGGCGCTGAACAAGTGGTCGAACAGGCACGAGCGAAGCTGGCACAAGTTCAAGCCCAACTGCAGTACGCGCTGACCCGGCCTCAGCAAATCTCGGTGCAGCAATCCCGAGCGCGAGCTGCACAGGCCGAGAGCGAGCGCGCCTCCGCGCTTTTCGTGCAGGCGCAGTTGAACCTCGAGTACACGACTATCGTGGCCCCCGTCAGCGGGATAGTCGGACAGCGCTCGGTCCAGCCGGGCCAGAACGTTTCGCCAGGCCAGCAATTGATGACCATCGTCCCCTTGGACAGCCAAAACATCTGGGTGACAGCCAATTTCAAAGAAACGCAGCTCAGGCATATGCGCTCCGGCCAACCTGCCAGGATTTCGGTGGACACCTACGGCCGCACTTACGACGGACACATCTTAAACATCGCCGCCGCTACCGGAGCGCTTTACAGCCTGTTGCCACCTGAAAATGCGACGGGGAATTACGTAAAGGTGGTGCAGCGGATACCCGTCAAGATAGTGTTCGATAAAGGGCAGGACCCGCAACACCTGCTGAGGCCCGGAATGTCGGTAGAACCGAACGTCAGAGTGCGATAGGAGTTGTACCGGGATGAGCCAATTCGACGCGATCATCATTGGCGCCGGGCAGAATGTAGCCTACATCCGGCGGCGGCGAGGCGATCCACTGCATTTTGGACATCATGAACGCCCGTGTTCCCTACGAAATACTTCAGCATGCCATGCACATCCATCCCACCGTCTCGGAACTTATTCTCACGGTCCTCGGCGAACTTCGGCCCATTGATTCGTAAGCGCAATCCACGCGTGCCGCTGCTATCCAAGCGATCGCGCATGCCCGTCCGCTGACACGCGCCCAGAAACCATGAAGCAACCGGGAGCGCGGGCATTTTCAGAGGAGAGCCTCGAAGCGACGGTTTAAGGGTGGGATGATATACTGTTTGAGTGGGACATAATGTCGGTGTTTCCGGGCTCCTTCTCTCGGGTATCACGGCTCGGCTGGCAGGTGTACGGCTGCCCGGTCCTCGCGAGTCGTTCGACGGGGTAAGAATTTTGAGCGAACTGACGAATAATGCGACGCATCTTCGTGCGCTTGGAGGAAGAGATGGGCATTAGCAATTACGTCACAGAACATCTCGAGGGCGCAGAGGCAAAAGGATGGCGCGATCGGGATGCCCCGCCGCCAAAAAGAGCTCTTATCTGGGGCCGAGCAGACTCCGGACTGGTTGGCCAAAGCCGGGCCCTGGCGGAGGTTTTGGCGCAGGTTGAGATGGTGGCCCCGACGGACTCTACGGTTCTGATTGTGGGCGAGACCGGCACGGGCAAAGAGCTGCTGGCGCGCGCGCTTCACAACTTAAGCTCCCGCCGCGAGCAGCCGTTCGTCAAGGTTAACTGTGCCGCCATACCCAGCGGTCTGCTTGAAAGCGAGCTATTCGGGCACGAGCGCGGCGCTTTCACCAGCGCCGTCTCCCAGCGGATCGGCCGCTTCGAACTCGCGCACCCGGGCACGCTGTTTCTGGATGAGGTGGGCGATATCCCGCTTGAATTGCAGCCGAAGCTTTTGCGCGTTTTGCAGGAGCAGGAATTCGAGCGCCTCGGCAGCGCGCGCACACTTCATGTGGATGTCCGAATGGTCGCAGCCACCAATCGCGACTTGGTGCAGATGGTAGAAAACCACGAGTTCCGCGGTGACCTCTATTATCGCCTGAACGTCTTTCCGATGATGGTTCCGCCGCTGCGCGACCGCCGCGAGGACATTTCTTTCCTCGCATGGCACTTCGTCAGGAAATACTCGCAGCGAATGAACAAGTCGATCGACCACATTCCCGAGGAGACAATGCAGGCGCTCACTCGCTATCACTGGCCCGGCAACATTCGAGAACTACAGAACGTCATGGAACGCGCCGTGATCCTGACCCAAGGAAACACTTTGAATCTGCCGTCCGAAAAACTCGGGAGGGCTCCTGCTATCAGCCATCCAAACCGCTCCCTGACGTTAAGAGAAGCCGAACGGGAACACATCCTTCGGACGCTCGACGAGACTGAATGGGTGATCGGCGGCGCACACGGCGCAGCGGCGCGGCTGGGGGTGCCACGCACCAGCTTGATTTACCGTATGCAAAAGCTCGGTATTCCGGGACGGCGGGATATGTACGTCGCCTGCGCGCAGTCGCGTGAAATGGCCCGCCTGGGACCAAGGGCCTAAAGGCCCAACGGGTCAGGTTCCCGGAGGCGGCGGGACTGAAGAGTCCGTGTGAGAACTTCCTTTGCATGTCATGCCGGGGGGCCGAAGGCGACGAGGAATCTCGCTCTGCTCTGAAGATATCCGGGAGCGGGGGGGGACGGGCCCCCCGTGGCGGCCCCCCAGCGAGCACAGAGCGGGGGGGGTGGCCGCGCGCCCCGGGGGGT
>JBEKLY010000267.1:0-11084 GCA_050010015.1 Terriglobia bacterium
AGTTGCGAAGGGTGAGACATGGGGTTCTCCTCTCTGACAGTATACTACGCTGTCAGAGCACAGAACCCAACCCCTTTTTTCACTCCTCCCGCGAATCGTGCAACTTCTGTGTCGTGCGCCCCAAATGACCTTGACAATTCGCCGTCTTCAAGTTAAGTGTTAGACGTTGGGTAGCAGGGCTGAGCGATTCCTACGTAGCAAGGGCGATGTTCCTCACCGCGGATGACGAGCAAGCCGGGGCTTGTAGGCGTCAGCGGCTTGGCCCACCTTGGCCGTCATTGGCATTCCTTTTGGTTTCTGTCGGGTCGTTTGGCGAAGGGCGAGAATCGTCTTTCGCATAACCGTGTTTCGGGACAGGAGAATCGCAATGCTTCGAATCCATAGATTCAGTTTGCGCCTTCAACGCTTATTCGCGCTGGCTGTGCTGTTGGTGTTGGTAAGCACGCTTGCCCGCGCCGCCGTCACAGGCAGTATCTCCGGAACGGTCACGGACCCCACCGGGGCGATCATGCCCGGAGTCTCGGTGGTGGCTCTCGATACAGACACCGGAATTCAAACCACGACCCAAACCAATTCGGCTGGTTTTTATAACTTTCCGGCCCTTCCCACCGGTCATTACGAGATCAGGATTACCGAGAAAGGGTTCGAAGAATACCGCCAGACCGGATTGGTCATTGATGTCAACACGGCTCTCCGCGTTGATGCCACGATGAAGGTGGGCTCCGTGAACCAGGAGGTGAGTGTTGCGGCCACCGCCGTTCACGTTGAAACCACCAACACCCAGATGGGTGAAGTGATCGGGAACACCAAGATGACCACACTGCCGCTGAACGGCCGCAGCTACACCGACCTGCTGGCTCTACAGCCCGGCGTGGTGCCTTCTTCGAGTGGCGAGGGTTCCGGCATGGCTGTGTCGGGAAACTTGAACCCCGGGGCGCTTTCGGTGAGCGGGCAGCGGGAAGGCGCTAATGGCTTCATCGTGAATGGCGGCAACGCCGAGGAAAGGTTGTACAACAACACCGCCATCATTCCCAACCTCGATTCCATCGCCGAGTTTCGCATCCTCACCAACAATGCCGACGCCGAGTTCGGGAATTACTCCGGCGGACTCATCAACGTGATTACCAAGCAAGGCACCAACCAATTTCACGGCGATGCCTTCGAGTTCGTGCGGAATCCCCATCTCGATTCCCGCAACTTCTATTCTCCGACCCTCGCCACTCTGCACCAGAACATGTTCGGCGGCACGTTCGGCGGTCCAGTGATCCATGACAAGGTGTTCTTTTTCACCGACTATCAGGGGACGCGCCTGGTGGAAGGCGTCGACAGCGGGTTGATCGCCGTACCCTCTGCTCAGGATAGAGGGGGAGATTTCTCGGATGTGGCCAACCCTAGGGCCAACCAACTCACGGGCACCGTGGACGGCACAGCCTTCGCCAGCAAGCTCTCCCAGCAATTCGGCTATCCCGTCACCAATGGGGAGCGGTACTACACCAGCGGGTGCACCACCAACGCTCAGTGTGTATTTCCCAACGCGGTTATCCCCCAGTCTGCATTCAGTGCGCCTTCCCAGTTCCTCATGAAGTACATCCCGCTTCCGAACCTGGGCCCGTATTACACCACGTCCGCCTATAAGGAAACCCTCCGCGACGACAAAGCCAGCGGCCGCATTGACGCCAACACCCGCCTGGGTATGGTTTCGGGCTACTATTTCATCGACGATGACATCCTGGTGAATCCCTACGGCGGGGCAAGTCTTCCTGGGTTCGCCTCGAGTAATAACGGCCGGGCGCAGATCATCAACGTCGGCATCACCAAAGCCTTCGGCGCCACCTCTGTCAACGAACTCCGGCTTGGCTACATGCGTGACGTCCAGTTCTCGAACGCTCCACTGGGAGGGTTGGGACCAAAGCTCTCCGACGAGGGTTTCACCGGCATCTTCCCGATGAACCCCAACTACGAAGGCGTCGAGCCCATCGGCTTCAACAACTACAGTATCGGCGTGGCGAACAGCTTCCTGCGCGTCTTTGACAACACCTACAACTTCGCCGACAACTTCTCCAAGGTGATTGGAACCCACACGATAAAATTCGGCGGGGCGTACAGTTACGACCAGGTGGAATACCGGTTCACATTGAACCTGAACGGCTCGTTCGGATTCAACGGGGTTGAGACTGGCTTTGATTTTGCCGATTTCCTGATCGGGGCGCCTTCGAACTATTCCCAGGGCCTGCAACTGCCTGTCTACGGCCGTTCGCGGTCTTACGACCTCTACACCCAGGATAGCTGGCGAGCCACCCGAAACCTTACCCTCAACTATGGGTTGCGTTGGGAGGTCAGCACTCCCTGGTGGGAAGCGCACAACGAATGGGAGGCCCTCATTCCCGGCTGCCAGTCGAAGGAGTTTCCAGGAGCACCCACGGGCTGGTGCTTCCCGGGCGACCCGGGGATTCCCTCCACGCTCGCCCCGACGGGCCATCACAATTTCGCCCCGCGCTTAGGGCTGGCCTATTCGCCCCACGCCTCCGGCGGCTTCCTGGGCAAGTTGGTGGGAGGAGGCGGCGAGACGAGCATCCGGGCGGGCTTTGGTGTGTACTTTACCTCCTTCGAAAACCGTATCCTCGAGCAGGAGAGCGGGGACGCCCCCTATGGTTACTGGTGGGGGCCTAGCTATCTTCCGGACTTTGAGAATCCCTTCATCGTTCGGACCACGGGGGTGAACGAAGGCCAGCGTTTCCCGGTTCCGGTGCCTCCGCTGAACGTCAGCCCCTCGAACCCTGACACCACTTTGAATTGGGCGCAATTCGTGCCTCTCGGGAGTTCGCCGGCGTTCTTCCACGCCAACCGCCTTCCCTACGCCGAGCATTACAACTTCTCCCTGCAACGCCAGTTCGGGAACGCGACCATCATGTCGATCAGCTACGTCGGCACGCAGGCGCACCGGCTGCTGGCCACCGTCGAGGCCAACCCCTCGAATCCGGCTCTGTGCTTTAGTCTGCTCGCGGCAGGTTGCGGTCCCAACGGCGAGGATGCTGGCCCTTTCACCTCCGCCAGCGGCGCAACCGTCTACAGCGTCCGCTCGCCTTACAATAACGTGGTTCCCAGTCTCTCCGGGACCCCCGTCGAGGCTTTTGCCAGCGACGGCTACATGGCCACCATGGCCAACTCCAACTACAATGCGCTCGAGCTCACGCTGCGCCGCACCCTGGGCCGCGCCGAATTCCTCGCCGGCTACACCTACTCCAAGTCGCTCGATAACACTTCCGGTAACGGCTTAGGCCAAGGGGATAACATCAACCCTATCAACCCCAAAATCACCAAGTCGCTTTCCGCCTTCAATGTTGAGCACAACTTCGTCGTGAGTTACTCCTATCGTGTACCTTTTGACAAACTCCCTGGCCCCAAGCGCCTGACCAACGACTGGTTGCTCAACGGAATTACGCGCTTCGCGACAGGATTCCCGGTGTACATCCTGGAGACTGACGATCGTTCGATGCTGGGGACCTCAGGCACGGGGCAGGGCAACGACATCGACGAGCCGAACCGCGCGCTTGGGAGCCTGGACTTCCAGAATCCTCGCAGCGGGCAGCCATACTTCAACACGGCGCTTTTCACTCCCGAGCCAAAACCCCAGATTGTCCCAACCGTCGTGGAGCCACAACTCGGGAATTCCAGTCGCCGGTTCTTCGGCGGCCCGGGTTGGAACAACTTCGACTTGTCTTTGACGAAAGATGTGAAGCTGACCGAAGCGAAGAGCCTGCAGTTCCGAGCGGAGTTCTTCAATGCCTGGAATCACGCTCAATTCGGCTCACCAACGGGCAACATCAACAACTCGACCTTCGGCTATGTGACCAATGCCAACCCGCCGCGCATCGGCCAGGTGAGCATGAAATTCTTCTTCTAGAGGCTCTGTGGGGGCGGCCATTGCGGCCGCCCTCTCTCCCGAAAGAATTCGCGTGCCCTCTCCAGTGGGGAGAGGGTGGCCCGCAGCCGGCGTAGTTATCAGCCGGTGCGGGACGGGTGAGGGGTTGCTCCGCGGCGAGCAGGGCCGGCCGCAGACCAAAAAGCAGGTCTGCGCTACCCTGCCTTTTTGTCGTTCTGCATTTTTCACTTGACAGGCCGGTCATCCTATGATAGCCTACTTTGATGGCTATTATTGACAATTTGTCGCAGGGGGGAGTCGGAACGCATAGACGGGATGGGGAAAATGGGACCGGAGCGGCGTCGAGAGCAAAGCAGGGAACTACGAAAAATGGAAAATAGTGGGAACGAAGCTAAGAAGTGGCTGAAAACAAAGGAAAATCTCTTTTTATACGCTGCAGATTATGCGCGTTTTGCGCGCAAATTAGCGCAAATTGAGCACTAAAAAGAGCAAAATCAAGGCCTCTTGCGCAAAACGAACCGAAGCTTCGAACGGAAAGGTGACGCCGGAAAGTGACAGGAAGGGGGCTACACGAGCTGCCGTGGAGTGCGGCAGCGGAGCTGCCGCACTGGAATGCGAGCGAACGGCGGTAGCTGGCGCTACCGCACTCCAGGGTGCCTTCGGCACAAACATTTTCAGAGCAGCCTTGTCATCCTCTTCGGGTATAATGCCAGCGTTTCGGCGCTACGGGGCTGGTTTGATCCAAACGGTTCCCACGTCAGCTCACCGTGTCTCCGCTACGCGCGGCACTTGCCTGCCGAGGGTTGACGTTGTTGGCTGTGGAACGACACTTGAACACTGTCATTCTGAGCGAAGCGAAGTCCGATTTCTGGACCCCGATGGGGTCCATCGGACCCCAGAAGTCGGGGAATCTCGGCGGTTGCACTTTCAACGAACTTCGGAGATCCTTCATCGTCCGTCGGCTGACGGACTCCACAGTATGACAGTTGTTGGGAGGTTGGGAATGTCGAACAAGAAGTGGGTTCTCATATTTCTTGCGGGACTTTTGTTTCTGGGGCTGGTCCCAGCGGCCCTCGCACAGAGCGGCGGCGACGAACCAATCTATCTCAATCCTAACGAACCCGTCGAGCGGCGCATTAATGACCTGATGAGCCGCATGACGCTCAAGGAGAAGGTGGGCCAGCTCAACTTGCCCTGCGTCTATGTGGAGGAATTGGGGAAGGATATTCCCTCGAAGACCGAGGCCTGCCGCAAGTTCGCGGCCGGAACTTACACTCAGGAAATCGGTCCCGGCTGCGGTTTCTTCACGCTCGCGAACGAGATTCTACGCAAAGGCGCGCGTCAGCAGGCTGAGTACTTCAACGAACTTCAGAAAATCGCGCGCACCCAGACCCGGCTGAAGATTCCCCTGCTCGAAGACGAAGAAGGCACGCACGGCGCCATGATGTCCGGCGCCACGGTCTTCCCGGAAGGCCTGACCATCGGCAGCACGTTTGACATGGATCTCGTGAAGGCCATCTATGCGTCTGCGGCCGCTGAAGCCCGGGCGGTGGGAATCCACATGCTTTCCACGCTGGTGCTGGAGGAAGACCGCGATCCGCGCATGGGTCGCAACGAGGAGGCTTACACGGAGGATCCTTACCTCTACCAACGCATCGCGGAAAGCATCGTTCAGGGCACTCAGGGCGATAACATTGCCGCCCCTGATCGGGTTATCGCGGTGATGACGGATTTCCCCACTCAGAGCGAGCCTGCGAGCGGCCTCGAGCGCGGCGCCATTGAGTTGTCAGACCGCTACATTCGCGAAAATGTGCTGCTTCCTTGGATTGGGGGAATCACCAAATCCGGCGGGTTGGGCGTCATGGCCGGTTATCCGGAAGTCGAAGACGTGCCTGCTCACGCTTCCGTGAAGTGGATGAATAACGTGCTCCGGCAGGAACTGGGCTTCAAGGGCATCGTTGAAAGCGAAGGCGGCGGCTTCGGAACGCTGATTTATGAGCACATCGTTCCCACCCAAAAAGAAGCGGGGGCGCTGGCGCTCAAAGCCGGGGTGGACCTGAATATTACCTATGAGCCCGCTTACATGGGACCCTTGATCGAAAATGTCGAAGAAGGACGTGTGCCCATCGCACTGGTTGATCGGGCGGTGCGGCGCGTGCTCGAGCAGAAGTTTGCTCTCGGACTCTTCGAGCATTCGGAAGTCGACCCTGAGCGAGCCGCGAACATCGTGCATTCAAAAGAGCATCAGGAATTGGCGTTGCGTACGGCACGCGAGGGAATCGTCTTGCTGAAGAACGACAACCATCTCCTGCCCTTTAAGAAGGACGTTGGCTCGATTGCTGTCATCGGCCCCAGCGCCGACAACGTCCGAAACCAGTTGGGCGATTACTCGCCCTCGGAGGTCCTCCAGCACGTGGTGACCATCCGCGAAGGGATCAAGGCAACACTTCCGGCCTCGACTCACGTGACCTACGCCAAGGGATGCGGAATTTTGAGCCCGAACAAGAAGGGATTTGCGGAGGCCGTTCAGGCCGCCAAGAATTCCAAGGTGGCCATCGTAGTGGTCGGCGAACAGCAGGAAGAGCCCGACGGTGAAAAAGGTGTCGAGCAGCGGACGGACGGAGAAGGCCACGACGTTGCCAACCTGGATTTGACGGGAGTTCAGGAGGATCTCGTCAAGGCTGTTTATGAAACAGGCACACCCACAATCGTCGTGCTTGTTAACGGCCGGCCGCTCTCGACCCGCTGGACGGCGGAGCATATCCCGGCTATCGTCGAAGCCTGGGAGCCGGGCGAACGGGGCGGGGAAGCGGTGGCGGACGTGCTGTTTGGCGACTACAATCCCAGCGGTCGCCTCGCGATTACCATTCCGCGCCACTCCGGGCAGTTGCCGGTCTATTACAACTACAAGCCCTCGAAGGCCGCCTGGATGCAGGAGATCCACAGGGGCTACGCCGACATGCCCGCCACTCCTTTATACCCGTTCGGTTATGGGTTGAGCTATACCAGTTTTGACTATAGTAATTTGCGCATCACTCCCGAGCAGATTCATCCGGCGGGGAATGTGCAGGTGAGCGTGGACGTAAAAAACGCGGGAAGCCTGGCCGGAACGGAAACCGTGCAGCTCTATGTCCACGAGACGTACGCCCCGGTGTCTACACCCGTCAAACGCCTGCGCGGATTCGAGCGCGTGGCGCTCGCGCCCGGCGAGACCAAGACGGTAACCTTCAAGCTGACACCGGAAGACTTGCAGTTGCTTAACGTCGACATGCACTGGCAGGTCGTGCCGGGTGACTTTGAGATCATGGTGGGTAAGTCGGCGCAAGATATTCAAGTCCACGGGATTTTGAAGGTCACGGAATAATCCGGAGCGCGGGCTTCCAGCCCGCACAAAACGAACGAACCGCGGGCTGGAAGCCCGCGCTCCGAACAACTTAACTAAAGGACGGATGTCAAAATGCCAAACGAAAAATCGGAAAGCCCAAGCACGCAGGTTCTTAACGACAAGCTGGCCATCGACAACGGTGCGCCGGTGCGAACCGAACCGCTGCCTTTGGAATTCCCCGGCGTCCACTTTATGGATGAGGAGGAGGTTGAGGCCGTTGTGCGCCTCCTCAGAAGCCGCTCGTTATTTCGATACTATGGTGTGGCTTTGCAGAAAGAGGTTGAGGCGTTCGAAGCGGAGTTTGCGAAAGTCCTGGGAGTTACTCACGCCATCGCAGTCAGCAGCGGCACGGGCGCACTCCATACCGCGCTCTCGGCGCTCGGCGCGGGGCCCGGCCAGGAAGTGATCGTCCCGGCCTACATGTGGGTATCGGTGCTGGCGGCGGTGGTGAACCACGGAGCGATCCCGGTGCTGGCGGATATTGATGAAACCTTTTGCCTGGACCCGGTGGATCTCGAGAAGCGCATTACTCCTCACACCAAGGGGATCATCATGGTTCACATGAGTGGCGCGCCTGGAAACGTGATGGCGGTCGAGGGGATCGCGAAGAAACACGGACTCTGGCTGCTGGAAGACTGCGCCCAGTGCAACGGTGGAAGCGTGGGCGGGCAAAGAGTGGGTACGTTCGGGGACATGGCCGTGTTCAGTTTTCAGATGAATAAGAACATGAGTTCGGGAGAAGGCGGCTGCATTGCTACCAACAACACGCGGCTCTCGCAGCGGGCGTTTGCCTGCCATGACCTTGGCTACGCTCGAGACGAATCAGGGAGACTGATTTTCAACGATCCCGACCTCATGCTGTGGGGCAAAGGCTATCGGCTGGACGAAATTCGCGCGGCCGTGCTGAGGGTCCAACTGAGGAAGTTGCCGCGCATCGTCGCGGCCATGCACTCGAGCAAATACCGTATCCGGGAAGCGTTGGCAAGGCTCCCCGGTGTGCAACTGCGTAAGATGGTCGACCCGGCCGGCGACACCGGATGCTTCCTCATTACCACTTACGCTGACGCGGATACGGCGCAGCGCGTTAACCGCGCGCTGCGCGCCGAAGGCATTGTCACGTTCCCGCAAGGAGTTTCGAATGTAGTAATGACAGATTGGGGCTTGCATCTCTATTTCAATAATGTAAGCCTTGTGAACAAGGCCTCGGTGGACGGGCACGGCTTCCCCTGGAAGCTCGCGGAGAATCAGGGTTTGGGGGGAAACTACGCCAAGGGGACCTGTCCCAAGGCGGACAGCCTTTTCGAGCGGAGCATACTTATTGCCATCCCCTCATGTTTGACGCCCAAAGACGAGGACGAGATTATTCGCGCCTTCGAGAAGGTGCTTAAGGCGCTTTTGTAGGTCCGTCCCTAGTGGCTTTCTGCTTTGAAAGGGTGTAGGGGTAGGGCTTGCCCTACCCAGTTCATCAGGGGACGGCAAGCCGTCCCCCTACGAACAGCAAGGGACGCCCTGCACAATGCATGCTGAGTGGAGTTATGTCAGAATCGCCTTTAACAAAACCTCTTGCCGGCTCCTGCCAGCACAAGTGGCAGAACCAGAAGAGTCCCTATATCGTGGCCCAGGTCTGTGAAGTCTGTAAACTGTTTCGATACAAGGCTGGGCTAACCTCGGATTGGGAATACCGCGCGCCGATTCCGATGGGCCGGGTTGCGCCGGGCGAGCCTGGACAGGCCTGAATTCCACGGCCCGACAATCTGAAAACGGGGGAATGCCCGAAGGGCATTAAGATCATTAGCCGTAGGTGGAACCTACGGATGAATAGCTGTCCCCGTCGTTACCTGCGACCCCAAAGGGGTCGAATACAGCAACGTTCAACCCCTTCGGGGTTGTTCACCATTGGCTCTGGCGTTTTCCGTAGGTTTCACCTACGGCTAATGATATTGGGTCCCTTCGGGACCCTGAGGCGCGTCGACATTGACACCTCTACGGCTGCGTGCTAGCCTATACTGCTAGTATCCCCGCTTCTTGTCCACCACATTGAGCAGAGGCAGGCCGCTCACATAGCGTCGAACGTTCTCACAGAACAGATCGTAACAGCGCTCGGTTGAGCCCTTTGAAACCGCGGACGAATGCGAAGTGATGATCAGGTTGCCCGCGGTCCACAACGGGTCATCCGGCGGCAATGGCTCGCGGTAGGCCACATCCAGCCCGGCCCCGGCAATCCAGCCTTCCTTGAGGGCGCGGATCAGGTCCGGCGTGTTCACCAACTTCCCCCGCGAAACATTGATGAAGTAAGCGGTGGGCTTCATGGCGCGGAAAATCGCCTCGTTGAACATGCCTTGGGACACCGGGGTATGCGGCGCCGCACTCATCAGCACATCAACCTGCGGCACCATTTTGGGAAACCAGTCCAGGGAATGCAACTCCGCCACGAAGGCAGGCTTCGGCAAGGGCTTGGGATCCACGGCCAGGACCTTCATGTGGAATCCGTAATGGGCGCGATAGGCCGTGTCCGTTCCGATGCCGCCAAGGCCCACCAGGCCCAGTGTGAGGCCACTGATTTCTGTAAGCCCATCGAGCTCTTTCCAAACGTGCTCGCGAGTCTGATTTGTGTACCGATTCAGCCCGCGAGTCAGGGTCAGGATCAGTCCAATAGCCGTCTCTGAGATGGTAGGCGAGTACATGCGTTGCATGTTGGTGAGCACGATGTGACTGTCCACCAGTTCGGGATGGAGGATGCTCTCGACACCCGCCGCGGGCCATTGGATCCAACGCAATTGGCGTGCGGCCTGAAGATGTTCGCGGGAGAACCAGCCATAAATCACGTTTGCGTCAGCGACCTCTTTCTTAAACTGCGCATCGTCTCGACATAGGGTGAATTCCATGTCCGGCGCATAGGCGCGCAGTTTTTCCTGATAGGCTGCAGGCATGTTATCCAGAGTCGCCAGCTTGAAGCGCCCAACGCTGGCAACGTTGCCGGGTTCGACCAGCGGATAAGATTCCGCGGTTACCGGCCAGGGCGGCTCAGGGGCCGGTTCTCCCGCTTCAGCACGAGCGACGGCGGGCAGGGAAGCGAGCGCCGCTCCGGTTGAAGCCAGGGAAACGTTACGAAAAAACACTCGTCGTGAGAAAGCATCGTTTGGCATGGGAAGCCCTCCCCAGTTGCGATGGTTCAAATATAACATGAGATGCGGAACTAAAAGGCGGGTACATGAAGAGCGGGCAGCGCGAGAGCAGATCCTTCGCTTAGCTCAGGATGACACGCTTCACTCAGGGTGACATGTCATTCTGAGCGAAGCGAAGAATCTGCTTGTGGCTGCGGCTGCGCCTCTGCGTGACCTCTGTGGTGAGTCTTTTCTCCGATGGCTCGAGTCGTCGTGCTTACATCTCGCCGAAATTATAGCCGACCCAAACAGTAAAACCGATCACTTGATTGGACCCGTATTGATACACCGAATTCGAGCCGTAAGTCCCAGAAAGGCCCGGCACCTCGCGGAAGTCAAACTGGGGGCGGATGAAGAAATGATCCTTCACGTAGAACTGCACGCCAGCTCCCACGTGCACCTGGAAATGGCTCGAGCTGCCGGCAGATACTGTTTGCGACTGGCAAACCGCGCTACCGACGCAGGAACTCGATGTGTAGGAAGTGCCGAAATGGGCCCCGCCGACTCCGGCTTCGATCCGGAACTGGACCTTTTTGCGGTTAATGGGCGCGTAGAGTCCGTTGAAATCATAGAACAATTCCCGAGATTGAATCGGGCCGTAGTTGCCCTTGGAAGGTTGAAAGTTGAGTTCGCCGCCGAAGCCGATGTGCTT
>JBEKLY010000268.1:0-11084 GCA_050010015.1 Terriglobia bacterium
TCTGCCAAATGGCGATAGTACTTCCACCAGGTATTCCAGTGGCTTATTCGATTTGCCCAAGGCATGTCACGGGAGGGCGCCACGTGCATCTCCGGGGAATAGATGTAGCCGTGGTTGTAAAACTGTGTCACCCCGTCGCGCAAAAATGCATCTGTGGCCCCCTTCATTTCTTCCAGCGTCGAGCGATACCGCTCGGTGTGAAGATAAGTGAACGCTTCGGCGGAAACAATCCTCCGTCCGTACAGATGAGCGCCAGCAGCCACCGCTTTGCGTGGGTTGAGCACAACGGCAAAGCGGTCGGTGGTTACCTCCATCTCGGGTCTCGGCGTCACGCCGGCTCCCTGAATGACCTCATTGGTAAATCGGAAATACGGCTGAACTCGCGCCTCCACGTTGTGCTCGTTGCACCAGTTGATAAAGGGCATAAACGTCGCATGGAGGCCCAACCAGCAGAGGAAATCGTTGATATCGTAGCGGATTCTAGGGGTCAGCTCTCCGATGTCCCACCAGATAGCCGGCAAATAGCGTTTGAGGTCGTAGCCCTTATAGTTTTTGAATTGTTCAAGCGCCGCGTTGCTCCAATGAATCGTGTCGGGAAGGGCCATGATTTCGAAGCTGTCGCAGAACATGCTGTCCACGGTCTTGCCGAACTCTTCCCCAAAGGCTTGATAAAGCTTACCCCCCAGATAATCACAGTACTTAGCCACCGCCTCCTGGCTGAAGTGATCAACCACCCATTGACGCCGAAGAAAGTTTTCGGTTGTCGAGTTCTGCTGCCCCGTGTACTTCAAGCGAAAGACCATCAGGCGCCATTGGCCCGAGGGAACCTGCCAATCCAAACGATTTTGGCTGACCTGGTTGCTAAGATCGATCAAGGTGTTCCCGTTGAGTCCTGATCCGCCAATTTCACCCGCCACAGCCGCCACCACTAAGTTCTCGTCTGGCGCGTCCGACAGGAAAGATTCGGGCAAGTCCTCGCGCGCTGCCGCAGAATCCGGCGGCGCATAGGCCGGAAGCGGTTGATCGAATGCCCGTGGCCCGCTGACGTCTACCCAGGCCCGTGTCAACACCTTGCTACGTTCTGTGGGCGGAACCCAGTAGCCCCCAAAGCACCATCCGGGCGAAAAGGTGATGGCCACTTCCATATCGAGCCGTGCTGCCTCTCGGACAGCATGCCTTACCAGCTGTAGCCACTCTTCGGAAAGGAACTCGATGTTCCCATGGGCATACATCACCCAGGGAATCATGATCTCGACGCCGCCCATTCCCTGGGCGCTCATCTGCTCCAATTCCCATGTGATCCCCTCTGAGGTAACGGCGCCGCCCGGCCACCACCAACGCGTGTGAGGCCGGTAAGTCCGGGCCGGGCGCAACCAAGCTGCCTTCAGTCCGGAGGGGGCCTGTGGTGGATCACCAGATAAGGCCAGCTCTGTTCTTCCTACCCAGAGCGGCGTGCCAGAACTCTCCCAAAACCCCAAGCAAGCCCCGGCCTTTCCCACTTCCGACAGGAATTCTCTTCGGGTCGTCGTCATACTTTCCTCCTAAACCTTGGTAGTTCTGGGGCTGGTCGCTGCCTTCCCGCCCCTCTTCATTCGAGCTACCTCTCGACCTACGGTCCGAGCGGGAACCCCGATCTTAGAGGCACATTCTACCTGGCTCATACCGCCCCTCCGGCAAGGCCTCTTTCGACGGCCTGAAAACGTTGAAGATGTTGAGTGCTGGCGCTCGATAGTTCCGAAGAAGGTCTGGGCCACTGGTGGTTCCTTTATGCGGCTGCCCTATCCTCGGGAACCTTCATGAACATCGTGAGCACGGCGCTAACGGCATAGAGCACGGCGAAGATCCACATTACTCCGCCAGCGCCCAGCGACGGCAGAAAGAGACCCACGATTGCCGGGCCGACCCAGACGCTGGCCCCGGCGCCCAGGTTGAGGATGGCCATGGCAGCACCTTTGCGGCCCGGCGCCAGAGCCGCCATAATCGCCCCGAGCGGCGTGTAGGCCGACAGGGTGGCGCCATAGAACATGCCGGCAACGACCGCCAGCACGTAATTCGCGGGGTGTACCTGCAGGGAGTAATAAAGCATCAGGGTAGTGACCGCACAGCCGCAGCCGCCGAACAGCACTACGGTCCTCCGCCATCCAAATCTGTCACCAATGAATCCGAACAAGAGGTTCCAGATGACATTGGTGACCGAAAGAGCGGTCAGCAAGCGTAGCCATTGCGTGAGGGTGAAGCCGACCGTGGTGGTGCAATAAACCGGCAGAAATACCAGGAACCCGAGTTGAGCCGCAGTGTTGATCGTTCGCACGATGCCGCCGATTCCGACTTTCGGGATCTGCCAGGCGATTGCCGCGCTGAACACCAGCGTCTTTATCGGATTTTCCTTCGGCGGGGCCAGCCGGCGCGTTCCCGTCGGGTCTCGAACGCCGAGCAGGGCCAGACCGGCGGCAGCGACAAAGACAAGCGCCCACCAAAGAGTTTGATAAGCGCCCATCGAGGGAACCAGGTAACTGGCAATCAGGGACCCGAGGGTTGGGAAGCCCGCGGCAAATGCAAACCAAAACCAGCCCAATGATGTTCCCAGGTTTCGAGTGGGCGTTGCCACGGTGATCCATACCAAAAAGCCGTAGGCGAACAGCGGAAAACCGAACCCACGCAGAGCATAGAAAACCAGTATGAGGGAGTAATTGCCCGGCGCGACCCCTAGTGCGAGAAAGGCCACGTGGAAGAACAACCAGATGGCCAAACCGATGAGCATGACCCGTTTCGGTCCCCAAAGGTCGGAGAGGGCTCCGGACAGCCAGGACGCGAAGGTGGCGGTAATACCGTATACAGTGAACACCAGCGCGACGGCTGATGCTGAAAACCCTTTGCCGGCCAGATAGGCTGACAGGAATCCTGATTCGACGCCGCAGGCGCTCATCAAAAGCAGGACAGCGACAAACCCCAATGCGAGCGGTGGGTAAATGCCGAGGCGCTCGAGAAAAGACCAGCCAGGCCTCACAGGCCCGGCAATCGTTGTTCCCACTGGAATGATTCTCCCTTCCGACCCCGCAATTCTGCTCAAAACTCGCGCTGGCCGATCGGTCGCCCCGTCAACCGCCAGGTCCGATCATGCTCTCCCGCTCCTCGAACGTCAGCCGGGAGGCGATCGATTGGATATCTTCCAGATTGCGGGTGTTCTCCAGGGCGGCGATTTGCACGGCGGTGTTGCCTATGATCGTGGCCTCGCTGGACCCCTTCAACAACTCCAGACCGGTTGCCTCTTGCGCCAGCCTGTTCAGCACTTCGTTTCTTACGCCACCTCCGACGATGCAAAGACGTTCCAAGGGTTCGCCGATGCAATTTTGAATCCCATCCACAACTTCGGCGTAGCGTCTGGCGAGACTGCGGAAGACGATCGAGGCAAATTCGTGGGGCTGTGTTGCCTGCTGGAAACCTCGCATCGCCAACTCAGCGTTGATGCGAGAGGCCATGTTCCCAGGGGCGAGAAATGTCTTCTCGTCCCTAAGATCGACCCAGGCGCCTTCCAGCGGAGCGCCTCGACAACCTTCAACCAGTTGCTCTGCCGAGACGCGCAGCCCGCTCGAGTTCCATTCTCTCAGCAGTTCTTGGATCATCCACAGCCCGATGACGTTGCGTAAGAACCGGACGGTGTTGCCCACCCCACCTTCGTTGGTGATGTTGAGCTGAAAACCCAATTCGGAGATGAGGGGTTGCCGAAGCACCGTGCCCACCAGGGACCAAGTCCCGGAGCTTACAAAAGCCAGACGATTGTGCGGATAAGGAATCGCGGCCACGGCCGATGCTGTGTCGTGGCAGGATGGCGCGATTACCTTGGTTGTCCTTAGGCCGAGAGCGTTTGCCAGTTCCCGGCGAAGGAGCCCGAGTGTTGTCCCGGGAGGGACGATGGGAGGAAACTTCTCGAGATTGAGGCCAAAGGCGCTGCATAGTTCCTTCGACCATCCCTTCGAACGCGCGTCCACCAATTGCGAGTTCGGTGCATTGGTGTACTCGGCCACCGGGACTCCAGTCATCCGAAACAGGTAGTACTCCGGCGTACCAAGCCACAACCAGGTCCGCTCCCATTCCTCCGGGAGTTCATGGATGTGTCCCAGCAAGCCATAGAGCGCGTTGACGGGCATGACCTGAATTCCAGTAATCTCGTAAACCCTCTGCGCCGGGACAGTCTCAAAGGCGCGGTGCATAGCAGTCACGTTGCGTGGGTCCCGGAGCGAGTAGGCGTGGCCGACACGGTTTCCCGTTCGATCGATCAGTACATATTCCGCGCCCCAGCTATCAAGCCCCAGGCTTTCAATCTCACCGTGTGTCGCTGCGGAGGCGATCTGAAGGCCATTGAGGATTTCTGCCCAGATCCGTTCTGTGTCCCAGATGACGTGCCTGTCGATCTCGATAGGAGCGTTTGGAAACTGATAAACCTCGCGCAGGCTGCCCTGATCTCCATCCCATTCACAGAGTGCCAGGCGTCCACTGGAATTGCCTAAATCGATGGCGACTATGTTTCGTGTAATGTTCATGCTGATTTGTTGAGAGACTCCATGGCGCTGCCGGGGAGACAGGAGTTTGACAGGTTCGGGACCCTATGGCGGAACTCCTTGACGTTGAACGCCAAAGCCCACGAATGCGAGAGCCACAACGGACGAACCAGAAAGCCCGTCTCTTACCGGTACCAACCGTTCGCTTACCTCGCAGGGCCCCGACGGCTCCGCTTCCAGCCGCCCGCGTGCCCTGCCAGGGGATGCCTGATCATACCAGAACGGAGCGAGCAATAGTCGCAATGCCGCCGAACAGGGTGACGAGGCCTGACATCACCCTGCTTCGGAATTCGTGACTCGTGTCTCTGCGTTTGCGGGTCGGATACTTGCTGCGGCTCGTCGCAGACGGAATAGAAGTCCTGCCATTTGCCGCGCCCCAGCTTCAGGAGCAGCTCGCGGAAGCTCGACATGCCCGCACGCTTTGCATAGAGAGCTGGGACCCCGGCAGGAAAGTCAAACCCATCGAGGGCGCATCCGGTCTCACCGACTTCCGTGTGAAGCTGCCCAATCAGCGAGGCTGTGTTGCCCGCCCGTTTGGGGGCCAAGGTCGTGGTCACGAACTAAATGCTAACTACGTTACACGGCGGGGGCGAACGAGCAGATGGTTGGGCCGATCACCGGGGATAATTTTTGAACTAGAGGTCTCTCCAGGACTGTTGGGGGCAGGCATCCCGATTGACGAGGTGCGGTTGCCGATGGAACGTCGGGCATGAGAAAATCTCACGATTGGCTATCCACTGACTATACCTTTCTGGGATTTGAGGATTTATGCATAGGCGACAGTTTTTCTTAACCTCCGCAGCTACGGTTGCAATGGTTAGGGCCGTCAAGAAGCTGAATTACGCGCTCTCGTCTTATTCTGGTGGGCAAGGCATTGTTGCCAATCAACCGCCCGTAATCCCGGTTGGCCTTGATGCGTATCGCAGGTGGGACCGGTGGGCTTATCAGCGCATCGGTGCGAGGGCCTACATGCGCAGCACCTACGATCGCAGTGGCGGGAATGCCGACGCCAGTCACTTCCTATACCAGCTCAGCGATAACTTCAACGTTACGCTTGACCTTGAAGGGCCTGGGATTCTCTACTTCGCGCGTTATAACCACTGGCACGGAAGCCCGTGGCACTTCCAGGTTGACGGGGCTGATTATATTGTAGAAGAAAGCAGTACGCCGGATCCTACCCATCCTGTCGACAACTCGACTTTTCTTCCCGAACGTTGTTTCCCCACTCCCTTGGCCTGGACTTGGTCCGCCACGAAAGGAGCTGACTTAACCTGGGTGCCGATCCCCTTTGAGCGTTCCTTCCGCATGGCTTACGAGCGCACGCATTACGGTACGGGGTATTATATTTATCATCAATATGCGGGTGGGGCCCCACTGTCACAACCTATTCGTTCCTGGACGAGGAATGCCGTGCCTGAGAAGGATGTGCTCGACCTGATTGCCCGGTCGGGCTCGGACCTCGTCGCCAAAGCCGATAACGCCGAAGGGAAACAAATTGACATCGAGCAAAAGTCGGGAGAGGTTATCGTTCCAGCCAAGGCGTCAATTCTTTTTGCCGAAATAGAAAAAGCACCCTCCATGATTCGCGCCTTGGAGTTTTCTGTTCCTCGTGCAAGTTCACTGGAGTTTGGCCGTTTGAAACTACGGGTTACTTGGGATAGAAGGCCTGCTCCTTCGATAGCGGCACCGATTGCCCTCTTCTTTGGGGCGGGAACGCTTTACAACCGCGACGACCGTGAATATCTCGTTAAAGCTTTCCCGGTGCACATTCGTTTTGATGCCCAGCGTGTTTATTTGGCGTGTTATTTCCCCATGCCCTTTTTCCGCCATGCTCGCTTCGAACTCTTAAACGACCGCGACTCGGCGCTTCCAGGAGTACGGTGGAGCATCAGGTACGCGCCATTCCAAGACCCCGCCAATCAGGTTGCGTATTTCCACGCGACGTATCGCGGCCACCCCAGCCCGGTCCCCGGCGAGGACCTTAACCTTTTGGATACTCGTCAGGTTGAGGGCGGAGGCGATTGGTCGGGGCATTTTATCGGGACCTCCGTAATTTTCTCGCACCGTGCAATTCTGACCACTTTGGAAGGTGATCCTCGGTTCTTCTTTGATGACAGCCGGACTCCTCAGGCCCAAGGGACAGGAACGGAGGAGTGGGGAGGCGGAGGCGACTACTGGGGAGGACAAACGATGACCTTGCCTTTCGCAGGGCACCCGGTCGGCGCCCGGCAAGCCAACGAAGCAAAATGCGAAGAAGATTTGATTGAGTCGGAGTATCGGTTCCTCTTGGCGGACCTGATGCCTTTCGGCAAGAACGCCCGCATCCATTTAGAGCACGGAGGGACGGACGAATCTTCCGAACATTATGAAACCGTGACCTATTGGTATGGCTTGCCCAGTCCGTCTCTACTGCTGACTGACGAGTTAAGCGTGGGCGACTCTGCCAATGAGAAAGCTCATGGGTATGACTCGCCAGATGCGAGCGAGCCCGTCAAGATAACATCGCGCTATGAGTGGGGAGTCGATCACCTGGAGGGGAAGGAAATTTATCCGGCGCACACCGAGGTGGGCCGTTACACGACGGGCACATCCGAATTCACCCTGAAACTTACACCCGATAATCTTGGTGTTATGTTACGCCGGACGCTGGACTACTCTTTTCCCAATCAACGTGCCGAGGTCTTCGTGGCGCCAGCGGCCAGATCATCGCAGCCGAAGGACCCCGCTCAATGGCGGCTCGCCGGCATCTGGTATCTCGCCGGATCGAATACCTGCATTTACTCCAATCCGGAATCGGAATTGGGAGCGACGGAGCACACGATCGAAACTTCCAACCGGCGCTTCCGGGATGATGAATTTCTCATTTCGCGCGACCTAACCCAAGGACTCTCTGCGCTCCGTGTGAGAATTCACTTCACGCCGGTTAACATTCCGCTGTTTCCCGGTGCGCCAGATCAGAAGCAAGCTTGGAGCGAGATCCGTTACTCGGCTTATTGTATTGTCATGCCCTCATTTCGACTGTCTGCCTGGCCCATTGCCATTGGGCCCGACACTTAGGCACTTCGACTTCCTCCAGCTTGACGGGAATGACATAAATCGCCCCCTCAGGCTTTTCCGCTCTCGTAGTCCATGAACTCACTGACGATGAGCCACCCTTGCCTCGCTGCAAGTCCGCGAAGCTGGTGCAGTTGGTTTTGGGTGTCTTGGCCTCGTTCGCGGGTGCTGACGCGGGCATAAATCGCAGTGCGGGTGTTCATCGCTGTGGCCTCCGTTTGGCAGCTGCCGCGGCCGTCCTCTCTGCCGGGTATAGCAACGCCAGTTCCAGAACCTTTTGAGTGCCGCCCAAAAACGTCTCGCCGGATGGCGCTGCGAGCCTTTGATTACACGTGGGGCGAATTCTCTGGAAGCACCCGCCCAATATCGGACGATTTTGAGCTGTTTGTCGCAACTTCCATGGCGATGGAACCTTGACTGCCTGAGGGAGTCGGGTGTATGTTTCCGGCTCGAAAACGAAAGTGGGAATTCCGCTTAAGGACCCGCGCCCGTCGCGGCATCACCGTATGGCCCACGGCCTCGTGTTTGCGCGAACCTGCGAGCGGCACATATCCACCAGCCTGGTGCTGGCGCCAAATCTTTGATTGCCAAGGAGCAGATATGAATCAAATCACCCGGCGGGAATTTCTGGCCCTCGGTGCAATTCCAGTGCTTGCTCCGAACGTGGCAAGCGGGCTGGAACCGCGCGTTGGGGAGCCTCAAGGTGCTCGCATCGCCATGCAACTGGGACGTCCCGCCCTGTTCGTGGATGGCCAGCCGTCGCTGCCCGTTATCTATGCGCTGGGGCATTGCCCGGGGTTCCGCTTCGCCGAGGAGGAACGATCCCAATACAGCATCGCCGAATTCGCCAGAGCTGGCGCGCGGCTTTTTCAGGCGGAGGTATGGTTGGAGCAGCTCTGGACCTCCGAACGGGAGTTCAACATCGAGCGTGCCAGGAAGCAGATCCGCGGCATTCTGGACGCCTGCCCGGGAGCTGCGGTCATGCTGAGGCTACAGGTCAATTCACCACCCTGGTGGAACCAGGCGCATCCGGAAGAATGCGTCGAGTGGGCGAACGGATCTCTGGAACATCCGCGCGGCTGGGGGATTCCCTCCTGGGTCCCGATGGAATTTGACCTCGCGCGAGTGCCGCGTCACAGCTTGGCTTCCCAGCGGTGGCTCGACGAGTGCGGCGCGAAGACGCGCGAGTTCTGCCAGGCCCTGGCCGCGACGCCGGAGGGCGAGGCGCTCTTCTGCGTTCAGGTGGCCGCGGGGGTTTACGGGGAATGGCACTACTACGGTTTCATTGACAACGAACCTGATACCGGTCCTGCCATGACCAGCCATTTTCGCCAGTGGCTGGGGACGAAGTACGGGACCGACCAGGCGCTCCAGAGGGCGTGGAATGACCCCGACACTTCTCTGGCCCGGGCGGCCGTTCCCGGTGTCGAAGAACGGATGCGCTGTGATGGATATTTTCGCAATCCGCAGCGCGACCGCAAAGTCATTGACTATCTGCACTGCCAGCACCAGGCGGTCACCGACGCCTTCATTCATTTTTGCCGGACCGTCAAGGAAAGCTGGCCGAGACCCATCGTGACTGGTGGCTTTCACGGGTACTGGTTCACAATGTTCGGGCGGATGGGTATGGGTGGCCACCTGGAAGTGCGGCGGGCGCTGGAATCACCTTACGTGGACGTGCTTTGCGCGCCGCAATCGTACAATCACCTGGCGTTGGGGATGCCGGGAATGTCGCGCGGCTTGCTCGAATCGGGAAGGCTACACGGCAAGTTGTGGCTCGACGAAATGGATACTCTGCCGGATATCTGGGACCTCAGGATCGCGGATCCGCAGCAGGCCAGCGCCCAGAGTGTGGCCATTCTGCGCCGCAACGTGCTCGGCCCGTTCAGCCGGGGCATGGGGTTGTGGTATTACGACCTGGTTTGCGAGCATGATGTCCAGCCGACCTGGGGAGCCGCGGGCTGTTGGGACTCGCAGGGGATGCAAGCAGAGATTGCGCAGCTCATGAAACTGCAGGCCGAACGCTACCGGCGGCCCTTCGCGTCCGGGGCCGATGTCCTGCTGGTCTTCGACACAGAGTCGTTCTACTACACGGCCCACAATGGCCATCTCGACCCGGTCTCAACGGAACTCGTGGACGGCTCGACCGCCGACCTTTTCCGCAGCGGGGCGGCGTTCGACATGGTGTATCTCTTCGACCTGGAGCAGCTCGATTTGCGGCCCTACAAGGCCGTGATTTTTGCCAACACTTTCTGCATCGATCCCGGCCAACGGAAACTTATCCAAACTAAGGTGGCGAAAGACGGCAGACATCTGTTCTGGTCGTGCGCTCCGGGCCTGATCGACGGCGCCACATCGGACCCGGAAGGAATCTCAAGGCTGATCGAAATCACGGTGGTTTCCGTCACAACCTCTCCGGCGCGAGTGGTGGTACAAACCGCCGATGCTCCTGCGTGCACGTTCGGGCTCGAAGGGTCGATAGAACCGCTATTCGCCGCACGGGACGCCGATGCCACGGTACTTGGGAAACTGCAAGGAAGCGAGCACGCTGGCCTGGCGCGGAAGCAGCTGGCGGGTCACACGGCGTGGTTCTCCAGCGTTCCTCTGCGCGATCCTAACTTGCTGCGGTATTTACTGAAAGAAGCCGGGGTGCACATTTACGATGATCAGGGCGACGTAGTTTATGCCGGTAGCGGCATGCTGATCGTGCACTCGGTTTCGGGCGGACCCCGCACGCTCTCGCTCCGCAATGGGCGGCGAATCGAAACCAGATTGCAGGCCGCCTGTACTTGGGTGTTCGACTCAGAAACGGGCGAGAAATTGATGTAATTTCAAACCGGTGCCGGTTCAACAGCAAGGGCAAGCTCGACCTGGCTGTGGTTGATCAAACGAGCAATTCGGTGCTTGCCATCTTCGTGCTAGACTCTGTCCTTGAACCCGAATTCCGAAGTTGCGAGGTTCTGTGGGAAGAAACCCCTCACCCGGCTCGCTACTCTCGCCACCCTCTCCCCAAGGGAGAGGGCTGAAATCAATCATCGTTGACGGCCCTCTCCCTCGGGGAGAGGGTGTCCCCCAGCCGGCGTTGTCATCAGCCGGTGCGGGACGGGTGAGGGGTAACTTCCGAAAAGTCCAGACACCCGTTCCGTTTTCGAGATTATCAAGGCAGGCAGTTCAGATTCAAAGAGTTGGCCCGGGAGTGCCAAATTCGACTTCGGAATTCGGGTTGAATCAAGGCATGGCGCCGGCCGGAGGTGCTTCAATGAGATCTGCCATTTCAAGAAGACGTCTCCTAAAGAGCATTGGAGCGTTAGCGTCGGGGGGAGTTCTGCTGGCTCCGCGGGAAGAGAGTAGTGCCCTCCCAACCGATGACAAACGTCCTCGGGCTCTTGCTCTTATCGGTGACCGGTATCACAACGCCGACTACATCCGGGTCGCCCTGAACAAACTATTCCTGGACCTGAATCTGCCCAT
>JBEKLY010000269.1:0-10986 GCA_050010015.1 Terriglobia bacterium
CGGGGCTGTGAATATTAACGCCACGTTCCGTCCCACGGCTCACGCCGTGGGCTACTTTCTGGCGCCGCTCCGCGGCTTTCGAAGTCCCGGCGCCTTAAGTAAACGCTTATGGGGCAAGCCCTGCCTTTGCAACTTCTCGGTGGACGGCGCGCCGTCCCGAGCGTGGTTGCTTGCCGTTTCGTTATTGCCTATGGGTGTCTCAATTCCACGCCTCTACGCCATACTCGACCCGGCAAGGCTGGGCGGCCGGTCGCCGCGAGCGGCAGCGAAGGAACTCATTTCGGCGGGTGTGCGGTTGGTACAATTCCGTGATAAGCACGCTTCCTCCCGGCAACTTTACGAGACTTGCACGGAATTGCGGGGACTCCTTCACGACGCCGGGTGCTGCCTGTTTGTCAATGATCGTGCCGATGTGGCGCGAGCGGCACATGCGGACGGAGTTCACTTGGGGCAGACGGACTTGCCGGTCGAGATGGCGCGCCGGGTTCTTGCCACCGGCCAGCTCATTGGAACTTCCACCCACTCGCTCGAGCAAGTCGTGGAAGCGGACGCTACCACGGCGGATTATATTGCAATTGGTCCGATCTTCCCTACCGTCAGCAAGGAAAACCCTGACCCGGTAGTTGGGCTCGAGGGGTTGCGGCAGGCGCGGCGCGCTACGGGCAAGCTCTTAGTTGCGATCGGCGGCATCAACCTGCAGAACGCTTGCGAGGTGCTTGCCGCCGGCGCAGATTCTGTGGCGGTGATCGGCGGCCTTCTGGATGCACCGGACCTCGAAGAACGGGCGCGTGAGTTCCTCGCTCGATTGGACATAATCGAGTGATATGCCTCTGTGTCTGTTGTGCTGCTAAGGTTCAGTTTCTTCGGGGCGCGCGAAGAAAAGCAGATCCTTCGCCTTGCTCAGGATGACATGTAATTCTGAGCCCGTTCGATTCGCTCAGGGTAAACTGCGCGAAGAATCTCCATTTGGTTGTGGCCTTGTCGCGCTGTGTTCTCTGTGGTGGAATCTTTTTGGTTTTCCGGATTAGCATGGCAACTTCCGCCTCGCTCAACTCGACTTCCCACACGGCTTCTTCGGAACTGGTCAAGGGCCTACGCCTTTACGACTGCACCACCATCGTGATGGGCTCGATGATCGGCTCGGGGATCTTCATAGTGGCCGCTGACGTCGCGCGCGAAGTGCAGTCACCGGGCCTTCTTCTGCTCTGTTGGGTGGTAAGTGGTGTAATGACCGTCGCGGCGGCAGTGACCTACGGCGAATTGGCAGGCATGATGCCTACGGCCGGCGGGCAGTACATTTACTTGCGTGAGGCCTTCGGGCCGCTTTTCGGGTTTCTTTACGGCTGGACCCTTTTCTTGGTGATTCAGACCGGAACGATGGCTGCCGTGGCGGTGGCCTTCGGGAAGTTCCTGGGAGTTCTGGTGCCCTGGGTATCGACCCAGAATCTCCTCATCAATTTTGGGCGAGTTGAGGTCTTTCATCAAGCGGTTTCGTTGACGCTCTCCTCGCAGCAACTGGTGGCGGTTCTGGCGTTGGTTTTTCTTAGTGTCCTGAACGTATTCGGGCTGCGACTTGGGGCATGGGTGCAGAACGTTTTTACGACGCTCAAAGTTGCTACGCTCGTGGGGTTGGTGGCGTTGGGAGTCTGGTGGTGGAATCTCCACCCGGCCGCGGTTGTCCACCAGGAGAGATACTGGGGCGGCGCGCATTGGAATTTGGCAACTTTGACCATCCTATCCGTGGCTTTGGTGGGTCCACTCTTTTCCTCCGACGCCTGGAACAACGTTACGTTTACGGGCAGCGAGATTGTCAATCCCCGGCGTAATCTGCCACTAGCGCTGTTTGTGGGCACCGTCACCATTTGTTCTCTTTACGTGGCGTGTAACTGGATCTATCTTCGCGTCCTGCCCTTCACCGGCATCCAGCACGCGGCAGAAGATCGGGTTGCGACGGCGGCGGCGCAGGTGATGCTGGGGGGCAAGGGCGCCACCTTAATGGCTGCGGCGATCATGATCTCGACCTTCGGATGCATGAACGGTCTGATCCTGACCGGCGCCCGCGTCTACTATGCCATGGCGAAGGATGGCCTGTTCTTTCCTTCCGTGGCCAAAGTGCACCCAAAACATCACACCCCGGCAGTTTCCCTCGGTGTGCAGGGAGTGTGGGCTGCACTCTTGACCTTGAGCGGGACGTACAACGAATTGTTAGATTACGTGATTTTCGCCGTGGTTTTGTTCTATGCTTTGACTCTGGCGGGCGTCTTTCAGCTTCGGCGCACTCGTCCCCTGGCGCCGCGGCCATACCGGGCCTGGGGCTACCCCGTGGTTCCGGCGATCTATATCGCCTTTGCTGCGTTTGTCGAGTGGGCGCTGCTCACCCACAAGCCCGGACGCAGCCTTGCGGGCCTGAGCATCGTGGCGCTGGGTGTGCCCGTTTATTTCCTGTGGCGCAGAAGAGCGGGAGTCAGGAGTCAGGAGTCAGGAGTCAGAAGCCAGGAGTGAGAAGTTTTACGGAGACGAAATGCAAAGCGTTTGGAGAAAGAAGAGCATCGACGAGTTGAGACGAGAGGCGGTTGAGTCGGAGCATGGTTTGCGCCGCGCACTGGGGCCCCTTAACCTGCTGACTCTCGGCATCGGAGCGATCATCGGTGCAGGGATCTTTGTGATTACCGGGCAGGCTGCGGCGCAATTTGCAGGCCCGGCGATCCTGCTCTCGTTCATCCTCGCGGGGATCGCGTGCGCCTTCGCCGGCTTGTGCTACGCCGAGTTCGCTTCCATGATTCCGATCGCGGGCAGCGCGTACACCTACTCCTATGCCACGCTGGGAGAGTTAGTGGCGTGGATCATCGGATGGGACCTAATTCTCGAGTATGCTTTTGGGGCCGCCACGGTCGCGGTGGGCTGGAGCGGGCATCTGCGCTCGTTTCTCAAGGATATCGGATGGGGACTGCCGCCCATACCGCATACCGATTTCATGCTCTTCGGCAGAAACATACATCTGACTTATGACTACATTGGCTTTTTGGTGATCGTGGCGATTTCCACGATCCTGGTGATCGGCATAAAAGAATCAGCCAACTTCACCACGGCCATCGTGATCCTCAAAGTTGCTGTTGTCTGTGTGTTCATCGCGCTGGCAGCCGCATTTCTGCTCTCCCACAAGGGGTGGCCGGATTACTGGCATCCGTTCATCCCTCCCAATACGGGAGAGCAGGGGCACTTCGGGTGGTCGGGCATCTTACGCGGTGCGGGGGTAGTGTTTTTTGCTTATATCGGTTTTGACGCGGTTTCCACGGCTGCCCAGGAGGCCAAGAATCCGAAGAAAGACATGCCCTTTGGCATTCTAGGGTCGCTGGTGATCTGCACGGTCCTCTATATCCTGGTCTCAGGACTGCTGACGCGCCTTGTTCCTTACACCCAACTGAATGTGCCCGATCCGGTCGTGGTGGGAATTCGCGCCACGGGGCAACAATGGGCGACGTTTATGGTTGAGATTGGGGCTTTGGGAGGGCTGGCCACCGTCATGCTGGTGATGTTGTTGGGGCAGTCGCGAGTCTTCTATTCGATGTCGCGCGACGGGTTGCTGTGGCCCTGGGCGAGCGCCATTCATCCCCGCTTCCGCACGCCCTACAAGAGTTCTATCGTCGCGGGGCTCTTTGTGGCGGTGCTGGCCACGCTGGTTCCGCTGAGCGTCCTGGATGAAATGACCAGCGTCGGAACGCTGCTGGCGTTCATGCTGGTGAGTGCGGGAGTGTGGGTCCTGAGGAGGACGCATCCCGACTTGAGCCGTCCGTTCAGGACGCCGCTGGTGCCGCTGGTGCCAATCCTGTCAATCCTCTTCTCGGGTACTTTGATCATCGGTCTTTCCCCGATGACGCAACTGCGCCTGGTGGTGTGGCTAGTGATCGGGCTTGTGATTTACTTCAGCTACGGGCGGCGCCACAGCGCGCTCGAAAACCAGACAGTTCCTAAAGAAAGCTCGCCGGTCCATTCCTGATGTTAAACGCGCTGCTTAAAGCTCTCCTGCGAGAATATCGCACGCACCGAATGGCCCGTTTCACCGTCTGGGTGTTAGCTTACGGTGCTGTCCTGTTAAGTGTGGCCCGGCTTTTCGGTGGCGTTCCGTTGGTGCTCTGGATCCTGTTCGGGCTGGTGGCCGCCGTTTGCGGGTTGTACTACCTGGGCCGGCTCGTGGCGTTAATCCGGCCGTGGCGCCTTCGTCGCAGGTTGATCGTTGCTTATGTGTTTATCGCCATTGTCCCGATCCTCCTCATCGTGCTGCTGGTGGGACTGGGCATCTTCATAGTGGGTGGTCAGTTCGCGGCGCTTCTCGTAACTTCGGACATGCGCGAGCGCCTCAGCGTGCTTCAGCAGCTCAATCGTGCCGTGGCTCACGAGGTGAGCTTGAATACCTCCGCAAAGCCGGCCCAGGTTTTCGATCGACTCCAGAGTTTCTATGTAAACGAACTCAAGGAACATGCAGCCAACTACCCCGGGCTCGAAATAACGCTGCGGATTGAATCGCAAGACAGGGCGTTTCGCTTCCAGGGAGCCAAGATCCAATCCCCTTTGACGACTCCCTCCTGGTTCGATGAGGAGGAGTTCTCAGGGATTGTGACGGACAGGGGCCAACTTGCCTTACGTTCCATCGCGCGTGTGCCTACGGCAGCAGGAAACCTGGTAGCCATTCTTTCCGAGCCTTTCACACCCGAGTTGCTTGACATGGCGGGGGAGGGCATCGGGCCTGTAGGTATCATGACCACACGGTCCCCACATGCCGAGGCCCTGCCGCTGAATTCCAGGATGCAAGCTCAGCTCGAAACCGCCCAGGGGTCCTTCTACCAATTAGCCAGCCTCTACTCAAAAAGAACAAAGCTACCGGAACCGTCCAATCTCTTCGATTTCACGGTGGTTGGCGCCTCGTCGCTTGATCCCGTATCCTGGCAAGGCGAAGCAAAACAGAAACTGGCCGCAGCCGCCGTCGTCTACGTGAGCTCAAGGGTTATGGCTCTCAACCGGCGCCTGCTGGAAACGCAGGGAGAATATTCCGACGTCTACGTCATGCTGTTCAAAGTCGTCGCCCTGATTCTCCTCATCATTGAAGGCATCGCTCTCCTCATCGGCGTGCGCTTGACTCGTTCCATCACGCACGCCGTGGACAATCTTTATGAAGCTACGGAGCAAGTGAAGAAGGGTGATTTTTCTTACCGCATCGGCGTTCCTTCCCATGATCAGCTGAGCGCGCTAGGCGAAGCTTTCGACAGCATGACCGCTTCGGTGGAGCGCCTGCTGCGTGAGTCCGAAGAGAAGCTGCGTATGCAGAGCGAGCTTGAGATCGCGCGTGAGGTTCAGACGCAGTTATTTCCCCGCTCGGCGCCGGATGTTCCCGGCTTGGCGCTCTATGGGGTTTGCAAGGCGGCGCGCACCGTCAGCGGCGATTATTACGACTTCGTTAATTTGGACGGGAACAGGGTTTGCCTGGTCCTCGGGGATGTCAGCGGCAAGGGGATTTCAGCAGCCCTGCTGATGGCCGCCATCCAGTCGGCTCTGCGCGCCCAGTTCTACGATGGCCTCGCGCCCTCTCGAGGCCCGAAGGCGGGGGCTCTTTCGACGGCGGAGGTGGTGAGCAGGCTGAACGTCCAGCTTTATGAGAGCACGCCACGGGAGAAATACGTGACTTTCTTTTTTGCGGTCTACGACCCCGCCACCCGCTCCCTGATGTACACCAATGCCGGTCACCTGCCTCCCGTGCTGCTCCGGCGCGGCGGGGTCGAGAGGCTTAATGTTGGGGGCACGGTGGTGGGCCTTTTCTCTCCCATGACCTACGAGCAGGCGGAGATTCAAATTCAGCCCGGCGACTTGCTTGTGGCGTTCACGGATGGAATCACCGAGCCGGAAAATAATTATGGCGAGGAGTTCGGGGAAGAACGAGTGCTGGAGGTGGTGCGGCGCGCCCGCTACGATTCGCCACAGACCCTCACGGAAGAAATCTATCGCAGTGTGAGCGATTGGACGGGCAGCCCGGAACTTCAGGATGATATGACGATGCTGATCGCAAAGGCCTCGGAGTGAGGCGGAGCCCGGAGTGGAGCGTCGAGGGCCGAAAGTCGAGGGTTCACAGTCGACAATTGACAGTCGGCAGTGGAAGACGGAGAGATGCCTTGCTGTTTGGCGGTCGATCCTCGGTTGTGGGCTGCCGCCTTTGGACTGTAGACTCTCGACCGTGAACTGTCGACTCTGGGGTTTTGACCGTCGACTCCGGACTTTTTACTCTCGACTATGGACTATCAACTTTCGACTCTTGTCTTTCGACTGTCGACTGTGAACTGTCGACTCTTGACTCTCGACTTTCGACTTCGCTAGACTTCATCAAGTAATCACAATTCAGGGAGCTTCTGTTTGTCTCTGCGGAACCGAGTAGCTTTGGTCACCGGCGCCTCGCGTGGCATCGGAAAAGAGATTGCGCTCACTCTGGGGCGCGCCGGAGTGCGTGTAGCGATCAGCTACCGAACGAATAAGCTGGGCGCCCAAAAGGTAGCCGACGAATTGCGCAATATGGCAGGGGAAGGAGCGGTTTTCCCGACCGACGTTACAGATCCCAAGCGCGTGTCGGAATTGGTTGAGGCGATCGTGCGCCGATTTGGGGGCCTGGATATCCTGGTCAACAACGTGGGTGTCTTCGAATGGAAACCCCTTGTGGAATCGACTGTCGAAGAATGGCACTCCATTCTTGCCTCAAACCTCTACAGCGTCTTGTACACCACAAAGTTCTCGGTACCGATAATGCGGCAGCGGCGCTGGGGTCGAATCATCAACCTGGGGGCGGTGGGAGCGGAACGAGCTTTCGGTCAAGCTAAGATCTCCGCCTACTCGGCAGCCAAAGCCGGACTGGTCGCCTTTTCGCGCTCCGTGGCGCTTGAGGAGGCGCGTCACGGGATTACTGTAAACGTCGTTAACCCGCCGGTAATTGATGAAAAGGCATTATCACTCGAGGAAGCGGAGAAGTTAATCGATGCCAGGTTTCCGGTGGGCCGCCCCGCCACCGGCCGCGACATTGCAGAGGCCGTAAAATTCTTCGCTTCCGATGAGGCCGCCTTCATCACAGGGCAGGTCCTGAATGTCAGCGGAGGGTGGATGCTTTAGAGCCAGGAGTCAGAAGTCAGGAGTCAGAAGTCAGAATCAGGGCTCGCGCGTGTATGTATCGAAACCCTCGCCCCCTTGGGGGAGAGGGTGGCCGGCACCGGCGTTTTCTTCAGCCGGGGCGGGCCGGGTGAGGGGGTCACAAACCCCGCATTTCTACAATGAAAATACTAACTGCCTCACAAATGCAACACATCGACCGGCTGAGCACCGAGCGCTACGGTGTGCCCAGCCTGACGCTGATGGAGAATGCCGGACGCACCGTGGTGGAGTTTCTTGCGGAGCGTTTTGCCCCGCTCGGACGGCAGCGGATCGCGATTCTCTGCGGTCGCGGAAACAATGGCGGTGACGGACTGGTAGTGGCCCGCATGTTGCGCGAGCAAGGCCTGAGGCCAAGAGTTCTCTTGTTCGCGGATCCAGGGAAAGTGAGTGGCGATGCTGCGGTGAACCTTGGGCGACTGGCGAATTCCGCGATGCCCGAAGTGATCCAAACTATCGAAGCTTGGCAAACGATCAAGGCGAGCCTCGAAGGAACCACCTTGGTGGTCGACGCGCTTCTGGGGACGGGGCTTACAAAGCCGCTCGGAGGTATGCTGCTCGAAGTGGTCCGGGAGGTTAACGCGGATTTGGCGTCCGCGCAGGTTGTGGCGGTGGACTTGCCTTCCGGCATCTCCGCGGACTCCGGTGAACTGATCGGAGAGCACGTGCGCGCAGACTTCTCCGTTACCTTCACTGCCCCAAAGCTCGCGCATGTCTTTCCGCCCGCATGCGAGTGTGTCGGGGAATGGGTCGTCGGGCAAATCGGAACGCCGCCGCAGGCTCTCGAAGGCGATCCGGACCTGTTACTGAATTTGGCCAGCCGCGAGGACTTTGCATGGCTGGTTCAGCCCCGCAAGCCGGACGCGCATAAAGGGAGTTATGGTCATGTGCTGATCCTGGCCGGGTCCGTCGGGAAGACAGGTGCGGCCGCTTTGGCAGCCAAGGCCGCCCTGCGTGCCGGCGCTGGCTTGGTGACCGTGGCCACTGCGGAAGGCGCATTACCGACCATCGCATCCCTGGGCATGGAATACATGACCGAGGCGCTGCCGCAAACAGAGGCCGGTACGATTTCGCTGCGCGCGCTCGATTACGGAAGGCTGGAGAGGTTGATCGAAGGCAAGACGGTTCTCGCCATTGGGCCGGGGATTGGCAGTGTTCCGGAGACCGCTGAATTGGTTCGCACGCTGGTAAACAGTCGCCGTCTCCCCGTCGTCTTGGACGCCGACGGCCTGAACGCCTTCGCTGGCTGCATGGATAAATTTCAGTCCGGAGGAGACTTGGCGGACGCCATATTGACGCCGCACCCCGGTGAAATGGGCCGCCTGGCAGGCTTGAGCACGGCGGAAGTCCAGGCGCACCGCGTCGAGACCGCTCGTGAGTTTTCCCGCAAGCACCAGCTGAACCTTGTCTTGAAGGGGTTTCGGACGCTTACGGCTGCGCCTGATGGGCAGATTTGGGTGAATCCAACCGGCAACCCCGGCATGGCCACCGGAGGCACCGGTGATGTTCTGACGGGCATGACGGCGGGGCTTGTGGCACAATATCGCAATAGGCCGATCAATGAGGTTGCGGCAGCCGCAGCCTTCCTGCACGGTTTGGCGGGCGATCTGGCGGCAAAAGAAATCGGGCAGGCTTCACTCATCGCAGGCGATCTGATCGATGCGTTGCCAGAGGCGTACATAGCAGTGAAGAGTGACAAGTGACGAGTGATGAGCCGGAAACGCAGGTGCCAGGGGTCCGGTGTCAGGTGCCAGGGAAGAGCAGCGACGAGCGATAATTGATGAGTGAAGAGTCAACTCAGCCTGATGCTCGCCCCCGGGTGGCGCAGAGCGAAGCTCTGCGGCAGTCCGCAATCGCAGAGCTTCGCTCTGCGCCAGCAGGTCGCTTGGTCGCGCAACGCGTGACTCACTCGGCTGAAGAGACCGTGAACTTCGGACGCGAGTTGGCCAAAGAAGTTCAGCCGCCTTGCACGGTTCTGTTGGAAGGGGAACTGGGAAGCGGCAAGACGACGCTCGTAAAAGGGATTCTAGCAAGTCTGGCTTCCGTCCCCGAGGACGAGGTGACAAGCCCCACTTTCACCTTGGTGCACGAGTATGGTCCCGAGGGCAAGGTTTATCATGTGGACCTCTACCGCCTCGAGGGAGCGCGCGACCTTGCAACGCTCGGCCTTGACGATTTGCTGAACCGGGAAGCGACAGTCTTGATTGAGTGGGGCGAAAAGTTTGGCGAGGACGCGCCTCGGCCCTGCGTGCGGGTTTGCTTCGAGCACCTGGGCCGCGATGAGAGACGCATCACGGTCGAACGCCTGGATTGATTGTCGATTGACGATGGCCGATTGCCGATCGGAACTATAGCCGGCCATGGACAATCAGCAATCGTCCATCAACAATCTTCAATCGACAATTCTTTGGTTTCGGAGAGACACATGACAGACGCAGGACCTACGCCCTGGGCGTTGATTGTGGGTTCATCCAGTGGATTCGGTGCCGCAACCAGCCTCGCGCTGGCCCGCGCCGGGCTGAACGTCTTCGGAGTGCATTTTGATCGGCGCTCGAATATGCCGCAGGTCGAGCAGGTCATGGCGGGCATTCAGCAGGCTGGCCGCGACGTCCAGTTCTTTAACATCAATGCAGCGGACCCTGCCAAGCGCACGGACGCTCTGGACCGCATGCAGGAACACTGGCGCAATCAGGGCGGCAATCACTTCGTCAAGGTTCTCCTCCATTCGGTTGCGTTCGGATCGCTGAAGCCGTACCTTGCCGACTCACCCCAAGATGAACTGACCCAATTGCAGATGGACATGACGGTAGACGTCATGGGGAACAACCTTGTCTACTGGGTCCAGGATGCATTTCGCCGCAAGATGCTGGCGAGCGGCAGTCGCGTTTATGCCATGACCAGCGCCGGCGGGCACAGCGTGATTCCGAATTACGGCGCTGTCTCCGCTGCCAAGGCGGTCCTGGAATCAAATATCCGCCAACTGGCCTACGAACTGATGCCGCACGGCATTACCGCGAACGCCATCCAGGCGGGCGTGACCCTAACCCCGGGATCGAGCAAGATTCCTGGCATCGATAAGCTGGCTGAGTTTGCGCAAATGCGAAATCCTGGAGGACGACTGACTACGCCTGACGATGTTGCGTCCGCCATCGTGGCCTTGATGGACGACCGCACCCATTGGATCACGGGTAATGTTATACGTGTGGATGGCGGCGAGGATATTGTCACCTGAGCGGCCTCGATCTTTAGCGAACTCGACGTCGTTGCCTGTCCGCCGTGTCATTCCGAGCCCTTCGCTGTCATCCTTCGCTTCGCTCAGGATGACAGCGAAGGGCTCGGAATGACGCGGTTCACGGGGTTACTTTGATGAACCTCCAGCAAATCAAACAGTCCTTTTCCAAGCACAAGATCGCAAAAGTGAAGCTCGGGGGCTTCGACGTTGACGGCGTGCTGAGGGGAAAATACATCTCACTCGAGAAGTTTTTCTCTGCTGCCGAGTCGGGCTTTGGCTTTTGCGACGTCATCTTCGGCTGGGACAGTTCCGACGCGCTCTACGACAACGTCCAGATCACCGGTTGGCACACGGGTTATCCTGATGCGCTGGCCCGCATCGACCTCAACACCTTTTGCGTCCTGCCCTGGGAAGCGAACACGGCATTTTTCCTGGTGGATTTTTGCCGCCAGGATGGCTCGCCCTTGCTCGTCTCTCCGCGGCAGGTTCTGCGCAGCGTCGTGGAAAGCGCGGAGAGAGCGGGCTACGCCACGAAGGCCTCGATTGAGTATGAGTACTTCTTCTTTCAGGAGGAC
>JBEKLY010000270.1:0-10943 GCA_050010015.1 Terriglobia bacterium
GAGGACAACTGGGCGTCGGAAAGGCCGTCAAAAGCGCTGTTGACGGATCGGGCAGACCGGTTGACACACCGACCGCGGGTCAGCTGCCCAGCCTGGTTTCTTACTGTCTGAATCGCAGTTAGACATTAGTTCGTTGAACCAAGAAGCGTATTCGTGGAGCTTCTCGACCTGCGCGGGCGGAACTTTTCCTGGGGTTAATGTTGCGGGACTTACCCTGCGACGCCGAGTCTACGTGGGGATGGCTCACACGGTTAGAGAGGTAAAGTAATCTGCGTCAGTTCCCAGCAGGCTGCGGAAAAAGTCCCCCTGCCTGTCATCCCGAGCGAAGCGAAGGATCTGCATTTGCTTGTTTTCAAGGAGATACTGCAGATGCTTCGCTCCGCTCAAGATGACACATAAGCTCTTTCCGCAGCCTGCTAGTGGGACACCGATGAAGCCGCCGAAGAGTGCGGCTCGGTGTAAACAAACCGCAAGATTTCGCTGTTCAGTTTCTCCCTTTCGTCCAGTTGGCGGGTGTGTAAATGCCTGGAGATATCCAGTTCCTTTTCGCCCCGTACCGTGTCGCCACGCCTCAAGAGTGCTTGCCCCAGGCGGTAGTGCGCGTCAGCCAAATTTGCGTCGAGGTCGACCGCTTTCTGGAATTCGGCGAGAGCCTCTGAATCGCGCTTCTCTTCTGAGTATAGAACCCCGAGCTGAAAGTGGGCCTCGGCAAAGCGGGGATCCAGATTTGTGGCGCCCCGGAGGAGGGACTCAACCGTGGAGAGGTCAGTGGCTTGGGTCTCCATTCGAACGGACTTCCACAAGCTCATTGCATAGTAGTAGCGAGCCTGAGCGTTCCGTGGCTGAATCCGGACCAATTGGCCGAGTCGTTGGGACACCTCGGCTGCACGCGAGGGCGAGATGGCATATATTCCCGCCAGGAAAGAGTAGGGCCTGGGGTCCTGCGGATCAAGGTCGACTGCGCGGCAAAAGGCATCCACGGCTGGGCCGTAAAACTCTCGCATAAGCAGGGCAATGCCCAACGCTATTTGTAACCGGGCCGATTTTGGGTACAGCTTAACGCCGCGATTCAGCACTTCCGTGGCAGGTTGAGGGGTACGGTGGCGAATCAATTCCTCTCCCCAGGCAAAGATATTGTTTTCACTCGGGTCGATCTGGGCCGCTCGTTGATACTCCTTGCCTGCCGCCACATAATGCTTTTGTCCCTCTTTAACCTCCGCCAGGAGTTCGTGCAACTCTCCCCCATCCTTAACACGCATCAAGGCAGCGATCTGATTCTCCGCATCCACTAACCTGCCGCTTTGTATTTCAGCCAGCGCAAGATCCCGGCCGTTAACATACGAATCGGGACTCGCCTGCTGCGCTTTTTGCAGGTACGGAATTGCATCTGGGGCCCTGCCGCGGCTGAGGTAGAACTCGCCCAAAGCGTGATTAGTCGTGTAGTCAGCGGGTTTCAGGACGGCCGCCCGCTTGAATTCCTGCTCTGCGGCTTCAGCCCTTTTAAGGCGGAGCAGATTGGTTCCCAGGTTCTCGTGGGCTTCTGCCGATTCAGGCTGAACACGAACTGCCCTTTCAAAGAACGGAGTCGCCTCCTTCTCATTTCCCTCGCTCGCCAGTGCCAAACCCATCAATTCATTGGCTCCATAGCCGTCCGGAGATTGCCTGAGGATTTGTTCAAGTAGTTCCTTGGCCTGTCGATAGTCGTGCTCTCTTAAGTACGACTCTGCAGTCTGGAGCTTTTGGTCGACGTAGGAGTTCCTCGCAGGAGCCTGAGTTTTTCCTACGGCTGGAAGAAGCAGGCAAAGCGCCGTTAAACGGCATGCCAGACGAAGCCTCGGGGTTCGCTTCGGCGCAGCCGAGGCAGGCGGCACAAGCTGATGCCGGCAGATTTCACCTCTAGAGCGGGCCAGAGTAGATTGTTGTTCCCGGAGACGTCTTGGTTTCGCGTCCAAAGCCCGTAATGCGAACTTCCTGGGAGCACTCATGGGTTAACTGATTACTCCAATATTACGGCAAGGTGCGAGAACTCATCTGTGGACCTTGATTGGCAAGTATGAACGCCAGGCGCAAGAACTGGATCTGCATTTGCGGCGTCATCGTCCGCAGGCCCTGGGGTTGCTGCTCGGCCACGGCAAGCTCCTGCTCGATCACTTTGGTATCGAACGGACCTCGCGGAAAACTCGCCTGGTATCTCTTAAACACCTCGCGTGCCTTGGCCACCTGTCCGGTGCTGAGGTAGAAAACTGCCAATGCCGAGTAGGCGCTCGGCCAATCGGGAAGTAAATCCAGGGCGCGCTCAAAATGCTCGTCGGCCTTTTGGCACTGCGGCGCCATTACGCAAAGAACGCCAAGACCCCACTCAATCCGGCCTGAATCCGGGACTCGAGAGAGGCCAGCTCGGAGGATTTCTCCGGCCCCCGTCAGGTCGCCCACCCCCAATTGCGACAACGCCAGAGACAAATAGTGAGTCTCATTATCCGGGCTCTTGTTGATCAACCTTCGATACACTTCCTCCGCTTCCGAGAATTTGCCGAGGCGCGCGTCAAGATCCCCGAGAAGCGCCAGATACGACTCATCTTCTCGACCTTGCCCGGAGATCTGGTCCAACACGTCGCGGGCTTTGGCGTAGTCCTGTTGCTCGAAGTAGGTGTTCGCCAGATCGTACTTGGCATCGTCAGACGACGGGTCCGCTTCCAGGGCTGCCTGAAAATGACGGACTGCGTCAGAAAGAACGTGATAACGTGCGAAGAGAACCCCAACCTGGAGCGAGGTTCGAGGATCGTGTCTGCTCACCTCATCCAGATGGCTTACGACTTTCTTAGCCTCTTCCTCGTTTCCAATTCGCAGATAGGCTTCAGCCAGTAAGTAGAGATTACGAGGCCTATCGGGATTCTTGCTAACCGCCATTTGAAGCCCTGCCAGGTCCATTTCCGCTCGCGCTTGGGGCGCCAGTCCCATCTTCTGATCCAGAAAATCGAAGAGGTGCTGAAACGGATAGGGCCCCCCCGACCCGTTCTTTGACATGGTCTCAAAGATGGCAAAGTCGTGTTCCGCCGCTGCGGTCTGCTGCAAAGCACGTTCGGTTGTTGCCAGCCGGTAGTATGTCTCCGTACGGTTCGGGTTGAGCTCGAGGCACCGCCGCAACAACGGCAAAGCCTCCTGGAAATTCTTCTGTTTCATCCTGACGCCCGCTAGTTCGAAGATGGCCTCCTCATGGTCCGGTTTTGCCTTGAGCGCTGCCTGAAGGTAATTTTCCGCTTCTGGGAGGTCGCCGCGGCGAGTGGCGATGTACCCGAGATTGAAAAGGCACGCAGGATCGTGCGGATCAAGCTCGAGGCCTTTCATCAGGTATTTGCGGGCTTCGTCGTAACGGCCAAGCTGGCGGTAGCACAAACCCATGAAGGCATATGAGCCGGCCGTCGGCGCGAGGTCGATCAAGGTTTGAAATTCGTGAATCGCGTCATCTGTCTTCCCCGTCGTAAAGTAACAATCGCCAAGGGCAGCGTGGAGATCCGCGCGCTTCGGGTCTATTGTGATTCCCTCTTTAAGCAGCGGAATTGCGTCTTCATAGTACTTTTCCACCATGCTGACGCGCGCCATCAGAAAAATAACATCGGTGTTGCGAGGCGCGACCTTATGTGCCTTCATCAGAACTTGGAGCGCTTCGAGGTCCTTTGCCTGGGTGTAATAGAGTTTGCCCAAGCCGTAAAGAGCAGTCGGCGACTCCGGCTTCAATTCCAACGCCCGCTGGAAAGCTCGTTCAGCCTCGACGTTCTTGTTGCTGCGGTAGTACGCTTGCCCAAGGTTATATTGAATTTCAAAAGTGCCGGGCTGCAGCGCGTCGGCAATTTCAAGCTCGTGGATCGCCAAAGGATACAAGTTCTGTTCCGCCAAGAGAACGCCCAACGAGAAGTGGACTCGCAGGTCGTTCCTGTTCTGGCCGGAGATCTCCGCCGCGAGTCTGGCAGCGTCCTGAGTATGCCCCGCCATAAGCTCTGCGGCAATCAGGCTCATGGAAGTGGGCACGTCGGGAGGCTTGATGTGGCTGAAATACTCGATCGCCTGCTCCGCCTGACGTTCGCCGAGGGCCAGCCGGCCGAGGTTGTAGTAAGCGTCGTGGTTATCAGGATCAAGCTGGACCGCAGTCAAATACTCTTTCTTGGCGAGGTCGGGGCGATTCTGGGCCACGTAACTGTTTCCGAGGTTGTCATGCGTGACCGCGGAGTGAGGATCGATTTTCAGTGCATGTTCAAATGCTGCAGCGGAGCGGACAAAATCTTTCTCCTGGGTGTACAACATGCCGAGCAGGTTGTAGCCCTCGACGCTCTTGGGGGAAAGCGCCAAGCCCTCGAGCACGACCTGGCGTGCCTGCACCAGGTCCCCCTCGTTCATAAGTTGTTGTGCTCTTGTGAACTTTTGGCCGGCGTCGGCCGCCGTGCCGGAAGCCTTTTGCCCGGCACAAAGCGCGGGACATAACACCGCGCTCAAGATCAGGCAAAGCGGCTGGCGCCCTATTCGCACGACACCATCCAATCTCGAGAATCTTCTCCTTGCAGCCAATTCATGTTGCACATGCTACAGTGTTTTGCCACCTCGATAGGTTACGATTCGTAGACCCGATTCGCGCCGTCCCCAGTCCGGCGAAAATGCACTTGTTGCTCCGAAATCGCCTGGCGTTTTCGGCGCCCGTCATTAAACCAACTCGGATTTCTTCCAGCCGCGTTTCGTCTTGACCCACAACGCCGAGCTCGAGCCGTCATCCATCCATCTTACTTCCCCCAGATCTCCGTCTTCAACGGACGGGGCGGTAGTTTGTTCGGTCAGGCGAACGCCGCTGCCCACCAGGTTCAACGGGGGATGATAAACAGAAGAGCCCGAGGGGATGCGGTTCTCCTGGCCCCCCATGACGCCATCCATTACGCAGTTGCCGAGAATGCAAGCGCCATCCAGGTCGCCAGCAAAGGCCTTGGCTAATCGATGTCCTTTGTCCGCGAAAAGGACGTTGCCCAGGTAGGTTCCGTGTTTGCCTTCAGAAGTAATCAGAAACCCAGCGCCGGCATTGTCGGCTGCCCAGCGGCTGTAATATACGCGACACTGAACGATGGATTGATAGGGCTTGGTAATGTAGAAGCCAGCAACGGTCGGCGAGTCCGCATAGCACTGATTGAAAGTATTCAAATCTCCGTTGCAGTAGAAGCAATGTTTCATGGGTCCCTGCGCAGGATCGTAATTCCAGACATGGACTGCGGTGAACCAATTGCTTCCCTCGTCGCTGCGTACGCCGGTCTCATATCCGATGGCGTGGGCCAGTATTATTTTGGAGTCGCCCCGTTCGTAGTGAATCCCGATGCTCCCCGGGGCATAACGAGTATCGAGTTCGATATCGCAGCGGACCCTTGTAAGGTTCGTTTCGTACCCGCCCTTCAGCAAGTGAATGCCCTTGTAAAGCGCGTTCAGCACCTCAATATCTGCGATCTCGGTCCGCTCCACATCACTCTCTACCCTCAGCCCAGTCAATGGCTGGCGATTCCCATCGATCACACCACCCCGAATCCAACCACCGTGAAAACAGAATTTTGAGTACTTCCCGCCCCCCTTGATGACGACGGCATCGCCTTGGAATCCCGAGCGCGCCCGGATGACCGCATAGGGCGTCATCACCAGACTGACGGAAACCGGCAGCCTGAGGGGCTTCGAGATCTCGTAGACGCCGTCGCCCAGCTCAAGCGTCCCTCCGCCCCGCCCCTCTAACGCCGCGATCCGCCCGGTCAATTCCGAATGCCAGTCATGGACCTGCGCGCGGGCCTGAATTCTGGCGCTCGTTTGACTTGCATTCAACATCCCTGCCTTGTCTCCCATAAATCCGGCCAAGATTCCCCAGCCCATTGAGGCGCGAAGCATCTTCTGTCTTGTCATCTTCATTTGCTCGGTCCTTTCTGCAATGTGATCCTCAGTTCCTCGTCTTCGGTCCGGCACTCAGTGGCAGAAGAAGGAATGCCTCTTGATCGGTCCTGCATTTCCCGCTCGCTGCTCGAGTCATCAGCCCTAGTGGATTTCGATCATTTCCCCCTGTTCGGGGATGTGAAAGCGCTTTTGAAGGTCACGTGAAAGTCGAAGCTTTAGTTCATCAGGATACCCCTTGGTCCAGAATCTGTTTTCGTCGGTCACTCGGTACGTTCCGAAGTGCTGGGCGAAAATGTAGGACGGTTCCAGTCGGTTAATCAATATCATGGAACGATCAATATACATGTTGTGTACCGTGGGGGAGACAAACAGGACGTCAATGTTTTTGAGGTTGAGATGTTCTTCGGTCAGTACGGAGTCCCCGGGTTCGAAAAATCGCTTTCCCTGCAGGTTGAATACATACCCGCAATTGTGTGCAATGGAGTCTATGAAATCCGCCTCGCGCGTGAGCACGGTGAAATCCTGATTGCCATGAATGGCGTGCAGCGGTTCCACGCGGATGCCTTTCACTTCGAAGGGCTGGCCGGGTTGAGGAACAATGATCCTCTCCTTCGGAATGTTCAATTCCGAGGCTTGTCGCAGACAGGTTTCGGGAAGGACAAAAGTGCAATGGCCCCTCTCCGCAAGACTTGCCAAAGTCAGGATATTGAAATGATCGCCGTGATGGTGTGTAACAAAGGCCACGTCGAGTTCCGGGCTCAGTTCCTGGGCTGAAAGAGGAGGCGTATGGATTTTGTCTTGAGGATCGAGATCCAAATCCGTCCCGATCAAGATGTCGTCTGACTTGATGAGCCATCCGTCATTTCCCATCCACCACACAGCAATCCCTTTCCGGTGAGCCCGGATCTGATCAAGAAGATCCCTGGATGTGAGCTGCGATTGAGCTTGCAGGCCAAATGGCAGTTGGATGGATATCGACAAGAGAATCAGAAGTCTTCCGGCCGCTCGTCTTAGCACAGGCGCCTCCCCTCCATCTTAAGGGAACACGATCAGGCTTTCGCGCAGGCATCGTATCATCGGGTTTCGGTGGATTCAACTGGAACGGGCCTGCGACGCAACGGAATTGCGTGGTGCTCCATCGAATGGTAATATCTCGTCCCGAAGATTCCTCCAGGAGGCTTGAAGATGGATTCCCTTACACGACGAGCCGTGCTGGCGCGGCCGGGCCAGACTGGAGACCGCAGGCATGCTGGTGTGCATGAGGTCCTCCCAGCGAAATCTGTGACACTCTTTGTGTGCCGGTGATGTGCTATTGGCGCATATTTTCTGGAGAAAACTAATGAACACACCCAATCGCCGCCAATTCTTATTCCGGTCAGGAGTGGCGCTGGGACTTGCCGCGAAAGCCGCTCAGCCTGACATGCCGATCGGTGGCAACGCAAGAGTAGGAGTCCCAACGGCTGCGACCGGATCTTCTGACGACGAGCCTGCACACATTGTTCAAGGGAATAACGGGCCGCTCTGCAACAGGAATCTGCGAACCGCCATTGGGCTTGGCGACGAACTGGCCACTATCGTGGACAAGTATGGCCAGATTGTTAGATCGCGCAACGCCGGCCTGCAGATAGAATTCGGATCGCCTCAACAGCCGGCTGAAAGGGCCGAATGGTCGCAAACTCTGCTCGATGGGCACCTTCCGATCGTCGAGACCCAACTGCGACTGGGAGGTGCCACTGTTCGCTTGTCTGCCTTCTCCAGTGATCAGGGAGGCGTCAAAGCAGACTACCTAGAGATTCGCGACGAAAAGAATCCATATCGCATCCGGCTGCTGTTCCCTTACACAACGTCCGTTAAAGTCGAGAGTGGCGTGGTGAGCAGCGAAGGCAAAATCCTTGCTGCTTTCCCACCTCCACAGAAGGCCACCTGCACTCTCGCCAAGTACAATTTCCTGACACCTGGAGCTTACTCGTCTTTGCGCCCCCCTTGGGATCCCGACGCTCCCCCAATGTCTTTGCCGCCTGACACGGATCCGGCCTTCGGCGCCTACCGCCGCAATTACCTGCATCGTGACATTGAATACCGCTTCCCGGTTATCGCAGGCAGCACCTACCACGTGTTCCTGGGAATCCTGCCCATCGAGCAAAAACCCGGCGAGATGATTCTGCGGCTGTCGGTCAACGGCGCGACCCAGATCTTAGACTACGGCCTGGTGCCCGCGCTCAAACCGCTGGTCAGGGAATTCACAGTGACGCCAAGTGAGCCGGAGTTGCGAGTTATATCGGAATGCGATCCATCGGAGGCGGGACCCTACCGAGGGTGCGAACTTAGTGGGATATGGGTGTTTGATGCTTCCGCCGACTCCAGCTCGGTGATCAGAGGGCAACTCAACTCCAGAGCGCTCTTTTACGTTCAGTGTGGCAACGAACGGATTGAGGACATGGTGAGCACTGTCGTCCTTGATTATGAACCCGCCGGGAGTGGCACGAGTCGCTGGTTCCGCCTGCCATACAGCGAAGCGGAAGTTCATGCCGCCAAACTGACCATCATCGATCCCGAATCTGCGAGGGCTGCGGAAAAGGCTCGCTGGGAGTCGCTCCTTCAAAAAGGAGCCGAGTTCAAGACGGGCATTTCACAGTTGGATAATCTTTACAAGACGTCGCTCATCAATCTCCTTCTGCTGCGCACCAAGTACTCTGGCCAGGGCAAAGACGGCCAGGACATTTATGTGGTCAAGCCCGGGGCCGATCTCTACGGTACTTTCTGGATGCGCGACGGCGCCTATATGACCACGGCGTTCGATCTTGCCGGGCTTCCGGAAGAAGCCGAGAAGTCCCTTCGCCTATTCTGGCATGCGAATCTCACCGGAACCCTGGCTTCGTGGGGCCAGCAGCAGACGGGCCTGTGGGCGGCGCCCACGTGGCAGTGGGATGGACAGGGCCAGGCGCTTTGGGCGTTGGTCAATCATTATGAATACAGTGGTGACGAGGAGTGGCTTAAAGCGGTATACCCGAATATCGTCAAAGGAGTGCGATGGATCGAGTCTGCGACAGGGCAAACTCAGTTCGTTAATGAGCACGGCGAGCGGCCAATTTACTTCGGACTGTTGCCGGTCGGCGAGGGTGAATCCATCGCTTTTGATTTCAATTACTACCATTGTTTCTGGGCTGTATTGGGATTGCGTCAAGCTCTCGGCGCCGCCGAGGCCTTGCGCCGAAGCGACGACATTGCGTGGATGAAGCGGCTGTACGAGGAGTTCCGCTCGAACCTCCTGGTGTCAGTAAAGCTCGCATCTGAACGCGTGGCCGGCAACAAATTCATTCCCGCCACACCGTTTGATCCCAAGCCGCCGATCTGGGGGTCGCTCGCGGCTCTCTACCCTGCTCGCTTTCTTGATCCCCACGACCCGATGATCGACCATACGCTCGAGGTACTCGACGCCCAGGCGCAGGAAGACACCTACCTCTATGAGCAAAATCATTTGTGGACGTACATCACGGTAGAAGGCGCCATGTGTCATCTGCTGCGCGATGAGGTATCGACGTTCTATCGCCTTTACAACGGGTACGTCTCGCATGCCTCGCCCACCCATGCCTGGTCCGAGGGTATTCTACTGGCGGATCGAAAAGGAACGGGAGACATGCCGCACGGGTGGGGCGCAGCGGATTATGTTGCGATCCACCGTAACTCGCTTGTGTATGAGAATGAGGCGAACCTCGAACTTGGTTGGGGCGTACAGCCGGAATGGTACCAGGAGGGCGCAGCGCTGGCAGTAAGACGCGCCCCCACCAAATTCGGCAAGCTCGACATGGATCTGAAGCGAGCCGGTTCAGAACTGGTTGTCGAGTTCCACATCGCTCCGGCGCCCAACCGCCAGGTGGCAGAGTCCGTTCGTCTGCACATCCCCAGGCTGCAGCAGCCAATCACGTCAGTGCGATGCAACGGCACGACGCGGGCCATTGCGCCCGGCCAAACCGTCGTCCAGTTCGACGGAGGAAGGTAGGTAAAGGAGAGAGTGTCGATTCCATGAAAACCGTCCTAGTGTTACTTTCAATTCTGTTCTTTGTTGTATCTGTGAATGCTCAGGCCGATTCCGTGTTCGTGCGGACTGGCGCCGACGTGTCGCTTGGCCAATCGAACTCGGCGCAGATCCTCTCCAGCCAACTCAAAGCCTACCTTGACTCGATACCCGCGATCGACACGCATGATCACCTTCGACCATTCGATCGGCTGCAGGGATACGTTCAGACGGAACGTGGGTTCGGGATGAATCTCTTCGGCTTGATCAATACGAGCTACTATCCGCGAATAAAACCCCTCACTCCCTGGAAGCCTGCCGGGAAATTCGGGGACTGGTGGGCTGACGCCAAGCATAACCTTGATGACGCTCGTGCTACTACCTTCTATCGTTCAATGTTGCCTGCGTTCCGGGATCTTTACGGTGTCGACCTCGACCAGATCACGGACGCTCAGGCAGCGGATCTCGACCGTCGCGTGTTCGAGAATTACAAGAACCCTGAATGGGTCCAGAACGTGGTCTCGCTGCGCGCTAACATCGAACTGGTATTAATCGATCCCTATTGGTCGAAATTCGATTTTCGCACTTTCTATAAGTTCGGAGTGTTTGTCCTAAACGTCAGTTCGCTATTGCAGGGGTTTCATCAGAGCCAATTTGATGATCCTTCAGACAATCCCTACCGACTGGCTGAACAATGGCATCTTCCCACCAGGTCACTCGACGACTACCTCGTGTTGGTCGACCGAATCGTCCGGGAAGCTAAGGCCCACGGAGCCGTTGGTATAATTGACGATGACACCGCCTACGGTCGAGCGCTTGACTTCGAACCTGTGCCCGAAGCCGCCGCAGCACGGGCGTTTGGCCGGCCGCGATCCGAGCTCAGCCCTTTGGAAGTAAAGTCCTTCGTGTCCCTTCGGCAAGGCTGCTTAACTCCACGTTCCTGAAGTGCTAACGTCGGTCTCATGCACAGCGGGGCGAGGAGGAACCGACGATGGCCAACGACATTCCTGACATTCCCCCTGAC
>JBEKLY010000271.1:0-10815 GCA_050010015.1 Terriglobia bacterium
TCCGTGCGCCCCCCGTCCGTTGAGCGTCGGGCCCAGAATCCCGGCTGAAGACGTCCGCCCGCGATGGTCTCCAATCCGCCATACCCTCACATCCCCACGAAATCGACTTTGACGCTACCCTGCCACGAACGCTTCGTAATCTTGACCCCACGGGTGCTCTTACCCTAGTATTGTGAATACGCCCAACGTTCCAGCTTGTATATGGCGGGGTAGCTCAGTGGTAGAGCGAGGGTCTCATAATCCCTAGGTCGGGCGTTCGATCCGCCCCCCCGCTACCAATCATTTCAATAACTTGCAGAGATTCCGGCTTCTCAGGGTCTGACGCTGGTTGCGCCTGGGTTGCAGATTGTTGCTGACTTGTTTTGGCATCTAACCTGTCCACATACCGTTCACCCACACCCGGAATTAAATGCCCGTAGGTATCGACCGTCACCTGAATGCTCGCGTGGCCCATTTGCTCCTCGACGTAGTTGAGGGGAGCGCCGGCAGCAATCAGCATGGCGCCGAATGTGTGCCGAAGGTCATGGAAACGGATCGCACGGATGCCGGCTGCTTGGAGCAAGGGAAGAAAGCGGTCCCGGATCATGTTGTCGGGGTCAAGTACGCCACCTGTCTTGGACGGGAAGATAAAATCTTGTGCGATTGTCGACTTGCCTGTCGAAAACGCCTTGAGAAGCCTTTCGTCTTGCAACTCCAGTAAAGTTCGGCGCAACTCCGCCGACAGATCAACGCGTCGTGAGCGGTGGTTCTTGGCCGAGAATATTCACACAGCCTGCTTGGCGCGCCGGGTGAGAAAGAATTCTTTAATTTGCAGGGAACGAACCGGGTATGTGTAGTGCGCCCCAACCGCGCGGATCACCAGTGGGTGGAAGTCCCACTCAGATAGTTGTCGGTAAGTCTGATAGCTGACAAGCGGCTTAGTCTGGTAACGGGCTGGGCTGAAGCCTTGTGACCGCAAAGCTTAGTTTCTGAGTGTGACCACTCGGGAACGATCATCAGAAATGTCTACTAATTGGATTTGCGGAATATCCGGCTGGGTGGGTGCGGGTGGGGTTTCGCAAGTTCCTCGCAGGTTGAGGAGAGGTCGTGTGAGGTGAAGGTTGCCAGTCACTTGCTTGAAGCGCTATTCGTATCTCAACGCGACCGTCGGATCGACCTTCGTGGCACGGCGGGCCGGGATATAACACGCCGCCAAAGAAACGGCTGCGAGCAGGGTGGAGACCGTCGCAAACGTGAGCGGATCGGTTGCGCTCAGTCCATAGAGCAGGCTGCTGAGGAATCGCGTGAGGGCAAGAGCAACCGCGAGCCCAATACCCATACCGACGAAAGTGAGCAAAAGCCCTTCCCTTACCACCATTTTTAGCACCTCCCTGCGTTGAGCACCCAGCGCCATGCGGATACCAATTTCGTTTGTCCGGCGAACGACCGAATAAGCTACGGTGCCGTAAAGGCCTATCATCGCTAGGAGCATCCCAATTGTTCCCACGAGGCCGAAAAGCGTTGCGGTCGTGCGCGCCAGCCTGAGCGCTGATCGGATGTGTTCTCCCATCGTTTCCATTTTCGTTACAGGCAGGTTCTTATCGAGCGCTCTGAGTTCCTTGCGGACTGCCATAATTAAGGTGCGGGGTGCCGCTGATGTTCGCACCAGAACCGTTGTGCCCGCTGGTCCTTGAAAGCCCGTCGCTAATGGCTCATACAAGAACGGCTGGGCAGGTTCCCCCAAAGTGCGATACTTGCTGTCGCGGGCCATCCCTACGATTTGCGCCAAGTGGGGGTGTTGAACATCGCCAAGTGCCAATTGCTTGCCAATGGGGTCTTGCGCCGGGAAGAATCTGCGGGCCAGAGTTTCATTAACAATAATGACCCTGTTCTGGTTACTATCAGCATCAACAAATCCTCGACCTCGAAGAATGGGGATTCCAATCGTTTCAAAATACCCAGACGCAACCAGGTTCTCGCTTGCAAGGAATGGCTGGGTTGAATCACCTGTGCTTCCCTCTCTTCCGACCATGGTTTGAATTTCACCATAGCTTAGAGGTAATGATGCAGCCATACTTACGGACCGCACGCCCTCTAAGGACTTCAGGCGCGCCCCGAGCTCCCGGTAAAACATTGCCTGCCTCGCGCTTGTGTACCGGTTCAGTGAGGGAGAAACAGAAAAGGTGAGAACGTTCTGGGTCTCAAACCCTGGGTCAATGTGCTCAGCATTGCGCAGGCTGCGCACGCACAAACCTGCTCCCGCCAGCAACAGGAACGAGACGCTCACCTGCACGACGAGAAGTAGACGTTGGCCCTTGGAGCGCCGGCCACCTCCCGAATCGCTCCGATGCCCGAGCTGCGGCGCAAGACTCGTGCGCGAAAGGCGAATTGCGGGTGCGGTGCCCAGCAGCAACACCGTTACAACCACCACGACTAACGTAAACCCAAGCACGCGCAGATCGGGCTGAAGGTTGAGGGCAATCGGCAGCCCCACCGGAGGTTTGAGGTGCGTTAAGAATTCCGCTCCCCAGAATGCCAGCAGTAAACCCGCCGCACCGCTGAGCAATCCCATTAGCGTACTCTCCGTGAGCAGTTGCCGAATGATTCGGCCACGGCTCGCTCCTATCGCCAGTCGAATCGTGATTTCGTTCCGGCGCGGCCAAGATCGCGCCAACATCAGGCCGCCGACGTTCGAGCACGGAATAACCAACAGCAGCGCTCCCAGCACCTGCAAAAGCACGACGAATCCGGTGACGCTCCCGCGGAAGAAGGGAGGCAGCGTCGTGCCAGGTTCGACCGAAACACCGCGCCCCTGCTCCACAGCCGGATAATCTCGATCGAGTTGCAGCGCGAAAGAACTCAACTGCGAGAGGGCTTGCTGTGCCGTCACACCCTGTTTCAGACGGCCCAGTACGGTGAGCCAACCGGTTCCGCGGCTCTCTAGCGCTCCACTTTCCGGCCAGTTCATGGCAGGTTGGGCGGCCATAGGCACCCACACTGCAGGAGCCATCTGCAAACCAACATCCGTCGTCCCTCTGGGAGCCACTCCAATTAAGGCGAAGAGGTGTCCATTAATCGTTATGGGTTGACCCACCACACCCGGGTCACTTCCCAAGCGGCTTCGCCAGAACTCGTAGCTCGCGATGGCAACTAGTGGAGATGCTGCGGTGTCATCCTGCTCAGGCGCGAACATGCGGCCGAGAAAGGCCTTTGTGCCCAACGCCATAAAATAGTTGCCGGATACGATGTCGCCGACCGTTTGCTCGTTCGACCCTTCTACGCCGATGCTTACGGGCGTAGGTGAGTAGGCTGCTAATTCGGAAAAAACCGCGTTGCGGTTTCGGTAGTACAAGTAGTCAGGATAAGACCACACCGGCATGTAGCCACCCACCCCTCCTTTGGCCACCGTTTGGTAAAGGGCGACCAGCCTCTCCGGCGCTACAACATTGGCTGGGGGACGAAGCAACAAGCCATCGATGATACTGAAGAATGTCGTATTGGTCCCGATGCCGACGGCGATTGTGAGAACAGCTAGCGCCGTAAAGCCGGGATTTCGGCGCAACTGGCGGAGGCCGTAGCCGACATCCTGAAGAAAATTCTCGATGTAGTTAACTCGTCGCATGTCGCGGCACTCCTCTTTGACTTGCTCGATTCCGCCGAATTCACGTCGCGCGGCGTATCGGGCCTCTTCCGGCGGCATGCCTTGGGCGACATAGTCGGCGGCTCTGCGCTCCAGGTGGTCGCGGATTTCTTCTTCCAAATCGTGATCCGCCCGTCGGCGGCGGAAGAGGGAACGGAGGCGTAGCGGCACGGTGTAAATCCAGTGTTCCAGACGCATGCTGTTCCCCCGCGACCCTCGCTTTGCTCAGGCTTCCTTCAATTTGACAACGTTTGAAATCGCCGCTGAAAGCCGGCGCCAATTACTTGCCTCTGTCTCCAATTGCCTGCGGCCGAGCCGGGTCAGGGAATAGTACTTCGCTCGGCGATTCTTCTCGCTGGCTCTCCACTCGGCCGCGATCCACCCCTCCTGTTCAAGCTTGTGTAAGGCCGGATAAAGCGAGCCGTCGCTAACATGCAGGACGTCTCCCGAGACCTGCTTCAGTCGCTGGCTGACGGAATAGCCGTTGAGTGGCTCAAGGGCGAGAATCTTCAGAATCAACAGGTCCAGGGTGCCTTGGACCAAATCCGCTGGTTTGCTCATCTTCCTCCTCGGTTACCGAGGTCAGAATACAACAGCTCCTCTCGGTAAGCAAGGGAAAAGAGGGGGGCCACGAATTGAGGGAATTTGGCGCGGAAATCCATGAAGTGCAACCTCTGACACCCTCGAAGTCGGCTTCGGGGCCCCGAACCTCGTATCTGGGGACTCTGCATGATTGCTGGCGGGAAGGGCGTTTATCAGGCCGAATCCGTGGATGTACCAACTCATCCTATTTTCCGAGTGCGTTATCCAGGAACCGGCAGGCAAACGTGGGTACTACATCGAAAGGTCGGCGACTCGAATATCCAAACGACCGTCAACGTAATTCGAGGAGGCGCACCGTACTGGGATTATTTTCGAACACCCGACCATCCGGAACTGGAGGTGTGATCGTCTGCACTTCGGCGTCTATCTAGCGCCAGACGCGAGAGGAGGGGATTGAACTCACGGCTCGATCAGCTTGGCCAGGCCATCCTAGTCGGTCTTCCCGAGCATGTGTACCCTGCACGCTGGGAACGGACTCACGCTTTTGCCAGATAGGCCTTGAATTGCTTCTGCCACTCGGCGGGCGTCGTGTGGATGGCGCGGCCGAGGAACGATGAGCGCAGCCGCACAAGCTCCGGGAGTTTGCGGCAGGCGATGGCGTAGCGGCGGAAGCGCGGCTGGAGCAGCAGGGAATCGTCCGGCAGGTAAATGGGTTCCCGCCGGAAGTTCAGAAGGACGATGGCGCGATTCAATTGACGTATAGCGGTTTCGATTAACGCTGCGCTTTTCGATCCATCCTGCAACTGCGCGGCTTGCTCCGGCGGCACGAGCCGAAGGAAATACGTGGCACGCCCGGATCGCGAGGTGGCTTCCCAGGCCACCAGGTTGTTGGGAAACTTCGCACCGGATTCTGCCGCCAGCGGCAGAAAGAACCAGTGCAGAATGGGCTGCGCCGCTTCCTGGTCGCCGGCTTCCGCAGCGGGTTCGGGTGCGGTCTCCGCAACTACCTGCGCCCCGGCGTCAGCGCCGAGGGTTGCGAAATCAACCCTCTCTGCTTCGCCCGTTTGGGCTTCTTGTTCCCTTCCGGGATGATCATCAGTTTCACGCAGCAGCTTGAAACTCGCGTAGTAATTCTCGGCCGGCACATGCGCCCGCAAGGCGTCGAAGTAAGGCTTCAGCTTGGCATCCACCACGTTGATATTGAGGGCTTGCTCAGTCCTGGGATCGATGGCCCGCAATTGGGCGAGCGACGCGGCGCGGCCTTCTTTCATCAGCAAAGCGGCCTGCTGAAACTGGTCGGGGCTGAGGAATGGGAAAATGCCGTGGACGGCCTCCGCGCTTTGCTGCGCGAGTTCACCCAGGGCGGTGGTCAGGCGCTCTCGAAATTCTTCCGTGCGTTTGGCGAGCCTGCTGATGGTCAGGCGCTGATCGCCGGACACTGCCGTCACGGTCCAGGCTCTTTCGTCAAAGCTCACCGCATCGATATCAGCAAAGCGCCATTGCAGGCCCGTGGCCTGGGTAGGTAACACCGCGAGATTGCTCTTGAACAGCCGGAGTTCCGCCGGGCTGGAGAACGTGCGCGCCGGCGATTCGAAACGCACCGTGCCTTCGAAGCGCGTGATTTCTTCCATGTCTTCCAGCAGCAGGCATTGCAGCAGGCGTTTCCGGTACGCTTCCAGCAGATCGTGGCAAAGATCTTGGAACGTCTTGCCAAATTGGTGCAGCAGAATCTTGTTGCCGGTATAGAGGGTCAGGGTCAGTTCGTACTCACCGGGAAGGAATATATCGATGTCGCCGAAGTCGAGAGCCAGCGGCGCTCCCGAGGCCGGCGTGAGCGTAAGGGTTTCCGCTTCGAATGACACCCGGCACGGGCCCGCCTGAAGGGCGGACCCGTCTGAATTCAAGTACTGAACCTTTCCCGAAAAGGTTGGCATGGCGAGTTTCAGGAAACTTTCTGGCCACACTCGGGACAGAATTTGGTTCCCGCTTCAAACTTCGTTCCGCACCGCGCGCACTCATTCTTGGGACGGAGCGGATTGCCGCACTCCGGGCAAAACTTGGCGCCCTGTGTGCGAGCCCCGCAACTGGGGCAGAGGGCGGCGGCTTCGGAAGTCAGGTCAAGATCCCTGGTCAAGTCCTGCTGGCGAACCTTCTCCTGGATCTGTTGCGCGGTGGCTTGGGCTTGGGCGGCGGCGATTTCGGTTTCGACATTGGGCGCGCAGTCGTAGCAAAGGCCCCGCTTCTGGTTCCAGCACGTCGTGATGCAGGCCCATTTGGCGCATTTGGGACACTGGCGAAAATTGGGCTTTACTTCTTCCACGGCATCGTGAAAAGCCTTGTCATGGCCAGAGCCTTGCACGGCGCGTTCGATTTCATAAGCGCCCGCGCTGGCACGGCCAAAAACGCCTCCAAACAGATCGCCGGCGGCGCGCAGAGCGCTTCCCGCGTAACCTGTCACCGAGGGTTTGAACCCCGTCATAAATCCGTTTCCACAGCGGTCGCAAAAGAACTCGAACTGATATCCCTTGTCTGTTGAATGGTCAGAGTGGTTCTTAGTGAATTGAATCAACGCCATGAGCAATCTCCGTTTAACGCCTTGCTGTGGAATTACCATCTCCAAATGCTTGCGTCATTGTAATTCCGTTGACCTTGAGGTTTCAAGAACGCTTCCGCAAAGCTGGATTGATGTAACACCTCCTTGCACCGAGGGTGATTGCGCGGTAAGTTGCTGCCGCCCACGGGGTTCCGAAGCTCACTCGGTTTTCGGTCTGAAAAGTCGGCCAGCCGTCTCCTGGCCCACCGCTTAGCGCCCGCCGGATCATGGTCTGGAAGTGCGTTTGTCATTCCGAATCCAGTCGAGTAACCACTCAGCATAGTTTCAGAGGGCCGTCAACGGGCAAACTGAAATTGGGAGAGGAAAGACCACCTCACTTTTTCGCCGAGCAAAGGTCCGCAGTTATCGGGCTCGTCTACGTAGTTACTGCAGCCTCGCGTACTCCGCTTTGGCTTGCTTGAGGATCGGTATATCGGGGTCGGCATCTTTCCAAAGGGTGAGGAAATCCTTGTACGCAGCCTTGGCCTTGGTTTTGTCTCCCGATAAAGCGAACGCCCTGCCAAGTTGCAAACGCGCCACTGCGCCTACGGGATCGCTGACCACGATTCCGCGGTGGTCGAGAATTTTCTGGAATTCCGCTGCCGCCTCGGCGCCTTGGTGTGCGGTCAGATAAGCTTCGCCACGCAAATAGATGGGATACAAGGCGCCGAAGGAACCATGGATGCTGCTGCGCGGCTGGCCTAGTTCATAGGGGACGGCGATTTGCAGCAGTTCGATAGCCTTAACGGGCTCGCCGTGGTTTAGCGCGAGAAGTGCGCGAAGCACCGGCAAATAACTGGAACGGACTGACGTATCCTCAGGGAACCGCCTCTCCAAGTCATTCGCGAGTGTTTGAGACCGGGGAAAATCCCCCGCGAGGGCCAGCGCAAAAGCAGCGCCGTATTCCACCTCCCTATCCTTGGAAAGCTCGAGCGCTGCCGTCGCGTTACGCCTCGACTGAGATCTATCGCCGAAAAAGCCTTCCCAGACAGCTGCTGCGGTCTCCCACAGTGCTGCCCTTTCCCGCTGGCCCGCTTGCTGAGTCAAATCCACTGATCGCCGCAACGTGTCCCCTGCCTGTCGCAGGTGACCTGAGTATGCCAGGCCAAGGGCCTCCTTGTCGGAGATCCAGGCTTCCGTTTTGGATTCGCCCTGCCCCCGAGCCGCTACCAGTTCCATCGCTGCCCTGTCGCCCTTTAAGAAGGCGATATCGTATCGCGCGGCCAATAACTCAGGGACTTGCAAATGACGTCGGTCGGCTTGCTGAAGAGTTTCCTCGGCATCGTTCAGGCGGTCTAGGCTTAGATATCTGGCAGCAAGAATGTGGTACCCGATGCCAAAGTCCGGATCGAGCTCAATCACTTTCCTGACTTCTTCGAATGACTTGTCGTATTTGCCGAGCACAGGGTAAATAATCCCCGCCAAGAATGAGCGGGGGAACATGTCTCGAGGGTAAGTTTGCGCCCACAACTCACAGGTCTGTTGCGCCTTTTCCAGGTTTCCGGTCACCTGCGTGTCGTAAGCAGCAGTGATCCAGGACCTCTCCCGGTCGCTGGCGCGATCGCGCAACTGATAGGCTTTGCTGGTGCTCTCCGCCGAGAGATCAGACTCGTCAATATCGGCGTACATCCGCCCCAGAAGCGCATGTGCCATGGCGAATTTGGGATCGATCTCAGTGGCGCGCCTGAAAAGCGGCAGGGCGGCGGCAGCCCCAGCGGAGGAGAGAACTGTCCAGGCCTCGCTATAGGCTCTCAAGGCTTCGAGTGACGGCGTGGTTGCCTCGGGCAGTGGAGTGGCGTGCTTCTCGACCGTGGCCAAAGATTCGCCGACTCGGGTCCTAAATCTACTGGCGATTTGACTCAGTGCATTCAGGACCTCTTCCTTTCTTGGCGCCTGCACCTGCACCTCGTCGAGAACGTCTCCAGTGCGGCAGCTCTTGGCGCGCAAGCTCAAGACGTACTGGCTCCCGAGGCTTGCAATTGAGCCATCCAGCACCGCCGCACTTGCCGTACGCTCGCAGATTTCCCGAGCAAGCTGCGGGGTAAGGTGTGCACCGGGCGGCTGGCCCATCAGACGCAGTACGGGCTGGATGCGTTCCTCGGAGACGAGGCTGAGGAAGGGCGATTGTTCAAGCTGTATCGCCAACCCTTGGCGCAGCGTGCCGTCGAACACGGGGTCGCCCGTCGTGTTCGTGAAGTCGGAGAGCACGATAGTGTCCTTGTTGGTCAGCATCGGCCCACCATGCCCGTGGACTCGAAACATGAGCAGCGCCAAAGCCCCGGCGACCGCTATCAGAAACAAGCCCAACGCAACTGCAATCCTGGCGCGTTGTGGCGTTGCCACCCAGCGCGAAACGCGCGAGCCCGAACCTTCGGCCGGCCGGGCTTCCAAAGCCTTGGCCGGCGAGGCTGCGGTAACGTCTAGCTCCGCCTGCTTCGCGACCCTCCCGGAGTCCAGTTCGACTTTCAATCGCCTCAGATCGACAAGGAGGTCCGCGGAGCTGCGGTAGCGCAGGTCGCGGTTTTTTTCGAGCAGCCGGAGAATGATCTCCTCCAGCCGGGGCGGCAGTTGAGGATTGAGTCTGAGGGCAGGTGCCGGGGTGCGGTTAAGAATCGCCTCGAAGGTCACGCCGGGCGAGTTGCCTGCGAAAGCGCGCTGGCCTGTCGCCATCTCGTACAGCACCGCGCCGAAGCTGAACAGGTCAGTGCGCTGGTCCAGCACTTCGGCGCGCACCTGCTCCGGCGACATGTACTCGACCGTGCCCACCGTCATCCCCGAGATGGTGAGAGATTCCTCTTCTATCGAAGCCGTCGGGGAATCGGGTGGGGGTGCCCCTTGTGGGTGCCCTCTTTGGGCGGGTAGAAGGCCCGCCCCTACAGCTAGTTTCGCAAGTCCGAAGTCGAGAATCTTGGCATGTCCCTGATCCGTGACGAAAATGTTCGCAGGCTTGATATCGCGATGGATGATGCCTCGGGCGTGAGCGGCCCCCAGCCCTTCGGCAATTTCGATACTGAGCGCCAGGAGCCTTTCGGTTATCATGGGCCGCCCTGCGATGCAGTGCTTCAGCGTCGCGCCTTCCAGATACTCCATGACAAGAAAGGTACGCCCTTCATGCTCACCGATGTCGAAAATCGTGCAAATGTTGGGGTGATTCAGAGCAGAGGCGGACCGCGCCTCGCGCTCGAAGCGGCTGAGCGCCTGGGGATCGCGAGCCACTTCATCGGGAAGGAATTTGAGAGCCACGGAGCGGTGCAGCCGGGTGTCGTCAGCTTTATAGACGACGCCCATCCCGCCCCCGCCCAACTTCCCGGCAATGCGGTATCGGGAAACGCCCTGGCCGGCGAGGAGGGAGTCGTAGCTGCGAGTGCCAGAACGCGGATCGGACTCAACCATGTCCCGCGCTGCCATTTCGATCGCGGGGTTTTCCAGGAAGCTGCCCGCTTGATCATGCGAGTTCAGCAGGGAGCGGATTTCCTGCTCGAGCTCCTGGTCGCCCACGCACGCCTGGCGCAGAAAGGCCTCGCGCTCTGCGATGGGACGCGCCAGCACGGAGTGCAGCAAGTCATCGATTTGTTTCCATCGCTCGGAATTCATCGGTGGTCCTGCTGGTGAGTTCGCGGTGCAGCCAGGCCTTGGCGGTATTCCAATCTCGCATCACGGTGACCGGTGATACTTTGAGGACTTCGGCTGTCTCTTCCACACTGAGCCCGCCAAAGAAGCGCATCTCGACGACTTGCACTTTGCGTGCATCGAAGCGCCCCAGGGCGTTCATGGCGTCGTCGAGCGCCACCAGGTCTGTGGGCCGGCCCTGGCCCACTTCGGCTGCGTCTTCCAGAGAGACATGCTGAACGGCGCCGCCGCGCTTCAGGTTGTGGCGCCGCGCATGGTCCACCAGAATGCGCCGCATCAACTGGGCGGAAACCGCAAAGAAGTGCGCGCGATTCTGCCATTGCATGCGCTTGTAATCCACCAGGCGCACGTAGGCTTCATTCACCAAAGCCGTGGCTTGCAGGCTGTGGCCGGCGCGCTCGCCCCTCAGGTAACGGCGCGCCAGGCGGCG
>JBEKLY010000272.1:0-10810 GCA_050010015.1 Terriglobia bacterium
GCGCCGAATCTCGACCGAATTGCGGCCCGGAATGCTGGATGACCTGGGGTTGGCGGCCACGGTGGAATGGGCCGCAGAAGAGTTTGCGAGCCGCACCGGCACGAAATGCCTCCTGGATTTGGGCGCCGAAGAGATCGCGGTCGATTCGGAAACGGCGACGGCGGTGTTCCGCATTTTTCAAGAGACGCTCACCAATGTGGCGCGGCACGCCAACGCCAGAGAAGTGAAGGTACGTCTCGCCGAGGAAAACGGCGATTTGACTTTGGAAGTCCACGACAACGGCAGGGGAATCGGCGAGGATGAACTGGCCAACGCCAATTCGTTGGGAATTTTGGGAATGCGCGAGCGGGCCCTGTTGCTGGGAGGCACTCTGACCATCACGGGCCAGCCGGGTAAAGGCACCACGGTGAGAATTCGAATACCCGAAGCCCGCCACGCATAGTGAGGAAGACCATGCTCAAGGTCCTGATCGCTGACGACCACGCCATTGTGCGCCGGGGCCTGATCGAAATCCTGCTGCACGAACTCAAGGATCCCATTTGTGGAGAAGCTGAGAATGCTCAGCAGGTGCTTGCCCAGGTCCGAAGCCAGACCTGGGATCTGGTGATTCTGGACGTCAGCATGCCCGGGCGAAGCGGCATCGACGTTCTTAGCGACGTGAAGCGGGAACAGCCGAAACTGCCCGTCCTGGTTTTGAGCATGCACCCCGAAGACCAATACGGCAAGCGGGTGCTCAAAGCGGGCGCGTCCGGTTACATGAACAAGAACAGCGCGCCGGAGGAACTGATCAAAGCCATTCGCAAAGTTCTGGCGGGCGGCCGCTATGTGAGCCCGGCGCTGGCTGAAAAGCTGGCGTTGGACCTCAGTGAAGACCTCGCGCACCTGCCCCATGAGGCTCTCTCCGACCGTGAATTCGAGGTGCTGCGCATGATTGGCTCGGGAAAAACGATCAGCCTGATTGCCCAGGAGCTTCACCTGAGTGCCGCTACTATCAGCACCTATCGGGCGCGCATTCTGGAGAAGATGAAAATGACCACCACGGCCGAGTTGATGCGCTACGCATTCCAGAACCATTTGGTGGAGTGACCCTCCTCCCAGCGGTCCGCCAGACACGTCTCCTGCCCGTAGGCGCTAGAATAAGCCGCTCTCCACACCAAGCCGCATCAGCGGCGTGAGAATGTGGCCCAAGGCGCCAGAACCTGTGAAAAAATCGATGGCTGTCATCCTGAGCGAAGCGAAGGATCCCAGCAGTTTCTTGTGGTTCAGCGATTTACGAACAACTGCAGAGATCCTTCGCTGCGCTCAGGATGACACTTCCGAATTTCTTCACACCATCCCAGCCGTGGGATCACAGCACACAGAGAGCAGCCTGAGCCACGTAGTGGCGACAGAAGATCTGCGATTATCAAAACAGCTCTCTCGCCCCTCCCGGGGCTTTTCAGGAGCATCGGCCCTGCTTTCTCCCCACGGCTGTCGCCGTGGGCCACATTCTTGCGCCCGTCGGCTGACGGGCTCCGGAACCCGATAGAGGTTATTCTAGAGCCTATGCGTCACCTCTCCTGCCCAAAACCAAGCGCCTGTCATCCTGAGCGAAGCGAAGGACCTCCGCATTTTCCTATGGTTCTCCCCACTTACGAACAATTACAGAGATCCTTCGCTTCCCTGAAAATGACTCCCCTCCTCAGCGGGAGGAGGGGCAGGGGGTGGTGGGTGAGACGGACAGCGATCGACAACCACCCCTAACCCCTCCTTACCAAGGAGGGGAATCGTTTTCATCAAGGGTGGTGATTCGAAGGATCATCTAGCCTTCGCTCGGGATGGTTCGAATGGCGTCCCAGGACGGCCGGATGGGACCTTCCTACAATGCGACCTGCCCGTTTCCGGTCGGCGTGTCAGAGAAATAATGACAAGGTAAATCCATTTAGCTCGACACAAATATCCGCCTTCGAGTGATGGTGTCCATGCCGCGGATGGGGCAGGCTAATACCTGGGGCGACACATGAAAGTTCTAATCGCTGACGACTCCGAAGTTTTCGTCGAACGCCTGGTTCGAGCGCTTGATGAAATCAGCGGTGTCGAGATTATTGGGCGCGCTCGTACTGGTGTGGAAGCCCTGCAGGCGCTCCGCGACCTCCGTCCTGATGTCTTACTTCTGGACATCAGGATGCCGGAAGGAACCGGCATCGACGTGCTGGAAGGCATGAGGAGGGAAAAACTGACACCGATCACCCTCGTCCTGACCAACTTCGCCTTCCCGCAGTACCGGAGGAAATGCCTGCAGTTGGGGGCCCGATTCTTTTTCGACAAGTCGGCTGAATTCTCAGGGGTTAGGGAAGCACTGAGCGGGCTGATTCACAAACCTTCAGGATCAGGCGAGAATGGCTTCGCGGAAACGGAAAGACGTGTTGATCAGAAGCATTAAGAAAGAGTTGAGAAATGGAGCGGATGTTTCTAATTGGGGCGGTTGCGTGTCTGGTTGTTTCGTGGTTCTACATTCTCTCCCTAAAAACCAAAGTGCGCGACTGCATGGCTTACATTCAGAATCGTATCGACCGAGACAACCGCGTACTCGACGGCTCACAGAGCAGTCCTGACGGCGGGCGCGACTTAAAGCGAACCGGCAGCTCTTGGCGCCTCGGCAGGGAGGAAACGACCATGCCTGTTCTGGGAAAGGCAACCATGGACGGAAAACCCAAACTGATATTAGGCGGCGCAAATAGTCCTCAACCTCTACATTATCTTTGTTCGCATTGCCTGCAACCATTCTATCTACCTGGAAATCAGCCGCCGAAGGAAGCCGTGGCAGAATTGCTCCAATACTTTGGAAAACACGTTGAGCGCGAACACCTGGCCCTGGCAGGCGATTCCAACCCGTCCCCGCAGGAATCCGACAAAGAATGAAACAGCAGGAACATAGTGTTTGGTTGGAAGGAGCTGCATGAGTTTGGAGAAAATGGGAGGGCAGGAGGACAAGGCGTTTACCGACGATACGATCAAAAGCCTGCCGCACATCTTTTTTACCGCCGTCGAGCAATCCTCGGAAGCCGTAATCATCACCAACGCTCAGGGTAACATCGAATACGTCAATCCAGCATTCACCCGCATCACGGGATACACCCGGGAGGAGACATTGGGGCAGAATCCCCGCCTCCTGAAATCCGGCGAGCACGACCCGGAGACTTATCGGGAGCTTTGGAACACCATTCTCACCGGGGAGTCCTGGCGCGGTGAGCTCATCAACCGGCGGAAGGACGGGAGTTTTTACGCCGAGGAGATGAGCATTGCGCCGGTGTGCAATCCTCGCGGAGAAGTCACCCATTTCATCGCCACTCAGCAGGACGCGACAACCCGCCGCCAACTCGACCAGCAGTTAAAGTGGGTGCAAACGGTGGAGGCGGTCGGCCGCTTGGCGGGGGGTGTCGTCCATGAATTAAACAACCTGCTCGCCATCATTTCCGGTTACGCCCAGCTCTTGCAAGGACGAGTGAAGCCTGAGGGTCTCGGTGCGGTGGAGGAGGTCCTTAAGGCTGCGGACCGAGCGGCCTCACTCACACGCCAATTGCTCTCCTTCAGCCGCGGTCAAAATCTAGCTCCGAAGGTCTTGGACTTGAACTCGGTCGTATCCGACACGTTGAAGATGCTGCGCCTCCTGGTCGACGACGGCATCGAATTCGCTACCGTTCAACAAGCCGATTTGGGACGAGTGAAGGCTGACCGGGGACAGATCGAGCAGGTGCTTATGCACTTGGCCGTGAACGCGCGTGATGCCATGCCCGAGGGCGGCAAGATCAAGGTTGAAACGGCCAATATCGATTTGGACGAGTCTTATTCGCGAACCCATATCGGCGCCAGTTCCGGTCCGCACGTGCTGCTGTCCGTATCGGCCAAAGGCGCGAAGGAGGATACTGAATCTCAAGCGTCCTTCTTTGAGACTTCTTCCACCGCAAAGAGAGCATGCAAGGGGACAGGATTGGGCATGGCAAATGTGTTCGGTGTCATTAAACAGAGCGGCGGCCACATTTGGATCGAGAGCGAGGCTGGGCACGCCGCGAACTTCAAGATTTACCTTCCCCGCATCGAGGAGGTTTCACCCATGGCGGAGCCAACTCAGCCGCGCCCACCCCTGCCCACGGGATCGGAGACCATTCTGTTGGTCGCCGAGGAGCGCGGAGTTCGGTCGATCGCGGGGAGGACACTCGAGTCGCTGGGCTACAAGGTCTTCGAAGCGCAGGGACCCGTCCAAGCCTTGGCCGTCATCGAGCAGAGTTCTCATCCAATTCATCTGCTCCTGACCGATCTGGTGATGCCCCAGATGGGTGCTAAAAAGCTAGCGGACTGCCTGAAAGCTTCACGGCCGGAGTCGAAAGCGCTCTATCTGTCGGCGCAGGCAGAGGAGGCCCTTGTTCGCCATAACGCACAGGAAACCGGAGCCTCACTGCTCCAGAAGCCCATCACGCCGGAAACCCTGGCGCGCAAGGTGCGCGAAGTGCTGGACAATTCAGATCAATCCAAGTAGCGAATCCCAGTGGTGATAGAATAGCCCCAGGGCACCCTTGACCGTCAAAAAGGGACTTTCCAATAGGCTGACGCAGAGATCTCTCAGAATTCCCAAAAGCGGAAGTAGTGTCCTCAGTCGGAAGTTCGTTGAGACAATCTCCCCTATCCGGCCACCCTTTTCGGAGCCCCGTCAGGGGCGAAAGATAGTAGCCCAGGGCGTGAGCCCTGGGTTGGACGGCCCTCACCCCGCCTGCGGCACCCCTCTCCCGCCCGAGCGAGAGAGGGGACGGGGGTGAGGGAGGCTTCGGATACCCACGGCTTGGAAGCTGTGAAAAAATCGAGTGCAGTGTTCGGCGAGGACCCCCTCACCCGGCGCCGCGCGCCACCCTCTTCCCCAAGGGGGAGAGGGGTATAACTCAGGTTTCTTTCGCACTCCCCTTGGAGGAAAAGGATATAACTCACGTTTCTTCCCCTCCCCCCCTCGGGGGAGAGGGTGGCGCGCAGCCGGCGCTTTCATCAGCCGGGGCGGGCCGGGTGAGGGAGTCTGAACGGTCGACTGCGATTTCTTCACACCTTCTCACGCCCTGGGCTACTCGCTTGCGCCCGCTCCGCGGGCTGACTTCGTCGACGAACTTCTGACTCAGGACAGTAGAAGCCGCTATCGATTACGACAGACGCGCCGGCTATCACTTTGTCGAATAGTAGGTCAGCGGAGGAGTGCGGCCGCCCTGCGGAGGAATGTCTTCTCAGGACCTTAGTACCATTGAGGACCCCTATCCCGCTGGATATGATCCAGCCTAGAAGTGTAAGAATGCTCAGAGTAAGGAACTTGAATACGCCGGTTGCACGAAATCTCCCGGGGACGAGCCGGATCGCTGTTGGAAAGGATCAAGCACGAGGCTAGTCGCGTTGTAGCGGCGCCAGAGGGAAAGCTGGTCGGAGTCGCAGATGTCCAATCCGGAAAAGCTCGAGCGGCGGTCGGTAATCCTCGTAGTTGACGATGACCCGACGTCGCGAGCCCTTATCCGGGAGTCGCTCGGTCGGTTCGGCTTCGAGGTCATTGAGGCGGAAGATGGGTCAAAGGCGCTCCAAAGGTTCGCGGAATCGGCGCCCGATCTTGTCGTCATGGACGTGGAAACGCCCAATCCGGACGGCTTTGAAGCCTGCGCGGCCCTCCGTCGTTTACCTAACGGGCAGGCCACGCCGGTTTTGATGGTCAACGGGCGCGACGACGTTGAGTCTGTGAATCGAGCCTTCGAAGCTGGAGCCATTGACTTCCTGCCCAGGCCCGTGAACTGGGCCCTCTTCGGCCACCGCGTCCGATATATGCTGCGTGCGAGTCAGACGTACCGTGCCTTAAAAGCCGGCGAGGCGAGACTCGCCAAGGCCCAACGGTTGGCGCGATTAGGGCATTGGGATTGGGAGGTCGGCGAAGACCGGTGGTCTTTCTCCGATGAGGTCTGCAGGATTATTGGGTTTTCCCGTGAGGAGCAGCCCGCGAATCGCGAAGTCATGCTCAAGGTCATCCATCCTGAAGACCGCGATCACGTTCTGCGCTTGTTTCAGGCGGCATTGCGGGGTGAGGAAAAATACGAGATTGAATACCAGCTCGTCCTGCCCGACGGAACGACGCGGGTGGTGGCGGAACAGGCGGAAGTCAGCTTTGACGGGCGGGGCCAGCCGAAGCATGTGGAAGGAACCCTGCAGGATCTGACCGAGCGGCGCCAGGTGGAGGCAAGGATACAGTATCTGGCATATTACGACGGATTAACCGGCCTTCCCAATCGCCTGATGATGTCCGAACACCTTGCACAGGCTTTGCGTCAGGTGCGAAGAAGCAAGCGGCCGCTCGCGCTGCTCTTTCTCGACCTCGACAATTTCAAATCCATCAATGACGCCCTGGGGCATAGCTTGGGAGATGAGTTATTGCGGCAGGTCGCTGACCGGCTTTCGCAATGCGTGCGTTCGAGTGACTTGGTATCCCGGCCGGGCGCGCAATCCACCAACCCCCCTGTCTTCCGCTTTGGCGGCGACGAGTTTGCAATTCTTCTTTTCAGTCTTCAGCAGGAGCAGGACGCGTTGTTGGTGGTACGCCGGATTATGAGCGCCCTGGCGGCGCCCTTCGTCATCGAAGGGCACGAGCTATTCGCTACCGCCAGCATTGGCATTGCTCTCTCCCCATCCGACGGCGATGATCTCAGAACGCTTCTCAGAAACGCCGATGCGGCCATGTATCAGGCTAAACAGAAGGGCAGAAATACTTTCGAATTCTACACAAAATCCTTGACGCGGATATGCGTCGAACGGATGAAAATCGAAGCCAAGCTGCGTCGCGCGATCGAGCAGGACGAACTGAAGCTCTGCTTTCAACCCAAGCTCGAAACCCAATCCGGACGCCTCGCCGGCGTCGAGGCCTTGCTACGATGGAATGCAGTGGGTTTAGGATCCGTGCCGCCGGAAAAATTCATCCCCCTCGCTGAGGAAACGGGACTGATCGTCCCGATCGGTGAATGGGTATTGAGAGAGGCCTGCCGCCAGATCCAAGCCTGGGAAACAGTCGGACTGCCTCTGGTCCCGGTTGCAGTCAACGTCTCGGCCCGGCAGTTCCAGCGGAGTGATCTTTCCAAATCCGTCTCCGATTTGCTCGAAGAGACCGGTCTGAGGCCTCAGAGTCTGGAACTCGAGCTCACGGAAAGCGCCATCATGGCAGACATCCCAAGGGCCAAGGCAATGTTTCAGAAGCTCAGCGAACTGGGAGTCAGGCTCTCCATTGACGATTTTGGGACCGGATTTTCCTCATTAAGTCTGCTTCGGTGGTTCCGGGTGGACACACTGAAAATCGACCGGTCGTTCGTGCAAGATCTCCCCCAAGATGAGGACGACTCAGCAATTACACTCGGCATCATTGCGATGGCCCATAGTCTAGGCATCCGTGTCGTGGCCGAGGGTATTGAGACGGAATCCCAGTTCGCCTTCCTGAAAGAGCATGGGTGCGACGAAGTGCAAGGTTCCCTTCTCGGCCTGCCGGTGACCGGTTCGGAGTTTGCACAATCGCTCGATGATGCCGGCCCTGCCCTGCAGTTTCCGCTTCCGGTCCAACGCAGAGTGCACTAACGGAAGATGTGGGTGGGTTCGATCGAGCCGCCGGCTATTCAGCTTACCTTAGTACCGTTGAGTGCCGATATTCGTTACAGATAGAATCCAGAGCGGTGCCGGCGGAGAGTTGTGAGACAAGCGTGTGTAAGCCGGCGTGGTCGATCCCGCCGACGACGGAGTGAGGAGTTCGTACGGATATGCCAGACGTGAAATTGCGCCGACGCTTTGCGATTCTGGCCGTGGCATGTCTCCTTCCTCTGGGCTTCTTTCTTTTCGTGAACACTCCGGCCCAAGCCCTAACCCCAACCAAAGCCTTGACGCAGTACGTTCAGGAAGTCTGGCAGCAGGAAGATGGGCTGCCTGAAAACGATGTCACAACGATCACTCAGACGCGCGACGGGTATATCTGGCTGGGAACCGAGGCTGGCTTGGTTCGCTTCGATGGTGTCCGCTTTAGCGTATTCGACAAAAGCAACACGCCCGATTTCACGAGCGATTATATTCGCAAGTTGCACGAAGGCCATGATGGCAGTCTCTGGATCGGCACCGATGCAGGGGGCATCTACCAGCTGAAAAATGGAAAGATCAAGGCCCACCCAACCTCGGATGGACTTTCGAATGATACCGTCCTGGCTATCTCTGAGAGCGCTGACGGAAGTCTGTGGATTGGAACTGAGGGGCATGGGCTGGGGCGCATAAAGGACGGCAAATTCTCCCGCTACACCACCAAAGACGGCTTGTCGGACGACTTTGTTTGGGCCCTGATGGGAAGCGAGGATGGAAGCCTTTGGATTGGTACGAACCACGGGCTAAATTGCCTTAAGGACGGAAAGTTCACTCTCTACACGACCAAGGATGGGCTACCCAATAACGTTGTTTGGTCGCTCGGCTCAGGCCGAGGGCATGGCTTGTGGGTCGGAACGGGAGGAGGACTATGCCGAATGAAGGATGGCCGTTTGCAGGCCTTCTCCGGGAAAGATGGTGTGGAAAGGAACAGGGTGATTTCGCTCTACGAAGATCGCCAGGGCACGTTGTGGCTCGGGACAGATGGTCATGGGCTGGAGCGGATCGAGAACGCAACCATCTCTGCCTTTACCACCCGGCAAGGCTTATCGAACGACACTGTTTCGGCAATCATGGAAGATGACGAGGGAAGCCTCTGGCTCGGCACATTTGGCGGTGGTTTGGTTCGATTGAAGGACGCTAATTTCGTCACCTACGCAAATGACCCGGGACTGCAATCGGGCGAGACCAATGCCGTCTATCAAGGCCGCGATGGCAGGATGTGGATAGGAACTGCGAGCCGAGGGTTGGCCCGAATCGAGGGTGGAAAGGTCACCGCCTATACTCGTAAACAAGGACTGCCGGAGGACGAAGTACTCTGCGTTCTCGAAAGTCACGACGGGTGCCTGTGGGTGGGAACCAAAGGCGCCGGAGTGGCTCGGATCCACAACAACGAGGTCACAACTTACAGCACGAAAAACGGCCTTTCCAATGATTCCATACGCGCGCTGCTTGAAGACCAGCAGCGAGATCTCTGGATTGGCACGCGGAGTGGGGGGCTTAATCGCTTCCGAGACGGAAGATTCACTCTCTATTCGACCCGCAACGGGTTGCCTTCCGATGTGATCAGGGCCCTCTACCAGGATCCTCGAGGCACGCTGTGGATCGCCACTGAAAAGGGGCTCGTCGCCATGAAGGGCGACAGTCTCCGAACCTATACCACGAAAGACGGCTTGGCGAACGATGAAACATGCTCCATCTATCAGGACCACGAGGGAACGTTTTGGATTGGATCATGTTCCGGTGGACTGAGCCGCTTCAAGGACGACAAGTTCACCGCCTACAGGAAGCGAGACGGGTTGTTTGATGACACCGTATACCGGATCCTCGAGGATGACCGGGGTAACCTCTGGATGAGTTGCAACAGGGGCGTCTTCCGCGCCAGCAAGAAGGAGTTGAGCGACTTTGCGGACGGGACGACCAAGTCTATTCGATGCGTTTCCTATGGCAAGTCCGACGGAATGGCCAGCCAGGAATGCAATGGCGGCTTTCAGCCGGCCGGCTGGAAGTCCAAGGATGGGAGATTGTGGTTCCCCACTCTCAAGGGAGTCGCAGTGATCGACCCGGCACACCTGAAGATTGAGGATCACCCGCCCCGGGTTATGATCGAGCAGGTCTTAATCGATGGTAAGCCCATGCCTGAGTTGGGAAACATCGAGGTGCCGGCGGGACAGAACAGGCTGGAATTCCGCTACACGGGTCTTAGTTTTTCCGCGCCCAGCCGGGTGCGATTCAAGTTTCAATTGACGGGGTTCGATCGGAACTGGGTCGATGCCGGATCGCGACGTATCGCCTCTTACACAAACGTTCCTCCCGGCCGATACCACTTCCGGGTGACCGCGCGCAACGAGGCGGGAATTTGGAACCAGGAAGGTGCGACGGTTGAGGTTTATCTCGAACCGCATTTTTACCAGACGCTCTGGTTTTACACTTTTTCGGGACTACTGCTGTTGGCTACGGCAGTTGCGGGCTATCGGCTTCGGATCCGGTCAATCCGGGCGCACGAGAAGGTGTTGGAGTTGCGCGTGAAAGAACGGACCGAGGAGTTGCAGAAAGAGATCGTCGAGCGCAAGCGGACGGAATTGGAGCTGCAGAAAGCCAAGGAAGATGCCGAAGCCGCCAGCAGGTCAAAAAGCATGTTCCTGGCCAACATGAGCCACGAGATTCGCACCCCCATCAACGGTGTCCTGGGGATGACGGAGTTGACGCTGGAAACCGACCTGACCGCCGAGCAGCGCGATTTCCTAGGTATGGTTAAAACCTCCGCCGACGCCCTGCTCACCGTCCTCAACGACATCCTGGACTTTTCCAAAATCGAAGCCGGCAGGCTCGACCTCGACCCCATTCGCTTCAAGTTGCGCGACAGCGTGAATGATTCGTTAAAGATGCTGGCCTTGCGCGCCGACGAGAAAGGCCTTGAGCTGACGTGCGATATTCACCCCGGGGTGCCGGAAATGGTCGTTGCCGACCCCACGCGGCTGCGCCAAATCCTCATCAATCTGATCGGCAACGCCATCAAGTTCACACCCCGTGGCGACGTGAGCCTCGAAGCCGCCCTCGAATCCAGATCTCAGGATCAGGCGCTGTTGCATTTCACGGTGCGTGATACCGGCATCGGCATTGCGCCTGAGAAGCAGAAGCTCATCTTCGAAGC
>JBEKLY010000273.1:0-10771 GCA_050010015.1 Terriglobia bacterium
CATACCTTCAAGCTTCCAGGTGCTTCATCGGGGAACAATACAACGCCGCGGAGGAATTGTCCAGAAGAAATTACAACCGCTTAAGACTTATAGCATTAGGGCACCGGAACGAATTCACCCTGAATGCGACGGTAGTGTCCTAAATGTTGTTGGCCCGGTGCCTCAAGCTCGCGGCGAGTCTTCGCCTGCAACTCATAGCCCCGAAGGGGCTGAGAGATCATCGGCAATGACCAACCCACATTTAGGACACTATCGATGCGACTTGCCGTGGACGCTCCAAAAGCGTCATATCAGGCCGGCGGTTGCATACGGGGGCGGTCAGGTGTATATTCTCGGCAGGGCTAGAGTCCAAAGTGAAAATCCGGCGGAGTGCAAAATGGGAATTCCGACTCGTGTTGGTAACCTGTGTTATGCATTTGCAGCCGCTCGCGAGGGTCATAGCGCCCTGGGGATAAGTCGGATGCGTTCGGCAAGAAGTTTGCTCGCGGGCGGCGCTTGGACGCTGGTGACGGCGCTCGTGGCGGCTTCGCAAACTCAGCCTTTCCGTGGCGTGGTGCGGACTGCGGACAACGATCCGGTGAAGCGTGAAGAAGTCCAGATCGAGGGCGTCAGCAAGTACGTCACAGGCGATTCGGGCGAGTTTGCTTTCCCCCCGTCTCCGCTACTCCAGGTGGAATCCGAGGTCACCTTTCACGTCACCCACTGGGTGGTCGTCTACCCCTGCGAATTGCGGAACGGCCGCACGTTTCTGCCCCCGGCCACTCGGCTCATTCAGCTCAAGGTGCTTCGCCCCAGGGATCCGCGGCTAAAATCCCTCGCCTCGGACCTGTGCATTCTGGGGTGTCTCCTCCAGGAAGAAGCATCACACTTCGAGCCCAAGCGTGGTCAGACGGGGGGCCCGAGCGGCTCGCTGCCGAACCCCAAGACACCTGACTGGGCAGAGCAGAAGAAGCCGGCTTCCACACGGGGCCTCGAGGCCGATGAGGTAGGGCATTCCAGGGTGCTCCAGGTGGCCTATGTGGTGCGCACGGGTCGCAATCCGTATCAGCGTTCTATGCCGCAGGTCGCGAGCACCGCTCGCCCAAACGAAAATCGGTTTCTGGCGAGAAAAGCCAGGGAACTCGGGTTCACAAACGCGGAGCTGGCCGCGGCGATCAACGAGTGGGCGAAGTCAGTCGAGGATCCTTATGAACGAGGCCTCGCGGCGCTGCACGAGTTTCGCTACGCCGAGGCCAGCCGTGACATTTCTCAGTCCTTGACCCTCGCCAAGGGCAACATCACGGAACGCTATGTTCCGTTGGCGCGCGCGGAGTACGAACAAGGACACTACCCGGCCGCCGAGTCAGCTTTGCGGCAAGCGCTCGCGGTCCACCGGCGCGATCCAATCGTCCTTAACCTCTTGGCCCTGGTGCTCGCCACCCAGGCCAAATACGCCGACGCCGAGCCGTACTACAAGCGCGCGTTGGAGGTCACCCGGGAGGTGAATGGACCCGGCAATCCGGACTTCGCCGCAATCCTCGTAAACCTGGCTGAGCTTTGCCGCGCCGAGCGCAGGTATTCCGAGGCGAAGCCGCTCTACAACCAGGCTCTCAAGATCCAGGAGAAGACCCTCGGAGCAGGGGACCCGGACATGGCAACAAGTCTCAACGGTTTGGGCCTGCTCTATTACGACCAGGGGGATGGGGTGGAAGCCGAACGACTTTACAAGCAGGCGCTCGAGATCGACAAGAGGAACATGGCATCGGAGCGCCCGCAGGACGTCGCAGCGACGCTCGATAACCTGGCGGAACTCTATCGCGCCGCCGAGCTGTTTTCCGACGCGGAGCCGCTTTACAAGCAGGCGTTAGACGTTATTCTGAAAGGGCTCGGACCCGATCACCCGGATGTGGCCAGAGTCATGAATAACTGGGCGCTGCTCAACCACGCCCAGGGGAATGACGCGGAGGCGGAAAAAAAGTATCGGCAGGCGTTGTCGATCGAACAGAAAGCTTTGCCTGCCAACCATCCCTTCATCGCCAAGACGCTCGACAACCTGGCAGAGCTCTATCGGGCGAATAACCGTTACTCGCAAGCGGAGCCGCTTTACAAGCAAGCCCTCGCCATCGCGAAGCAAACGCCGGATCGCCTGCAAATGGCGACCTACCTTGGACACCTCGCGGTGCTCTACGACGCGCAACGCAAATACTCGCAGGCCGAGCCGCTTTACCACCAGGCTTTGTCGATTGACGAACAGGGCATGCGGCCTGATGATCCTGAGTTGGCGGTCGCCCTGGGGAACCTGGGGTTCGTTTACAAGGAGGAAGGGAAGTACAACGAGGCGGAGCCGCTTCTGAGGCGGGCCTGGGACATTCAGAGTAAGGCCCTCAATCCTGACGACCCGGCTTTGCTGGCCACGGCGCAGAACCTGGCGGCCACCCTGATGCAGCTTGGTCGTCGGCGCGAAGCGAAGGTGTACGCGGATCAGGCGGCTAGAATTCTTCTCGACCTCGGTGCCGCGAGAGCCCACGAACAAGGCAATGACGCGGAGGCCGAGGCACTGTTCAAAAGGGCTCTCGAGTCGGCCGAGAACTCCCTCGGCCGCGAAGACTCGGAAGTGGCGAGGGAGCTCAACAACGTAGCGGTGGCCGACACCGCCCTAGGCAAGGACGCTGATGCCGAGCCGTTATTCAGGCAGGCTCTTAAGATCGAGGAGAAGACACGAGGCATGCAAGATCCGCACGTGGGCGAAATTGCGAAAAATCTTGCCGCCGTTTTACGAAGAATGGGCCGGGGCGCGGAAGCTCAAGTCTATGAGGATCTGGCGGCGAAGGCCGGCGCCGGTTCAGCCCGGCAGCCCTGAGCCGAAGAACGTGTGAAAAAATCAGCCGCTTGTCATCCTGAGCGAAGCGAAGGATCTCCGCAGTTTCTAATGGTCCAACGATTTACAAACAACTGCATAGATCCTTCGCTGCGCTCAGGATGACACGTTCGGAATTTCTTCACAGCTTCGAAGACCTGTGGAGACGCGAGATAACCATGGTGAGAAAACCCGAGGGTGGCCAGCCCCTTCCCGCCTGTACCTACGCGATTATCTCGCTCATCGGACTCGTCCTGGGCCTCGGCCTGCTTGTATTTTACGTTTACGAGGTTCCCCGGCTGGTCGAGACCAGCTCCCAAAGCCAGGTCTATTACCTTCTGCTGATTCCTTGGGCTCTAGCCTGCGCCGCCTTCCTGTTCGGCGCCATGCGCAGCTACGGCCGTTTCACCCACAAGCATTTGGGCAATGCCTTGGAGCTCGGAGGACCGGTAGTGCTCTTCTGTCTGGTTGTCGCAGGCGGTTTCAAGCTGGTTCCGCCCGCGCCGGCTACGTTTGACTTGACGGTGCGGGCTCACAGCGCGGACGACAAAGATCCGCTCATCAACCACGGCGGGATCACTGTCGAACTGGGCAGCGTTCGCCGGACCGAATCAATCGACTCCGCCGGCGAAGCCAACTTCAAAGGGATTCCCCCGCGATTCAAGGGCGCATCGGTCAGGATCCTGCCTCTCGTAGAGGGCTACGCGGAACAGTGGCAGACGCATAAACTCAGCGGCGATGTCCTGGACTTACCGCTCGCCAGAGCCGCACTACCCACGACTCTTCTGACCGGCACAATCATCCCGCCGCCGGAAGAAGGAGTCGAGATCAGAATTCTAGTGGAGGGCCAGCAGGGTGACACCTCGCCAGACAAATTTGGCAGGTTTCAGCTTCCTGTGAAGGGCAAAGACGGTGACAGGGTTCGGCTCGAGTTTTGGCAGGGCGCCAAGCTACTGAAGTACGATGACTACGTTCTTCCCGGGCCCGCTCAGGTGAAACTGGATGCGCCCCATTGAACGCCGCGTTGGGTTGCGCTCCCGGCCCAAGTCTTCGAACGGTGGCGCCTGACCGCGTCGGCCAATTTCAGGTAGGCTTCGGTTTGCCCTAGAGGGCAGCCCAATAAACCCGAATTCCGAAGTTGCGAGGCTCTGCGGGAAGAAACCCCTCACCCGGCTCGCTACTCTCGCCACCCTCTCCCCAAGGGAGAGGGCTGTAATCCATCGTCGTTGACCGCCCTCTCCCTTGGGGAGAGGGTGGCTCGCAGCCGGCGTAGTCATCAGCCGGTGCGGGACGGGTGAGGGGTTACTTCCGGGGAATCCAAACAACCGTTCCGTTCTCGAGGTTAGCAAGGCAGGCGATTCAGATTCAGAGAGTTGTCCTGGGAGTGCCAATTTCAACTTCGGAATTCGCAATAAAGGAGGAGTAACTGAATGGTTAAATCCATCGGGATCGTGCTCGGCAGTTACGTGTTGTCGATAATTCTCGTCCTCGCCTCAGACCCGTTGCTTTCCCGGCTCTTCCCGGGAGATTTCGTCAGGGGTCGAATTCCCTCGAACGCCGCTCTCCTTGCGAGCACCGGGTGCTTCGTGATCATCTCGATCCTGTGCGCCTGGTGCTGCGCTCATTTCGCTCCCGGCCGCGCCTCGCTGCACGTGCTGTGGTTCTTCGCCCTTGGGGAAGCGTTTGGAACCGTCGCGACCGTCCCCAATTGGAGTAAGGGCTGGCCGCATTGGTACTGGCTCTCGTGGCTACTAACCTGGCCGCTGAGTTGCTGGTTAGGTCTGATGCTGGCCAGGCGGCGGGGCGGGCAGCCCATTGTGCAATCGGCCGGCATAGGGGGATAAGAGAAGAGGAGAACGTTACTCGAGTCGCCCTTGTTCCGGGAAGGCGAAGAAGCAGTGAAAGAACCGACTGTGCCTGCACCAGAAGGCCTGACGATCGAGCGCGCGGAAGATCGTGATTACGACTGGTGCGCGCGCCTGATGGCGGGGAGCGAACCCTGGATCACCTTGCGTCGGGATCTCGAGGGGTGCCACGCGGCGTTGCGGCGACCGGGAAGCGAACTGTTCGTGGCCCGCGAGCGCGGCGCCCCTGCCGGGTTCATCTTGATTCATCCTTACGGCTGTGCGGGCTCGCCTTATATCGCCAGCGTGGCGGTGGCTGAGGAAGCGCGGGGGCGAGGTATTGGAACTCAACTGGTCGCCTTCGCGGAGCGCCGGATGGCTGGGAGTCGGTTCATCTTTCTCTGCGTCTCTTCGTTTAACCGGGGAGGCCAGGAGTTGTACAGCCGCCTGGGCTACCGGCGCGTGGGGGAGATACCGGATTACGTCGTCGAGGGCCACTCCGAAATCCTGCTATGCAAAAGGCTTCCCTGAACTCTTCCCCAGCCGTCCCCGGTTCCGCACCGGTTTCCGCCAAGGCGGGCGGCGGGCGCCTGCTGTTCCTGCTCGCCTTGGCCGCCTCAGTAGGCTACATCTGCCGGGTGGATGTCACCGTGGTGGCCCCGCGCCTGATGGCGGAGCTCGGCCTTTCTCAACTCGAAATGGGGAAGGTCTTCAGCGCCTTCCTCCTTGGCTACACGCTCTTCCAGATACCCTCCGGATGGCTCGCGGGGCGAGCGTCCACGCGGCTGCTGTTCGGAGCCTTGGCGCTCGGGTGGGGGGCGATCACCGGCGCGCACGTCTTGCTGGGCAAGGCCTGGTTGGGCCTCGAGTTCGGCGCACTGCCGGCGCTCCTGTGTCTGCGCTTCGTACTGGGCATCCTGGCTTCGCCCACCTACCCGGCCGCCGGCCGCGCCATTTCGCTGGCGCTTCCCTCCGAACGGCACGGCAGCGCGAACGGTATGGTGCTGGCGAGCATCGGGATCGGCTCCGCAGTGGCGCCGCCCCTTCTCGGCTTCGTCACCCTGCATTGGGGATGGCGCGCGGCGCTCCTGGTGGTGGCGGTGCTCGCCATCCTGGTGGCGATGCTCTGGTGGCGCTCGGCCCCGCTTACCCACGCGGCGGGCGCCGCCCGCGCGACATCGCAGGATGGCACGGTTGCGGCCTCGAAGTCGCCCCTGCGCCTCCGCAGCTTCTGGTTCCTGACGGTGAGCTATACGCTGCAAGGCTACGTGGGGTACGTGTTTGTGTTCTGGTTCTTTCTGTATCTCGTCCAGGTCCGCCATTTCGCCTTCCTTCGCGCGGCATGGCTGACCACGCTTCCCTGGATCTCAAGCCTTGTGGTGATTCCGCTTGGCGGTGTGGTTTCAGACTGGGCCGTCAAACGCTGGGGCTCGACGTGGGGGCGCAGGAGCCTGCCTCTGCCGGCCATGGTGTTGGCGGCGGGCTCGCTCCTCTTCGGCGCACGCACCGGCAACGTCTGGCTGGCCGCGTTGAGCCTGACTGCGGCGACGGCGCTCGTCCTGGCTACGGAGGGACCCTACTGGGCTTCAATGACCCAGCTTTCCGGCCCGCAAAGCGGAATCGGGGGCGGCGTGATGAACTTTGGCAGCAACCTGGGCGGCCTGATTTCGCCGGTCCTCACGCCGTGGCTGGCGGCGCGGGTGGGCTGGGAATCGGCCCTCGGCGTAGCAGCCGTGGCAGCGGTCGCAGCGGCAACCCTCTGGATGGGCGTCACTATGGAAGAGTGACTTTGGCAAGGCGTGGAACCCAAGAAGGTTCGAAAGAATCAACCGACGGTCATCCTGTGCGGTGTAGCGCGGGCGTCTCGCCCGCGGTCGCGTGGGCATCCTGCCCACGCGCGGGAGCGGGACGCACCCGCGACAGCGGGCGAGACGCCCGCTCTACAGGCGCAGAGACAGGGTCTCGGCCAGGCCGCCGGCTGTTATAATCTGCCTCCGGGCCATTCGCCGGAAAAAGGAGTCGGGGCATGGGCGGTTTCCGGAATGATTCGAAGCACTCGCTACTGATGTTCCGCAAGAACCCCGGCTTCACACTCACCGCCCTGGCCGCTTTGGCGCTGGGCATCGGAGCGAACACCGCCATCTTCTCGGTCGTCAACAGCGTGCTGCTCAAGCCGCTCACCTACCCGGACTCCGATCGCATGGTCGAGTTCTTTCACAAACCGCTCAATCGCGGCAGCCTTCTAGCCTCGAACCTGGCTTCCATTCCGGTGTTTCATCTCTACCAGCGGCAGACCGCCGTGTTCGAGGACGTGGCCGCCTACGATTTCACCAGCCCCGGGTTCAATCTTACCGGCGACCGGCCCGAGCAGCTCCACGGCATCCACGTTACGGAGGCCTACTTCCGTCTCTTCGGCGCCCGCACCGTGCTGGGCCGCACCTTTACGCGGCTCGAGGACTCCCCGCACGGCGGCCAGGTGGTGGTGTTGAGCTATGGCTTCTGGCAGCGCAGATTCGGCGGCGATCCCGGCATTGTCGGAAAGTGGATCCCGCTGGGTAATGAGCCTTACACCATTGTGGGCGTGATCGGGAAGGAGTTCTTCTCCGACCCGGACGCGGACATCTGGCTGCCGTTTCAGTTCGAACCCGAGAGCACCAACGGGAACCAGTACTTCCAGGCCGCCGCGCGGCTCAAGCCCGGCATCACGCTCGCCGCCGCCAACGCGCAAATGAAGCTGGCCACGGCGGAGTACTACCGCCTGTTTCCCATCAGCAATCCCAGGAACGGCGAGATATTTGCCGTCGAGCCGCTGCGTGACCTGATCATTGGCGACGCCAGGCGATCGCTCATGGTCATGCTGGGGGCGGTCGGATTGGTGCTCCTGATCTCCTGCGCCAACGTCGCCAACCTGCTGCTGGTGCGCGCCGCGGGACGTAAACGCGAACTGGCTATCCGCTCCGCATTGGGCGCCGGCCGCGGCCGCCTTATCCGCCAGTTGCTGACCGAGAGCGTGCTGCTCTCTGCCGGAGGCGCGGCCCTGGGCCTGCTGCTAGGCTTTGCGGGCGTGCGCGCGCTGCTCGCCGCGAGCCCCGCCGGTCTGCCGCGCCTTGGCGAAAACGGCTCCGCGGTGGCGATGGACTGGCGCGTGCTCGCCTTCACGCTGGGAGTTTCGCTGCTCACCGGGATTCTGTTTGGGCTCTTCCCCGCCTTCGCCGCCTCGCGCGCCGACCTGAACAGCTCGCTCAAGGAAGGCGGCAATCGCTTCGGCACGGGATTCCGTTCCGGTAAAACGCGCTCGCTGCTGGTGGCTAGCGAAGTTGCCCTGGCGCTGGTGCTGCTGATCGGCGCGGCGCTGCTGATCCGCACGTTTATGAGCCTGCGCGCGGTCGGTCCCGGTTTCGACGCCCAGAACGTTCTGACCGCCGAGATGTCCATGACCGGCGCGCGTCTCCACACCACGGCGGGCATCGCAGAGCTTTCGCGGAATGTCCGCCAGCGGCTCAACGCGATTCCGGGCGTGGAAGTTTCGGCTTCGACGGTCTGGCTGCCTAACCAGGTCGACGACAGTTTGGTCTTCGAAATCGCTGGACATCCCGAGAAAGGCTGGGCGGGCGTCCGCTGGATGAGTTTCTCGCCCGGCTATCTGAGTGTCTTCAAGATTCCCATCCTGCGCGGGCGCGATTTTCGGGAGACCGATACGCTCGCGGCTCCCGGCGTGGCGCTCATCAATCAGGCTTTGGCCAACAGATTCTGGCCCAGCGAGGACCCCGTGGGCCGGCAAATCCAGGTTGGCACGGGTATGGGAGTGCAGGCCGACGAGCCGCCACGCACCATCATTGGACTTGTGGGCGACACGCACAATAACGGCCTGGGCCATCCTCCCGATCCCATGTTGATGGTTCCTACGGCGCAGGTGGTGGACTGGTACGCCGCGGCTTACTCCGATACTTCCGCGATGATCTGGGCAGCGCGTACCCGCGGCGATCCCCGCCGGGCCATCGTTGCCATTACAGAACAACTGCGCCTCGGGAGCGGCGACCTCCCCGTGGCGCACGTCCGTACCATGGAAGAAGTGATGGGCCGCTCGACAGCCCGCCAGAGGTTCAACATGCTGTTGCTCACCATCTTCGGCGTAGTGGCGCTGGTCCTCGCCGCCATCGGCATTTACGGACTGCTCGCCTACTCCGTCGAGCAGCGCACCCAGGAGATGGGCATCCGCATGGCGCTCGGTGCGGATGGCGCGTCGATTCGCAATCTGGTGGTCAGGCAGGGAATGCAGCTGGCGCTCGCGGGCGCGGCGGTGGGGATCGCGGCAGCCTTCGCCTTGACGCGGCTCCTCTCGAGCCTGCTCTTCGGCGTCAAGCCCTGGGATCCGGCGGTGTTCATCTCGGCGCCGCTCGTGCTTTCGGCCGTGGCGCTCCTCGCCGTTTGGCTGCCCGCCACTCACGCCTCAAAACTCGACCCTATGCAGGCTTTGCGAAACGAGTAGGAGCCGAAATGTGTCAGATTGGGTAGATTGGGCTCGTAGAGTAGGCCTCTTTAGGGCCTAGGAGCCGAAATAAAGCGTGTTCGAGGCATGGGTGGGGGCTAGATTAGCATCTATTTTCTGAACACCGCATGTTTAGCGGGTTTCGTGAAGGCCCTCGCGAAATATGCCCTTGGCTGGGCCGCAGAGGCACCTAGCCGAGTTTTCGGACAATTTGACTGCTTTGAAGATGTCCGGGAGCGCGGGCATCCTGCCCGCCTTTCGCGCCGCAATTGCACGCACGCTGCGGGCAGGATGCCCGCGCTCCCGGGTATTTCATGGTTTCCGGGTGCCCGTCAGCCGACGGGCATGAGCGACTGCTTTGAAATAGCCTGCCATTCTGAGCGGCGCGCCTCAGCGACGCGACGCGCCCAGTACAACAAGGCCATGCGCCTGGGCGCCCAAGGCGAGGGCGCCATCGTGGGTAGCCATTATCAGGTCGGCGCCCGTCGTTTCTTTCCAAAGCAAGGCGGTGGCGAGGTGGATTGCGTCCAGTGTGCCCAGTTCGGTCGGCATGGGTTGGGCGGCTCGGGTGAGGACAGCGAAATCAATCTCGACCAGCTCGAGGGAGTCGACGAGCGCCAGGATGGCCGCTCGCCGGATCGCAACTTCAGCGTCAGAGAGATTGGCTCGCAGGCGCAGGCGATCCAACGTGCGCAGACTTTCGGTCATGACCAAGGCGCTTGCAACGCCCCGGTCGATCTTCCGCCATTCGGGCAGCGCGTTGGGCTGTCCAAGCGCCACACGGAGCAGGACCGATGCGTCCACATAAGCGATCATCGGTTTGGTTGCCGTTCCTCGAGCAGGATTTCTACGACATCGATGTCAAGCTTCAGCGCCTTCGGCAAACGAACCCGGTTCGGCGCCGGCGTGCCGGGCGCTGGTTTCCGGACCTTCAACCTCGCTCGCTCGCGGACCGGGACGATCTGTGCTACCGGGGTTTCGCGATCCAGAACGGCAATCGTCTCCCCGGCGCGGACGGCGCGCAAGTATTCACTTAACCGCGCCTTCAGCTCAGCGATTCGAACACTCTTCATGACTATATTATGACCAGAAATGGTCAGGTTGGCAAGCGTTCGCGTTGGCTCGCACTGTCGAAACTAGCGCCGGCCTTTAGAGCTTGTCCTGAGCGAAGCAAAGGGTCGGCAACCGCTGGCCTAAAGGCCCCCGTTACACCGAAACTAGGACGCTACTCATCCTCAATTTTGGCGAATAAACGGCCCTCTCCATTGGGGAGAGGGTGTCGCGCTCCGGCGTTCTCATCAGCCGGGGCGCGACGGGTGAGGGGTCTCTTCCGCGGATGGCAGAACGGGCGAACGGTCTAAACGTGAAGGTGAAAGTCACAAAGAATTCAATTGGCAAATGGCAAAATTCAAATGGCAAATGGTTTGTGATTTGGCGATTTTGAAATTGTAAACCATTTGAGTTTTGCCACTTGCCATTGGCCAGAACTGTCCGGTCATAAGTCAAATAGTTCGAGTTGGTTACGTGATAAGTCGATTTCATTCTCAGAGCTGATGTGCGAAAAGGCCTGTAAAAGTGGCACTTTTTCGAAGAGGCTGAGAC
>JBEKLY010000274.1:0-10768 GCA_050010015.1 Terriglobia bacterium
TCGGACTCGCCGAGGACGACATATTCAGGGTTGTGGTCGGTGATCACGTATCCAACCTCGTGAATGGCATCGGTGAGCCCGCTTTCCCCGATCACAAAGGCGGTGCCGCCGGGGCGCTGCGAGTGCAGAAACCGGGCCGTGGCCAACGCCGAAGTGAAGATGTGTTCGGAAGGTATTTCCAGCCCGATCCACTGCAAGCGGTGGGCGAGGTCGCCGGGAGTGTAGCGCGGGTTATTCGTCAACACCAGGTACTTCGCATTGCGCTCCCGCAACCGAGCCATGAATTTCTCAGCGCCGGGAACAATGTTGGTGCCGGTAACGAGAACCCCGTCCATATCTATCAGATAGTTCTTGGGTGTGTCCATGAACACTCCGGGTGTCAGGTGTCGGGTGCCAGGTGTCAGTATACCCTGGGTTGGCGCCGACTCCGTAGTTTGGACGGTTCGGTGTCCCGGAGGGGCAGAGGGGTTGGCGTCGCCAGAAAGAGACTACGCCGAAGAAGGTGGCTTCGTGGCGTGGCTCAATGATTCGCGAGATAGGTCGAGCCGATTCGGCCACGCGTCAGCAGCCCCGTCAGGGGCGCCGCAAAGTAGCCTAGTGCGTCAGAACCCGTGAAGGAATCGGCCCCTGTCATCCTGAGCGAAGCGAAGGATCCCGGCAGTTGGTTATGGTTCAGAGATTTGCGAAGAACTGCAGAGATACTTCGCTTCGCTCAGGATGACATATTGCGAATTCCTTCACACGTTCTCAGCCCTGGGGTCGACGGGCCCTCACCCTGTCCGTCGTTTGACGGACGCACCTCTCCCGATGGGCGGGAGAGGGGACGGGGGGTGAGCGTGGGCCCTTGCGACCCACAGCTTAGAAAGTGTGAAGAAATTGTGAGTTCTTCATCCTGAGTGAAGCGAAGGATCCCTGCAGTTGTACGTAAAACGCTGAAGCACAAGAAACTGCCGGGATCCTTCGCATCGCTCAGGATGACAGGCGTCGATTTTTTCACAAATTCTTACGCCGTGGGCTACCCGCCTACACCCGCTCCGTGGGCTGACATATTCAGTCCGAATTCCGAAGTTGAATCTGGCACTCCCATGCCGACTCGTTGAAACTGAATTGCTTGCCTGGATAATCTCGAGAACGGATCGGGTTTTTGGATTCCCCGGAAGTAACCCCTCACCCGTCCCGCACCGGCTGATGACTTCGCCGGCTGCGGGCCACCCTCTCCCCAAGGGAGAGGGCGGTCGACGATGATGGAATTCAGCCCTCTCCCTTGGGGAGAGGGTGGCGAGAGTAGCGAGCCGGGTGAGGGGTTTCTTCCCGCAGGGCCTCGCAACTTCGGAATTCGGGTTCAATGGACTTCTGAGACGCGACACCAGCACGTCAGCGCGTAGCTCTGCATTCACCACGCATCGAGCTCAACTGGCCGCGGCCCCCGCAGGGCGAAGCTCAGCGAACGGCGCGGGGAGGAGGCTCGGTTTTCGCAAATACGCAGAGCTTCGTTTTGCGGCAACCCCAATGTTTGACCTGCCCACTCGTAGGAGTCCCTTCGGGACATCTCAGGCTCCAAACTGCGGAGTCTGCGCCAACCCACCGATAACTCCTGACTTCTGACTCCTTTTCGTCAGAATTCGCCGTTTTGGAAATAGGCGTTGGAAATATATTGGGACACCATTCGCTGCGTGTTGAAGAACGAGCCATTGACGGCAATGGCGGAGCGCATAACCGCAGCATAGGCCTTGGGCCGGCCATAGAACATGGGAAGAATAATCATCTCCAACTTGGCATACAACGAAGAGGCTTCGGTGTCGTCGTTGTCAGCGGTCTCGGCGCCATATCCGATCGACCAGCCGGTAAAGCCCTCGAGACAACCTTCCACCCACCAGCCGTCCAGGATGCTGAAGCTCGGAACGCCGTTGAGCGCGGCTTTCATCCCGCTTGTGCCCGAGGCCTCTTGCGGCCGTTTGGGAGTATTCAACCAAAGATCGACGCCGCTCGAAAGCAAGGGCGCCCACGTCCAGTCGTAATTCGGAACATAAACAACCTTAATCGCATCCTTGAGGACGTCGGCCGCGCGGAAAATCCGTCGGATGAGGTCTTTCCCCCCATCATCGTTCGGATGGGCCTTCCCGCCATAGATGACTTGCAACGGGCCGACAGTTCGCGCGATCGCCTTCAATTGTTCAGGATTGCGGAAAAGCATGTCCGCCCGCTTGTAGGTTGCCGCCCGCCGCGCAAAACCGAGGGTCATGACTTTTTCATCGAGTTGTACGCCGGTACGTTTTTGAACTTCCTCGAGCAGAGCGTGCTTGGCCAAGGCGTGCGCAGAGAGAATCTCCTCGAGAGGTATGCCGATGGCATAGCGAAGATAAAGATTGTCCCTCCGCCATTCCGGCATGTGGCGGTCGTAAAGGTCGCGGAAAGGTGGCGAGGTCCAGGTAAGCCCATGAACGCCATTGGTGATGGCCCGGACCGAATAACTTGGAAACATGTGGCGCGAAACTTCGCCGTGCTGCATGGCCACGCCGTTCACATAGCGCGAACCCGCCAGAGCCAGGTAAGTCATGTTCAGATGGCCGTCCAGGCAAGCGTTCAATGACTGGAGGGCCACGGCGTGGTCTTCGCCCAACACCTGGCGCACCATTTCGATGGGGAACTGATCGTGGCCGGCAGGCACCGGCGTGTGAGTCGTGAACACGCATTTATTCCGAACCGCGAGCAGGTCATCGGGCTTTGCCTCGCGGATATTCCGGCCCGTCATATGCTGGCCCACCAAGGCGAGCACGAGAAGGGCTGCGTGTCCCTCGTTCAGATGGTAACTGGAGATGTGGTGATGGCCGAGTTTGGGAAGAATAGCGACCCCTCCCATCCCCAACACTGCTTCCTGGCAAAGTCGATAGTGAAGGTCGCCTCCGTAGAGATGATCGGTCAGGGCCCGATCCCATTCCGAGTTCTCCGGCAGATTCGTGTCGAGCAAATAAACCGGGAGGACATCGCCCCCAATCCCCTCCACCAAATATCGCCAGGCGCGCACCTTGACTTCGCGTCCCTCGATTCGGACGGAAACTACAGGCTTCATCAGCTCGAGTTTTTCTTCCGGATTCCAGGTGGCAGGAGATTCGCTCTGGTTTCCCTGCTGGTCCAATCGCTGCGCGAAATAACCCTTGCGGTGCAGGAGACTTAATGCCACCATGCGCACGCCCAAATCGGCGGCAGAGCGCAACGTGTCACCCGCCAGCATACCGAGACCACCGCTGTAGGTGGGCATGGCTGGATCAAGGGCTACTTCCATTGAAAAATAGGCAACCCGCGAGGGCGTCGATGTGGGAATCATGGGGTCCTCACTTTCTGAATCTGCACTCTGAGATTATCGGCGTGTTGTTAAATGTCCATGAACGTCTTGGGATACTGTGATAATTTGGTTCAACTGCGGCAAGTTCCGCAGTTTGCGATTTCGAGTGCGGAGAATGCGATGGATTACACCTACGAAGACATTTCCAAAATGATTGACCACTCCTTGCTGAATCCGGTCATGACCGACGCGGAACTCGAGCGGGGGTGCCGTGAGGGGGTGGATTACAACTGCGCCAGCGTCTGCATTATGCCCTATTATTTGAGGCGATGCGCGGAGATACTGCGCGGCAGCACTGTCAAGCCCAGTACTACGATAGGCTTTCCGCACGGCGGGCATACCACGGCGATCAAGCTTGCGGAAGCCAGGCAGGCCCTCGAGGACGGCGGCGAAGAACTGGACATGGTGGTTAACATCAGCAAGGTTCTAAGCGGCGATTGGGCCTATGTGCGCCAGGATCTCAAGTCTGTCATTGACCTCACTCACGCTCATGGCCGAAAAACCAAAGTGATCTTTGAAAACTGCTACCTCAAAGACGGGCACAAGATGCGCCTTTGTGAACTCTGTGGCGGGTTGGGGGCGGATTGGGTGAAAACCTCGACGGGCTACGGCAGCGGGGGCGCCACGATCGAGGATCTAAAACTCATGCGCGCGCATTCGCCGGCGCACGTGCAGGTGAAGGCGGCGGGCGGCATCCGCGATCTGGATAAGCTGCTCGAAGTCCGCGCGCTGGGCGTCACGCGCGTTGGCGCCAGCCGGACCGCAGCTATCCTCGAGGAGTGCAAGCGTCGGATGCGGCAAGTGGTTTTGAATTTGTGATTTGTGATCTAAGACGCGCTACGGCTCCGAAAAAATCGTCCTGTAAATGTCGTTTCCGCGAGGGCAGGGCTCAAACTTGTACTGCCACGGGCGAGTGTCTTTGCGGCGCGCAAAGAAAAGCAGATTCTTCGCTTCGCTCAGAATGACATGTCATCCTGAGCGAAGCGAAGGATCTGCATTTGGCTGCGGCTCTGCCTCGCTGTTCAACTTACCGGGTATTGCGCGGACTCAGCCGGGGCGTGGAACCGGCCAATCACAAATCACCCATCGCAAATCACAAATAAACCCGCGCCTGACACCTACTTCTTTAGCCTCTTGCGCTGCACCTCCAAAGCCTCTGGGGCGCGTGTAGCCATCCACTGTTCATACTTGCGGGCAAGCGTCTCGAGGTTCTTCCAGACAACGGGATTCTTGCGGGCCTCTCGAAACCCAGGCGCCAGCTGCCGGACTTTCTCCCACGTCAGCCACAGTTCCCCGGTGTTCTCGAAGAACAGATCTTCCTTGATCAGGCCGTGGTTGACGAAAGAAGCCGCCATATCCCAATAACTCACCGCCATGCGGAAAAGAGCGTTCTCCTCGGAACCCATCGGATACTGCTTGTCGAATTCCTCGACCGAATCAGCATGAAACTTTCCGATCAACCACTCTCGTGCTCTGCGCAACTTCTCTTCCCGGCGCAATTCATAAAGCCGCAGCAGCAGCTCAGCATCGTAATTGTCAGGACTCTCTCGCACTTTAACCTCCCTCGACTTCTGAATCTCCATTTTCAGGCTTCAAATTTCGGGTTTCGAGTTTCGAGTCTTGAACCTCGAGCTCCGCCAACAACCTTCGAACCTCACTTTCGATCAGGTCGCGCACGTCACGAAAATGCTCGCGACCTAGCAAGAAAGGGTCGGGGATTTGCCACTTCACCAATCGCCCTTTGAAATCCGGCGGAAGCTTACATTTCACTCCGTACCCCATTTCCACCACCACGTCCATATCGGAAACGAGCACATCCTCGAGGCCCTTCGACCAGTGGCCCTCGAGCGTGATCCCCTTTTCACCCAAAACGGCGCGCGTGTCGGAGCTTATCATACCCAGCGGATGCGTGCCCGCGCTCGAAGCCAGGACTTTCCCGTCGCCGAGCTGGTTGGCCAGCGCCTCCGCCATCTGGCTGCGACAAGCATTGCCGTAACAAACGAAGAGAATGCGCACCCCGTACCCTTTCACACGATCATGCAGATACGAATTGATATCATAAATGCGCGGCAGTTGGTAGGTGGTAGACGGGGAAATAACCGTTGTCAATTTGAACGGCGCCCCCGCCGTCAGCTTTCAGCTCTCGGCGAGCATCCTCCGCCCCGCGAATTCGGCTTGTTTGCTGACGGCTGAAAGGCGATGGCTGCCAGGGATCCATCGATGGCCAAATGGCCAAATGATTCAATGACTCAGTTTCTCGAGGAAGTACCGATGGACGGCTTCGTCCTCGGTCAGTTCGGGATGGAAGGTGGCGGCAAGGACGTTTCCCTGCTCGACCAGCACCGGCAGGCCGTCGCAGCGGCCTAACACCCGTACGGCCTCACCGACCCGGCGGATGATCGGGGCCCGGATAAAGACCATTTCCACCGGGCGCTCGGAGAGTGCGGGGCAATCGCCTTGACGCACGGAACTGTCAACCTGCCGGCCGTACGCGTTGCGCTCGATGGTAATGTCCAGCAAGCCCAATCGCTCCTGCGCGGGATTCAGAACTTCTTTCGCGAGCAGAATCGCGCCCGCGCACGTTCCGAACACGGGTCGGCCCGCCGCCACAAATTCCTTGATCGCCTCGCCCATACCTTCCTTTGAGAAAAACTTCAGCATCGTGGTGCTCTCGCCCCCCGGCATGATCAGGCCGCTTACTTCAGCAAGCTGGGATGCATGTTTCACCAGCTTATAAGGCGCACTAATTCGCTCCAGCATTTTGGCATGCATGGCAAAATCGCCTTGAATGGCAAGGACTCCAATGGGTTTGTGGCCGTTGGTCATGGGTGGTTGTCAGTATTCAGTCGTCAATTGTCAGTAGTCCGTAATCCGTTTGTCCGTTACTACGGCACGGTCCCCTTGAACGCGTGAAAAGCCCTCTCCCCCTTGGGGGAGAGGGTGGCCCGTAGCCGGCGCTTTCATCAGTCGGGGCGGGCCGGGTGAGGGGGGCCACCACTCAAACCTGGACGTACTCGGTGGACGAGGCCGGCTCCGGCAGGGGATCGCCGTGTTCCCTCATGCTCGAGACATGTAGCTCGACCGCCTCACGGATAAGCTTAAGGGCCTCTTCGCGAGTTTCCCCGACAACTGCGCAACCTGGCAGATCCGGAATATACGCGCCAAAACTGTTTTCGCCCTTTTCGACAACCACAAGATATGTCACTGATGCTGCCGTCCTTTCAATCCAGCCTGCTTGAGGATGCTGTTAAGCGTACCCGGCGGCACATCGAGGTTGGGCTTGCCAGCAACAGTTACGGTGCCGGGCTTAACGGAGTGCGTGTACTGCCGATGGCTACCGGCAGTTCTAGCCAGTCTCCAACCGTCCTGCTCGATCAGCTTAATTACTTCTCGAAACTTCACGTTCGCCGTCCGCCGGACACCTACCAGCCTCTCGTCTGCAAGAGCTCTTTGGGGTCCAGTTTCTGCACATCCAGCCCGCGCATGGCTTCGCCAACTTCTGCCGAGCACTCGGCCACGACCTGCGGCTCGTTGTAGTGCGTGGTGGCGCGGACGATAGCTTTGGCGCGCTTGTCCGGGTCGGACGACTTGAAGATGCCTGAGCCGACGAAGACCGCCTCGGCCCCCAGTTGCATAACCAGCGAGGCATCGGCGGGAGTGGCGATTCCGCCCGCGCTGAAATTGGGCACGGGCAGCTTGCCGTGCTCGCTGACCCATTTCACCAGGTCGTAGGGCGCGCCGAGTTCTTTCGACTTGGCCATCAACTCTTCCTCCCGTAGCGTGGTAAGCTGCCGGATCTCGCTGGTGATGGCCCGCAGGTGGCGCACCGCCTCGACGATGTTGCCGGAGCCCGCCTCGCCCTTGGTGCGGATCATGGCCGCGCCTTCGCCGATGCGCCGCAGCGCCTCGCCCAGATTGCGCGCGCCGCAAACGAAAGGCACCTTGTACGGCCATTTATTGATGTGATGTTCCTCGTCGGCGGGCGTCAACACTTCGCTTTCGTCGACGTAATCCACGCCCACCGCTTCGAGCACCTGCGCCTCCGCAAAATGCCCGATGCGCGCTTTGGCCATCACTGGAATCGTCACGCCGCTCATGATCTCTTTGACGATCTTGATCGACGCCATGCGCGCCACGCCGCCTTCCTTGCGGATGTCCGCCGGAACGCGCTCGAGCGCCATCACGGCCACCGCGCCTGCCTCCTCGGCAATCTTAGCCTGCTCAGTATTCGTGACGTCCATGATGACGCCACCCTTGAGCATCTCCGCCAAGCCAACTTTCAGTTTCATTTGTTGATCGTATTCCCACATCGCAGCACCCCTTTTAGAAGCTGTCAGCTTTCAGCTCTCAGCTTTCAGCAACCAACAACGACCCAAGCTTGCTGAGAGCTGATAGCTGACGGCTGATAGCTGATTTTCACACCAACGCCACCCCGGCCCCTTCCGTCGAGCGCTTTCCACCGGTTTTTGCCTTGCGAATTTCCGCTTTGAACAGGTCACCCAAAATGCCGATGCCCTTTTCAATTTGCGCGTCGGTCGGGCCGGTGAAGCACAAGCGCAGCGCATTGTGCTTCGGATTTTGGAAATAGAAATACTTCGAAGGAGCGAAGATCACGCCCCGCTCGCGGGCTTTCACCAGAATCTCCGCCGTGTCGAGGTGCGCGGGCAGTTCCGCCCAGACGGACATCCCGCCTTCAGGATAAACCACACGGACAGCCTCGGGGAAGTGTCGCGCCGCGGCGCGCCGCAAGACCTCGAGCTTATGCTCGTAGACTTTGCAAATGCGCCGAATCCACTTATCGAGCCAGCCGCGCCTCCCCAGTTCCTCGAGCACTGCCTGCCCCAGCAGGTTAGTGTGAAGGTCGGCGCGTTGCTTGGCCCAGCGCAGGCGCTCGATGACCCGGCGCGAACCCGCGATCCATCCCACCCGCAGGCCCGGGAATCCCACTTTTGAAAAACTGTCGAGGTGAATCACCAGGCCGTTCGTGTCGAGCGCTTTCAAGGGGGGCAACTGCCTCCCGCTGAAGCGCAGCGCCCCGTAAATATCATCCTCAACCACGGGGACCTGGAATCGCGCCGCAAGCTCGAGCAAGCGCTTGCGGGACTCGAGCGGCATGGTATTTCCTGTGGGGTTCTGGAAATTCGGGCTGCATAGAATCAGTCTTACCTTGGTCTGCTCGAGCACCGCGGCCAGAAAATCCAGGTCGATCCCTTCCGCCGTAACCGGAGCGCCAATCAAGCGCGCGACGGGCGACTCGAAAACATTCCAGAGCCCCGTGTAAGTGGGGTTCTCGGAGATCACCGCGTCGCCTGGCGCCACCAGCGTGCGCCGCAACAGGTCAATGGACTGCTGGCAACCGTTAGTGATCACGAGCTCGTCCAGCTCCACCGGAATCCCGTCGCGCCGCAAGCGCGCCCGCAAGTAGTTCTTGAGAGGCGGGTAGCCATCACTTGAACCATACTGAAGGACTCTCGCGCCCTCACGCCGCAGCACGGTATCAGTAGCGCGCCGCACGAGGTCGTGGGGGGTCATCTCGTCCGCGCCGTGGGCGGCGGCAAATGAGATGACCCCTGCTTCATAAGTGCTGGCCATCAACCGCCCCAGTGAATCGTCACGCAGATCTTCGGAAAAGTAACTTTCCCAGAACACGTCGTTCCCCGCCTGACGGCCGGGACGAGCCGTGGAGCGGAGGGTTTCAGCCATGCTCGTGACAAACGTTCCCCGGCCGACCGTTCCCTGGATCAGTCCTTCAGCCTCCAGTTCAGCATAGGCGTTCCCAACCGTCGTGCGATGCACGTCGAGACGCTTCGCCAACTCGCGGCTCGGTTCCAGCCGGTCTCCTGCCTTGAGCGCACCGGAAACGATCCGAGCCCGCAACTGCTCGCGGATCTGCAGGTAGAGCGGCTTGGGCAAACTGGAATCGAGTGTCACCAGCACGGCAGCCTGATCCCCTTTGTGGCGTTACCAGACCAGATTAGGCCATTCATGAGCCCATGTAAAGAGCCAAGTGGGCCAATTTGGGAACAGGCCAAGGCGGGGGTTAGGGATTAGGGATTAGGGGTTAGGGTTTAGCGTTACGGATTGCCGAGACATGAGACCCACAGATGAACAGACAGCCCTCTCCCTTGGGGAGAGGGTGTCGCGCTCCGGCGCTTTCATCAGCCGGAGCGGGACGGGTGAGGGGTCTCTTGCAGGATCACCAGAACCAGTCAAAAGTCAATCTGCAATCATCAAAGCCAAAAGCAATTCAAATGGCAAACGGCAAAGTTCAAATGGCAAATGGTTTAGGATTTGAAAAAATCGACAAATTGCAAACCATTTGAATTTTGCCATTTGCCATTTGCCATTTGAAATCGCTGTTTCCGAGGGTTACGAGCGATCAAGTGACCCCTCACCCGTCCAGCGACGGCTGGAGATAGCGCCGTCGCCGGACACCCTCTCCCCAAGGGAGAGGGTTTTGCATTTATTCAGCCCCTTGCCCCTCGTAAAAACGGGTTCGATTCCCGCTCATCTCCAATCGTAGTGGACGAGCCATGTCCGGGGAAGACCGGCGTTTCATCGGGGAAAATCAGCAGCCGGTTGTGAATGGATTTTATTATTTGTTCGAAAGATCCGCCCCAAAGATCAGTTCGGCCAATGCTCTGCTGGAACAGCGTGTCGCCGCTGAAGATCTTCGTCTGCGGACCAGCAAGGTGGAGCGAAAGGCTGCCTGGGGAATGCCCCGGCGTGTGCAGAACTTCCAATACGTAGGCACCGAAGCGGAGAGCGTCGCCCTCTTTCAGGAATTGATCCACATTCACCACACCCGGTGGGAGTAGACCCAACCACTCCGCCTGCACGGCTACGTTTTTGTAAAGCGGCAGATCGGCGGCGTGCATTAACACCGCCGCTCCGGTGGCGCGTTTCAATTGCTCGAGGCCGCCCACGTGGTCAATGTGCGCGTGCGTGACGACGATGTACTTGGGGCGCAGACTGTGCTTGGCCAGCACTTCCTGAATGCGGTCGGTCTCATCTCCGGGATCAATGACCACGGCCTCGCCCGTCTTCTCATCGCCCACGATGGAACAGTTACAAGCCAGCATGCCCACGGGAAGAATCTCGTGAATCATTCTCAGTCATCCTCTCTTTCGCCCTCGACCATTGTACCCGATCAGTGACCGTCGTAGAGGCGGCACTTATCGTTGGCCCCGGGCAGCCACAAGGCCCGCCCCTGGACAATTGTCCCCAATCCGTCGATGACGGAGGTCGACGATGGTTGGGTCCATCGCCGTCCGCATCTACACCGCACGCGGCTGGACCCGGACGGTGTAGGGGTAGGGCTTGCCCTCATAAGCGTTCACTTAACGCCTCAACTGGTCAAGTGGTGGCAATTTGGGTCTCGTTCGCCACTAAATTCAGGCCCGGAGGGCCGACAGGGAGTAGCCC
>JBEKLY010000275.1:0-10749 GCA_050010015.1 Terriglobia bacterium
GATTTCATGCTGGGATTGCCAAGCGACCTTGAGCAAGGCACTGAAGACTTTTACAGGGGAAGGCAGAACTACTTTGGGCCCTATGTCGAGGACGACATTCGGGTGAGCAAGAGTTTGAACGTGAACATTGGCTTGCGCTGGGAGCCTTACTTGCCCACCAACGAGAAGTACAAGCATATGGACCACTGGGACTACAACGCGTTCCTTGCAGGAAAGACGTCAAGCATATACACCAATGCGCCCGCCGGCTTATTTTTCCCCGGCGATCCGGGCATTCCCACCAAGGGCTTCACTTATAGCCGGCTGGCGGATTTTGCCCCGCGCGTGGGCTTGGGCTGGCAACCCGGCGGAAACGGGCAGCAGGTGATTCGCGCCGGCTTCGGCGTCTTCTATAACGTCATGCCGACCGCCTATTCGGAAGACCAAAACCAAGGTGCTCCTTGGGCCAGTGGGGTGGATTTGCCCAGTCCTCCAGGAGGGCTGACGAATCCCTGGTTGGGATTCCCCGGCGGCAATCCCTTTCCCCGTCCTGCGGGGGCACTGACCTTTGTGCCGGAAGGCTTCTATTTTAACTACCCGCTGGATGTCAACGCAACGAGCGTCGATGTGTGGAACCTTACCTACCAGCGTCAGTTCGCCAGCAACTGGGTGGTCTCGGCGAGTTATGTGGGCAACAAGAGCACTCACATCTGGACGGGAGAGGACGTCGATCCGGGCATCTACATTCCCGGGATGTGCAATGGCGCGCCCTGCTCGACGACTTCAAACACCAACCAAAGGCGGCTCCTCTACCTGCAAAATCCCGTCGCCGGAGCGTCTTACTCGGACATCTACCAGGCCGACGACGGCGCTAACGCCGAATACAACGCGTTTCTCGCGAAGGTGGAGCACCGGTTCACTGAGAATTACACCATTCTTGCCAATTACACCTACTCGCATTGCATAAGTGAGGCGGACTTCGGGGGCGACCTCGGAGGCGCCAACACTGAGCAACCTTTCAATCGAAATGCGGACCGGGGCAATTGCGCCTTTGATTTGCGTCACATCTTCAATTTATCCCTTGTCGCCCAATCGCCCCACTTTGCCGGCGTGTGGACGAACCGGCTGCTGGGCAACTGGCAATTCGCTCCGATCCTTTCAACTCACAGCGGTTCGTGGTTTGAGCCCGTGACCGGCCTCGACAACTCCCTGACCGGCATCGGCAATGACCGGCCGAATGTGATGGGAAATCCTTACATCAGGAGCACCACGGGCAGCCTCCAGTGGCTGAACCCCGGCGCCTTCACCCCGAATGCTTTAGGCGCTTTTGGGAACGCCGGGATGACTTCGCTACGCGGCCCCAAGTACTTTGATGTCGATGTGGACGTAAGCCGCTACTTTACCATTCACGAAAAGCAAAAGCTGGAGGTCCGCTTCGAATTCTTCAATATAGGGAATGATGTAAACTTCAGCACGCCGGACAATAATCTGCAGGACAACACTTTCGGTCAGATTCTTGGCGACGTGAGTCCGCGCATCCTGGAGTTTGCGCTGAAGTATACGTTCTGAACTTCGTGCCTGTCATCCTGAGGAGTCCCGCTCTTTGGGGCGACGAAGGATCTCCGCAGTCCGTGATCGACCACCGGAACGGCAGGGATTCTTCGGCACCAAAGAACGGGGCCTCAGAATGACAGCATGGGGGGAGAAATTATCATGCACCGCCGTGATTTCCTCGAATCCGCTGTGCTGGCCGTGGGCGCCGCTTGTGCACTCTGTGGCGAGAAGGGGCAAGGCTCACCCGCACCGCCTCTCGGCAACTTCAAGCTGGCAGCGATCAGCGACGGCTTCACGCAGGATTTCGAGCAGGCGCTGAAGATCATGAAGGGCTATGGACTCTCCTGGGTTGAGATTCGCGGCCTCTGGGGGAAATACAATACCGAAGCGACGCCGGAAGAGATCAAGCGCGCAAAGAGCCTGCTCGACCAGTACAACTTCAAATGTTCGGTGGTTGATTCCGGCTTCTACAAGTGCGTTTTGCCGGGAACCAAACCCGCCAGCATGGAGGGCGGCTACCATATCCCTTACTCAGGCCAGATGGACCTGCTGAAGCGCGCCATGGACCGCTGTCATGCCTGGGGCACGGACAAGGTCCGCATCTTCACCTTCTGGCGCGTGGCCAATCCCGAAGAAATCTACCCCCGCATTTCGGAAGACCTTGCCAAGGCGGCCGGCGTCGCTCAGAGTGGAGGCGTGCGCCTGGTAATCGAAAACGAAGAAGCGTGCAACGCTGGAACCGGGCATGAACTCGCTGCGATTGTTAAGATGACCGCTGCGCCCAATCTCGGCTATAACTGGGATGTGGGCAACGGCTACGTCCACGGCGAAGCGGCCTACCCCGAAGGTTATAGCGCTCTTGATAAGACCCGCGTTTGGAATATGCACATTAAAGGAATGCAGTGCGCCCAGGGTTTCAAGCAGTGTCACGAAACCTTCGCGGACACGGGCGTGATTGACTTAGCGGGCCAATTGCGCGCGCTCCTGCGCGACCACTACACTGAGACGATGTCACTCGAATGCGAGTCGAGCGCGCCGGGCATGACACACCGGGAGACCACCGAGCGCTCCCTGCAGGGCTTGCTGCGCGTGCTCAAAACGGTCGGGTAGCGCGGACCCCCGGGGTTGGGGTCCGCGGCTTCTCCGTGATCGTACCTACAGTCTGAGAAAGAACCGCGGACCTCAACCCCGGGGGTCCGCGCTACTGCGCTCATCGATCGTCCTTCCGCAGGGGACGGGAAGCCGTCCCCCTACAAACCTATGAAGGAATACTCTCGCCGTGACGTTCTCTCGTTTGGTGTAGGGGCAACCCTTGTGGCCGTCCTCCGCAATCCCCGATCAGGGACCGCCGCGTTTCAGAATACCCAGGTTGCTCCCCAAGGGCCACACGTGGACTTTCCCACAAGTCCGCGCGACCGGCTGGCGTTAACCTCCTGGCCGTTTCGCGAGTTCATCGACAGTCCTCACAATCCCTACCGGAACCGACAAAAGCCAGGGATGGACGTCAAGGAATTTGCGGCGATGGCGGCGAAGGAATTTGGAATTTACAACATTTGCCCTCTGGCCGCCCACTTCCGTTCAACAGACGCTCAGTATCTCGAAGCTTTTCGCGAAGCGGTGCAACAGGCTGGCTCGCACTTGGTTGACTTGGGCCTCGGGGCCGGTAGCTTCTGGGATCCCGACCCGAGCAAGCGCCAGGCCGCGGTTGACTCCGGGCAACACTGGATTGACCTTGCCGTCCAATTGGGTTCCCCCAGCGTCCGCCAGCATCTTGGCGCTCCCAGGGGTGTAAAACCTGACGTTGACCTGGCCTCACAAACTCTGGGAAAGCTCGCCGAATATGGCGCAGCGAAAAACACGCTGGTGAACCTCGAGAACGACGACCTGCTCAATGAGGACCCTTTCTTCATCGTCAAGGTGATCGAAAAGACGGGCAATCCTTATCTGCGCGCTCTGCCCGATTTCGGAAATACGCTCAGCCGCGGCGACGTGGAATATAATGAACGTGGAGTGGCCGCCATGCTTAAGCACGCCTACGGCGTGTGCCACGTCAAGGATGTAGTGGTGGCTGACAACGGCAAGACCTACGACGTCGACTTGCCCAGGATGTTCGAGCTTGCCAAAGCTAGCGGGTTCAAAGGTTACTACATGATGGAATGGGACGGCGGACCCGGCGACCCGTACAGCGGAACCCGAAGGCTGATGGAAGAGACGCTGAAGTGTCTGACATAGTTTGGGCGTCGTCGGGGGTAGTAGCGACGGTCGATCCAACACGAAACCCTCGCCCCCTGGGGGGAGAGGGTGGACCGGGCCGGCGTCTTCTCCAGCCGGGACGGGCCGGGTGAGGGGGCGATTGCAGATGAGTGCGTTCAAATCCGGACTCTGGCCGGCGCTGATCACATGCCTGCTTATGGTTTCGACAGCGGGAGCGGCCGACAAGGTCGAACTCGCCAGAAAAGGCGACCAGATTGATGTGACCATCGGGGGGCGGCCCTTCACCACGTACTTCTTTCCCGCTGACATTGCTAAACCTTACTTTCAACCTCTGCGCACTGCGCAAGGCACCGTCGTTACCCGCGACTTTCCGGCCGGAAACACTATCCCTCCGGAGCACCTGAAGGATCGCGGTTTGGAACCGCATCAGCGTCCGATGTATTTCGGTCACGGAGACATCGACGGCATTGACTTCTGGGGCGAGGCGGTGTTCCCGCAATACAGCGACGACACGGTCTTTGGACGGGCAGCACTCAAAAAGCTGGAAGAGATGCGCAGCGGCGAATCAGGCGCGCTGAAGGCCGATTTTGAACTCGCTGACCCACGTGGCCGAGTGATCGCAGACGAGATACAATCCTTTGTCTTCGGCGGCGGTCTGGACACGAGGTGGATCGATTGCGAGATTACACTCGTGGCCAATCACGGTTCGGATGTGGTGATGGGCGACACCAAAGAGGGAACTTTCGCAATCCGCCTGGCGAAGGAACTGAATTCGCCCCCCGGCCACATGGTGAACTCTTCCGGCGCGGAGGGAGAGAAAGAGATTTGGGGCAAGCCGGCGGATTGGGTTGACTACGACGGAACGGTTGCGGGCGAGGAACTGGGCATTGCGGTCTTCGACAGCCCGAAGAGTTTCCGGCATCCGACAACCTGGCACGCGCGCGGTTACGGCTTGCTGGCTGCAAATCCCTTCGGCTGGAGAGAGTTTTTCAAGGACCCGGACAAGGACGGGAGTTGGACTATTCAACAAGGCAAAACCCTGAGGTTTCGTTATCGGGTTTTCGTTCATCACGGGGACTACAAGCAAGCCAAGGTTGCTGAGGCCTATCAGGAATACTCAGCTCAAGAACGGTAAACACCTTGGCTCTGTCATTCCGAGCCCTTCGCTGTCATCCTGAGCGAAGCGAGGGATCTCGCTCTGTGTGCTCAGGGTAAACTCCGCGTGGAATTTCGCCCTTCTTCGGGGCAAATTCCGGAAGAAGGAATCAGAGCAAGATTCCTCGCTACGCTCGGAATGACAGACTGGGTGAAGTTTCAGGAGGAGAATAATTCATGTCCAATGATTCGCAATTAAGCCGTAGGAGTTTCTTGAAGAGCAGTGTAACTAGCGCCGCGAGTTTGGCCGCTGCGAGCGGAGTCACTTTCTTGACGCGGCCGGAACGAGTTTTCGGCGCGAACGATCGGGTGCGTGTGGCCGTCTGTGGTGTGCATGGACGCGGTATGGATCACGTGCACAATTACGCACAGCTTTCGAACGTCGAGATCGCCGCCGTCTGCGACATCGACGAGGGCGTTATGGGAAAGCGCATTGCCACGATGGTGCAACACGGCATCCCCAAGCCCGCCACGTTTGTGGACATCCGCAAGCTTCTCGAGGACAAGTCCATCGACGCCATTTCCATCGCCACGCCGAATCACTGGCACACCTTGATGGGTATTTGGGCTTGCCAGGCGGGCAAGGACGTGTATGTTGAGAAGCCCTGTTGCCACAATCTGTGGGAAGGCAAGCAGTTTGTGGCGGCGGCGCACCGTTACAACCGCATTGTCCAGCACGGCACGCAGATCCGCTCCGCCACGGCGGTCCGAGACGGAATCAAGAAGCTCCACGAGGGCCTGATCGGCGACATTTATATGGCCCGCGGAATCTGCTATAAATGGCGCAACACCATCGGCCGTACCCCTGTCAGCGAGGTTCCGTCGGGAGTGAATTACGATCTCTGGACGGGTCCGGCGCCCCTGCATGATTTCACCAAGAATCGTTTTCATTACAACTGGCACTGGTTCTGGTATTACGGAAACGGCGACATGGGCAACCAGGGCACCCATCAGATGGATGTCGCGCGCTGGGGGTTGGGGGTCGGGTTCCCCAATAAGGTAAGCGCCATCGGGGGCCACTTCATGTTCGACGACGACCAGGAGACGCCGAACGACTTGACCTGCGCCTTCGAGTTCGACCAACCGGACGGCAAGCGAAAGATGATAACCTTTGAGGTCCGCCATTGGATGACCAATCACGAAGCGGAGATTGGCACTCCGGAGATGGGAACCCCGGAACCGAAGCGCAAGGCCGGCCTCCCGGCGCTCGGGCCCATGTCAGGCGGCCACAACAGCATCGGCGACATCTTCTACGGCTCGAAGGGATATTTCGCCACCGGCGATGAGGATGCCGACACCTACGGCGTGTGGCTTGGCCCCGATCAGGAACCTCAGCCCAAGGTCCACGAGGGCACTGAACTCGCCCACTATAAGAACTTCGTCGACTGCGTGGTGAGCCGGAAGAAGGAAGATCTGAATGCGCCCATCGAGGAAGCGTATAAGTCCATGGCGCTGATGCATCTCGCGAACGCTTCCTACCGATTGGGCAGGACCTTGAACTTCAATCCCGAGACTCAGCAGGTTATTAACGATCCCGAGGCCGATACGCTGTTGCGCGACGGTGATCGCGGCTACCGCGCTCCGTTCACTGTGCGGGAGGAAGTGTGACACGTTCAGATAGCGCAGACCTGGCATTTCAGGCCTGTCCCCACGGGCCCTCGGCCCGCGAAAGCTCATGATAAACGTGGGTGGCGCAGACGTGCCGATCTTCGGCATGTCTGCGCCCTCCAAACGTCAGAATAGCGCATACATCCCGACACCCAGCGTCGGGACGTATGCGCCACCCGCGTTCCAATTGGCCTTTTTGAGGGAGGAACCAATGCGCCACACGCATCGTTACGCAGCCAACGCAGTCTATGCAGTCATAGCACTTCTACTTGGTGTTGCCGCCGCAACTGCGCAAACGAAAACTGATGCGCTCAGGAGTGGCTTCGAGAACCCGCCCGAGGGCGCGCGTCCCCGCGTGTGGTGGCATTGGATGAACGGCAACATCAGCAAGGAAGGCATCAAGCTTGACCTGGAGTGGATGCACCGGGTGGGTTTGGGGGGCTACCAGAATTTCGATGCCGCGCTATCAACGCCGCAGGTCGTGCCCAAGCGTCTGGCCTACATGACCCCGGAATGGAAGGACGCCTTCAAGTACGCTGTGGTCCTCGGGGATCAACTGGGATTGGAAGAGGCCATCGCGGGTTCGCCGGGCTGGAGCGAATCGGGAGGACCATGGGTTCCAGCGTCGCAGGGGATGAAGAAATATGTATGGAGCGAGACGGCGGTGGAAGGCGGCCAGCCCTTCACGGGCACGGTGGTTCATCCTCCCCCCAACACCGGAGCGTTTCAGAACCTCTCGATTCAGGACCTTCTCGAGAGGCCCGAGGGCTCGAAGCCGATTCCGGAGTTCTATGCGGACGCGGCGGTGATTGCCTTTCGGGCGCCGGAGAGCGATGTGCCGCTCGAATCCCTGCACGCCAAAGTGACGGCGAGCGGAGGCAACGTTGACTTCGCCATGCTGAGCGACGGAGACTTGGAAAAGGCCACGAAGCTTCCCATTCCGGCCGCCGGCCAGAGTTCCTGGATCCAATACGAATTCGCCGAGCCGCAGACAATTCACGCCGTCAGCATCGTGACGAAGAACCCTGGCCGCATTGCCGCGATGCTGGCTGGAATTGGCAGTCCGGAAAAAACTCTCGAGGCGAGTGACGACGGGCAAGACTTCCGGGCCGTGGTGAAGCTTCCTGACGATGGAGCTGCGGAGCGCACCGTTTCTTTTCCGGCGGTGAAGGCGAAGTTCTTCCGGGTTGTTTTCAAGCGCTCGCCTCCTCCTCCTTTGCCCGCCTGGGCGATCGGCATCGACCCCGCGTCCCTGGGGATCAGATTTGGCAAGCCGCCCACCGACTACGAAATTGCCGAATTGGCGCTGCATCCGGGAGCGCGTGTCAGCCGGTTCGAAGACAAGGCGGCTTTCAGTTCCCTCGAGGACCTTTATGAGTTCGCAACGCCCTCGGTCGATTCCGCCGACGCCGTATCCAAGTCCGAAGTGCTCGACCTGACGTCCAAGATGAGCGCGGACGGCAGGCTCGATTGGACTCCCCCCGCCGGCCGTTGGGTCGTTCTCCGGTTCGGCTACTCGCTGTTAGGGATCACCAACCATCCCGCGACCGCTGAGGCCACGGGCCTCGAAGTCGACAAGCTGAACCACACCTACGTGAAGAACTACATGGAGACTTACCTGGACAGCTACAAGCAGACCGTGGGCGCAGATTACATGGGCAAGCGCGGCATCCGCTATGTGGTCAACGATAGTTGGGAGGCGGGTTCGCAGAACTGGACCGATGACATGCTCGCGCAGTTTAAAAAGCTGCGCGGCTACGATGCAACGCCTTGGCTGCCGGTTCTCGCCGGAAGGGTCGTCGAGAGCGCCGAAGCCAGCGACCGCTTCCTCTGGGACTTGCGCAAGACCATCAGCGATCTGATTGCCAACGAGCATTACGGCCAACTGGAAGCCACGCTGCACGAGTGGCACATGGGCCATTACGGCGAGTCTCACGAGAGCGGCCGCGCCTTTGTGGCGGATGGCATGGAAGTGAAAAAGTTCAACGAAGTGCCCATGAGCGCCATGTGGACCCAGACCCCGGGAGTCAACAAGGAGCAATACGGTTATAACGCAGATGATCGTGAATCGGCGTCCGTCGCCCACATTTATGGTCAAAACCTGGCAGCCGCGGAGTCGATGACGGCGGCCGCCGCACCGTGGGCCTGGTCCCCGGCTACCTTGAAGCCGACGGCCGACCAGGAATTGCTGAACGGCATCAACCGCTTCGTGATTCACGAGTCAGCGCATCAGCCTCTGGTGGGCAAGGCTCCGGGAATGACGCTGGGGCCTTTCGGGCAGTGGTTCAACCGCAACGAAACCTGGGCGGAAGAGGCAGGCCCTTGGATTAAGTATATTGCGCGCTGCAGCTATCTTCTTCAAGCAGGCCACTTCGGCGCCGACGTGCTCTATTTCTACGGCGAAGATTCCAACCTGACGGCGATCTTCAGGGACAAGGCGCCGGATGTGCCGGCAGGCTATGGCTTCGATTATGTCAATGCCGATGGCCTGATTCATATGTTCAGTGCGGCTAGCGGACTGATTACCACCAAGAGCGGGATGGAATACCGATTGCTCGCGCTCGATCCCTACAGCCGGCACATGTCATTGCCGGTGCTGCGCGCTATTCACAAACTGGTGGAGGGAGGAGCGGTCGTGGCTGGTCAGAAGCCGATCGACGATCCCAGCCTTGCCGACGATCAGGCGGAGTTCCAGCGCATGAATGATGAGCTATTCGGCGATGGCACGGGCGTGCATACGGTGGGCCAGGGAAAGGTATACGCCGGGCAGAACGCCGAGGCCGCGCTAACCGCCATGAACCTTGCGCCGGATTTCGACCACACCAAGCCGGAGAGCGACACGCGCCTTCTCTTCGTACACCGCAAGGTGGCGGATGGCGATGTCTACTTCATAGACAATCGCAACGACCGCGACGAACCGGTGGACGCGACTTTCCGCGTTACCGGCAAGGCGGCGGAACTTTGGCATCCTGATTCCGGCCTGACAGAGCCTGCGTCCTTCACTATCGCCGACGGGCGCACCACCGTGCCGTTGCACCTCGAGCCTTGGGGCACAGTGTTTGTGGTGTTCCGCAAGCCGACGAAGGAAACCTCTCGCGCGCTGCCCAAAGTCGAGATGACGGACTTGGAAACGATCGAAGGCCCCTGGAATGTGGCATTCCAACCGGGCCGCGGCGCGCCGGCGTCCGTCACGCTGGATAAGTTGATTTCTTGGCCTGACAGTACAGACGCGGGCGTGAAGTTCTTCTCAGGTGCGGGAACCTACACCAAGACCGTTCAGGCTTCACCGCAGTGGTTCAAGAAGGGCGCGAAGCTTTGGATTGACCTGGGCGACGTAAAGAACTTGGCCGAGGTGAAAGTGAATGGCAAGTCGCTAGGTATCGTTTGGCACACGCCGTATCGAGTGGATGCCACGAGCGCGCTTAAGCCGGGCGCGAACGAATTGAGCATCAAGGTGATCAATGCCTGGGTGAACCGTCTGATCGGCGATCAGCAACCCGGCGCCACGACGAAGTATACCTTTGCCGATGTGAAGCCGTACAAAGCGAACTCGCCCTTGCTGCCGTCGGGGTTGCTGGGTCCAGTGCGCATATATTCGACGACTACCCAATGAAACTGAGCGTCCCCTCTCCCCCTTGGGGGAGAGGGTGGACCGCGCCGGCGTCTTCATCAGCCGGGGCGGGCCGGGTGAGGGGGTCGCGCCCTCGTGCTACCAACTTACGGCGATGATCGCGTAGGTCTTCATCTTCGGAACCGTGAACGTCGCTGACGATGGACCCGGCGTGAAGTTGAGTGGCAGCGGCGACTCGGCACTGACCTCGTACATCTTCACGTTTTTCACCGCTTTCCCACTGGGGATTTGAACAGTGCATGACAGCGCGGAGAGGGTTGCAGTCTTCGCCGCATCGTAGTTAACCAAGTGGAGAAGCCGTCGCTTCTGTGTGTCTTGCGCGACAAGGTTGGCGACCAGGAAATCCGGTCCCGAGACCTCAAAGAGCAAATCCGCATTGGCCGCCCAGCGGATCGCGGCGATGAGTTCCTCCCAGTTGCGCGGGCGCTTCCAAGACCTGTTGCTGATGTTGAAATAGGGCTCAGCTTCCGGGAGGGGGCCGTCGAATTCGTACGCGTCCGGTGAACCCATCTTTCGCGGTTTAATTTCAGGACCGATACTTCTCCATAGCTGAATGCAAAGATCGCATGTGCGAATGGCACATGGGAAGTAGAGGTGCGGTATGGGCG
>JBEKLY010000276.1:0-10709 GCA_050010015.1 Terriglobia bacterium
TGGGGCTCGGCCTCAGCCAGCATCAGATCGTCGAGCCGTCGCAGGTGAACGCTGATCATCTGCAAAGCCCAGAAGTTTTCCACGACGGTCGAGAGCCGCTCGCGAAACACTCCGCGATAGGCAAGAAACCCGAACAGAACGCCGGTTGTAACCGGAGCGGCGCCTACTCCCAGGACGCCAACAGCGAGAACGGCCGCCCACTCGAGCCCGCTGATTGCCGACGTCAGAGTGCTTACTGAGGTGCGCTGGTTGCTCACTCGCGTACCCGCATTCAGCACCCTGACGAGTTCGTTCTCCCACGCTGCAAACCGTTGGGCCTCCCGCGCCGCAAGCTTGATGGTCTGGATGGCGCGCATGGATTCCAGAAGTTGGGAGAGTTCCTTGCTTTCGGATTCAAGGAGATTCTCTGTCAGCTCGCGCTGCTTGCGCATTCCGGAGAATCTCACCGCAATCTCGAGCGCCAACCCGGCAATTACGATCGCCGCCAGGTGAGGGCTGAATCCGACCATCAGCACCGAGGTAACCAGGCCCACTGCCAGGTCTATTACCAATGGCGCCGCCTGATCGGTGAGAAAACGCCGGACGGCGTCAACCGAACGAACGCGTGAGAGCACGTCGCCGAGCATCTGGCGCTGGAAAAACGCCACCGGAAGCGAAAACAGTCGCGCCACAATGTGGGTGGAGACTCGATGCACAAAGATGTTCCCTAAACGGGTTATCACCTGGCCGCGGGTCCAGGCGGAACCGGCTTGCACCAGGATCATCAGCCCGATACCGGCGGCAATCCAAGTCAGGCGCGGATCGAAGGATCTTCCTCCGGCCCGGTCGATCACGCTGCGATAAGCGAACGGCAATGCAATGATCGTGATTTGAAGAACCAAGCTTAGCCAGACGGCCCGCAACGCCGCCGCGCGCAAACCCCGATCATCCAGCCAGGCGCGGCGGAAACTGCGCGAGAGGCGAAGCAGGCCCGGCTCGAAACCATGCGTGGGTGTGAATTCGACGGCGATTCCGGTGAAGTTGGGAGAGATCGACTCGAGCGAAACGCGCCGCCGCCCTTGCGCAGGATCCACGATCCACGCGACGCCTCTCCTCACCCGCTCCAGAACCACGAAGTGATCCATGTTCCAGTGCAGCACTGCGGGCAGCTTTAACTCTCCTAGTTTCTGAAGACCGATGCGGACGGGGCGGGCCGCGAGGCCGATAGCGGCAGCGAGATTAACCAGCATGCGCAGACTGAGGCCGCGGGGCGTGGAAGCCAATCGGGCGCGCAGGGCGGCGAGATCGGCCTTCAGGCCCCAGGCGGCCGCTATCATGGCGAGGCAGGCCAGGCCGCATTCACTAATTTCACCTTGCAGAATCACGGGAACTCGCCGACGACGAACTTGGGACGAGGCTGGGGCGGTGCTCATCGATTCAGAATCCTCCTCGGAAAATAATCACCGCGGCAGCGGCGGCAACCAGCGTCAGGCCGGCGATGAGCCAGCCTTCAATATGCGACCGCTTAGCCCACGGGTCGCCGGCCTGACGCGTCGCGCAGGCTTCCACCGCTTGCGGACGGAATATTCGATAGTTGTTCAAATGCTTGCCGTTGTTATTCCCAGTCTGGGTGGCGTTGACAGATGTTGGCATCTAGTTCTCCTGTCCGAATGATTCGTGGTATAAGTCGTGCCAGCCCCGGTAGGGGCGGAAGAAAGTAGCACAGGGCGCAAGCCCTGGGAAGAGCGCCCCTCACCCCCTTTACTTCCCCCTCCCCCGCCCGGCGGGGGAGGGGGCCGGGGGGAAGGGGTCGCATCGGAGACCCACGGCTTGCGCCGTGGGCTACTTTCTGCCGCCCCTGAAGGGGCTTCGGAGTCGATCTCGCCATGCGACTCTCCATCAGTGAATGCCACTCATCTCAGTTTCTTCCGGGACGGGAGACTAGTTCTCCATTGCGCGGTCCACGGTCTGGCACAAGCTGGCCCAGAGCGCGCGCCCAGCCGCAGTCAGGTTTTCGCTTCGATCGAGAGAGGGACGGTAATCTTCGGCAAACCACGCGCAGTGCCGATCGAACCTCACCTGCGCGGCCGGGTCAAGCTTCGCCTTTCGGCGCAGAGTGGCGTAGTAGATGACCATGTTGCCGACGGCGTGCCCGCCCGTCAGCACCCGGTCTATCGTGCGGTTCGCGCGTTTAATGGGTGAATACGCCGTCTCCGCGCTGCCCGGCGTCACTAGTGGCGCGACCATCCCATAGACCAGCAGATGTTGATGAGAACACTCATGCACCAGGATCTCGCCGCAGAAGATGGGGCAACTGGGGGGCTCGATGGCGATTAACCCCGGGTGGTCATATGAACTCCCGGATTGAGCGCTGCAGCTTGCACTAGAATCCAGCAGCAAGCAGCCTGCCGCCGTGCTGGCCACCCAAGCGCCGTACGCGGGCGTCAGCTCGAGAATCCTCAGCCATCCTTCATGAATAGTCGCAATGCGGGGATCGGTCGCGTCCGGCCGATCGACGGCGGCGAGTGGTGGAGCCTCCGAAATCCAGGGAAACCCTTCGACTGAATGGCGAAGCCCGCTGGCCGTGACGTAGCGCGGCGCCAGGCCGCCGCTGGCATAAGCCGTCCAGGGGCCCGTGGGGTTATCTGCGGGCGACCAACCGTTGTGTTCAGAAGCAAGAAACACGGTCTCGCCCGGATCGGAGCTGATCCGGATCGAACGGCCGTCGGCGGTCATGCGGCAATCGCCGCTAACGGGCGTCAGCCAGCCATCCAGGTAAAGCCACCGGGGCGCGTCGATTCGTGCGTCCAGGGAGCCTGCTCCGCCCATGCCCGCGCAGGCGGCCGCCATTTGCAGCGCCGCCATTTGCAAATTCGATGTTTCCTGCGGCGCCTGACTTCGCAGAAACTGCAGGGCCAGGCCTGTCTCCGGCCGCCATGCGCTGCCCTGACCACAGGCAAATGCGAGGAGTGCCTGAGCCCGCTCCGGTTGGCCTGAACCATCGAGCGCGGCGGCGATGCGGCGGCGTGTGCCGTTCAAGCGCGCAAGGGAGATAGCGCGCACCGCCCCGATGGCGTCGCCTCCATCGGGACTGGCGAATGCGGGAGCAAAAGTAAGCATGTCCGGCATAGAATTCTCCTTCATCAATTCCCCCGTCCACGCCGTTCAGCATTGGAGGCGGGATGAGATTTCGGAAAACGGCGTTCCGTTCCGCACCAGGAACGCTGCAATTTCCGCGTAGACGTCTTTCAGACCTGAGCAGTAAAGCGAAGGGTTGCTGAAACCCATCGCTTTCGAATAGCGGTTGATAGGGCGGCCGGCTTTGCAAATCTTCCACCATCCGCAGCCTTGGCAGGCGCCCGGCCGTTGGGTGGCGGCATTCTCCTGCTCGCGCCATGCATCGGACTCAATAAGTTCGCGCAGATCACTCTTCGAAACGTTTAATCCCAATGAACTGAAGCGAGGGTCCAGAATCCTCAGGGTATCTTCCGGCCCCAGATCGCCATTTGAAGATACTGAAATAATGTTGCGGTAATCGTCGCGGTAGGATTGAAGGACCTCCATGGCGCGAGCATCGATCATCGCGGTCAGCAGCTCCGAAAACACCCGGATGCGAATATTAGGATTCTTGTCTCGAAGCCAGGCACGCAGGCAGGCAACGAGAAAACGTTCGACGCCGCGGATGACGGATTCAGTCACTCCCGAATCCCAGGTGTAATCGGGAGTGAGAAAGCTCATCCGGTCGACACCGAGATCGTGCGCGAAATGACGGTAAACCTCATCGCCATCCGCAGCTGGATTGATCACGGAAAGCAGTCCCGGCGCCCCCATTTTGCCATGGGCAGCAGCTTCCTGAATGCGGCGCAGGCCGGCAACCGTGCGGTCGTAGGAACTGCGGCCGCGAAAATCCAGGCGGTGCTGATCGTTGATGGCGCGAGTGCCGTCCAGTGACACTCCGACAGACACCTTATAGCGCTCAAATAGGGAAATCCATTCGTCGTCCACGAGTACGCCATTCGTTTGAAGTCCGAAGGCGAAGTGAAAGCCATTCTCGTAACCGCGCAGTGCGTCGCACATTTCAGCGAATCGCGAACGCTTCATCAACAACGGCTCGCCGCCATGGAAGATGAGCGCGATGACCTTGAGTCCATAGTCGCGCGCGGCTCGCGCCGCGAATCCTCCGAGATCTTCGATCACTTGTTGGGGAACCATTGGCGGGTGCAACTTCCACGTCTCGTCACCGCCGAAAAAGAAGTAGCAGTAATCGCATTTCAGATTACAGCGCTCGCTGATTTTGAAGACGATATTCAGATTTTGAAGCGATGCCGACGGCATGACTAATCCTCTCTTGATTTCCAACCAAGAACGATGCGCCCTTCCTATTCATTAACGGAGAGAGCGCATCATCCTTCGGTTGACGGAGCGGGCTCCGAGTTAATACGGGAGCACGAACTGAATGTGCAGGCTGAACCCGCGGCCATACAATCCGGCCGTCACGTCGTCGAGATGGGCGTCGACGAGATCCTGAGCGCCCTCCAGATCAGCATTCGCGGAAACACGGTTCATTACTTGCTTTTCAATATCGGTCATTGTTTTATCCTCTCTTAATTGTTTTGTTGTGACCCTGTCAATCTGGGCATCAACCAAATAGTGACATTCGGACCGAAACCGTTTCAGGGTCGGACAGCGGCCGCCGCCCAACCCGCCAGGTTTTCGAACCGGATGCGCGTGACACGTTCCCCGACGACATTTGCAAAATAAAGAAGGATAGAGGTCATATTCATCAGAGCCGGCTCTTCGTGCAACCGAAGCCAGTGCCGTGTGACGAGCAGAGCATGTAGGACTCTGAAGTAGAGGATCAAGCGGAGCTCTTCCCAGGTGTAGGACTGATTAAAGTTGGCCGTATGCTTGAGCAAATACGTTAACCCCAAGAAATCGCACCTGAGTGCCGCTGCTAGCCGGGAGAATTCCGTAGGCTGAGCGAAATCTCCGCTGCTGTTTCTGATCTGGAGGAACTCGAAGCGGTGCACAATGACAATCGGTTGGAAGTATTCCCGAGCAAACGGGCGAGCCAGGATTCTCCGGCAGTCAGCCTGAAACCAGAAGCAAAGAAGGCCAGTGGGCACTATCAGGATCGCAACGGGCATGAGCATGAGTCACCTTCCAATGGATTTCTGTCGCTCTTGAAACATTCCACGCGCTCGTCGCAGTGCATGGCCACAGGCAAACGGCGATAAGTGATTTCGCCTGCCGGCGCGTGTTTGTCATTTCGAAGAACCATTGCGACTAAGAGATAGTGACGACAAGGCGAGAAACGTTGCTAACCAGAGCGCTGAAACGCTGAACGCCCGAATGCCACTAATTGTACGAAAGCGGCGCACGCTTTTGGGCCTCAGCGGGGAGGCTCGGGCAATGAGGGAGCAGCCTGAGGGTAAGCCGAGGCTGCCGAGCCTCGCAAGGTTTCGCTTCTGCCCGTTTTGCTCGGGTATTCAACACCGAATGTCAGGAAAGAACATGCAGATGAAATTCCTTGTGTGGTTTCTGATCTTCTCAATGCTGAACGGTGCGTTCGAGCTTCTCACCGTCGCGGCGGGTGACTTCGTCAAGCGCAAGCTTGGTCGAGGTGTCAGGAGGCAGGCAGCAAGTTCCGGAGCCACCCGAACGCCGTCGCGTTTTGTGACCGGTTCCGCAGCGGTGATGGCGCAGGATGTCGGGACGCTGGATCGTAAAGAACTGTAATCCCCGGGGAACTCCTTTGGGGAGAGTATTCAGAATGAAGCCGATAACCGGATCGTGGCGAGGCGGTGATATGGAAGGTTCAGGCGGTCTGACGACAGACACGGTTGCTGTCAAATCGACAATTCGATTGCGGTGCGATAGACTGGGAGCACCTCACAGAAGTGTTGCAAGGACGCACGAAACGGGGCGGCGTTCGCCAGCCATAACCATGGAGAGGCAGGAATTTGACGCCGAGTACGTGAGACTCCTGACGGACGGGGACGCTTCCGTCGAGCGCCATTTTACTGCCTATTTCAGCGAGTTCCTGAATATCAAGCTTCGCCGGCGCTTCTACGGCACGAGCGAAATAGAGGATATACGCCAGGAGACATTTCTAAGGGTGCTGCAAGCTCTTCGCCAGAAGCGCGCCTTAGAGCACCCGGAGCGACTCGGCGCGTTCGTCAACTCGGTTTGCAACAACATCATCTTCGAATTCATTAAGGCGCGTGCCCGGCACCCAAGCTTCGACCCAGCCGAGTATGACCCCGTCGATCACACGATTGATATGGATGGGAGTGTGTTGGCTGAAGAAAACAGGAAGATGGTTCGTCTCATTTTGAATGGGCTTCCGGAGGCAGACCACACGCTCTTGAAGATGGTATTCCTGGATGAGATGGACCGCGACGAGGTCTGCCGGGTCATGAACGTAGACCGCGGTTATTTACGGGTGCTGCTACACCGGGCCTTGACGAGGTTCAAGGAACTGAAGGACAAGAGGAAGTCGTAGGGATGTCCCGCGGGAATGGCCACGGTTGCCCTTACGACGGTGGCTCGGGAGAATCGACATGCAACATAATGAAATGGAACAAACTTTGGCAGTCGAGCGTTATCTGCTGGGCGACATGACAACAACCGAAGTTGCGCAATTCGAGGAACACATGTTCATCTGCCGGGATTGCGCAGAAGCCGTGAAGACAGGAGTGGTATTCGTTGAAAACGCGCGCGCCGTTTTCCGCGAACCGCTCTCTCACGCCGGGAGGGAAGCGACAACGAAAACAGTCAGGTGGAAGCCAACGCCATGGTGGAAACGGTTGCTGGCTCCCTCTTTCCTCCCGGCTCTTGCAGCCTTGGCGCTGGTGTGTGTGGCTGGTTATCAGCAACTTGTCGTTATTGGCGGCCTGCGGACGCGGCTGGCGGAAGCAACTGCTCCGCAGCCGCTGGCCTCATTCGCGCTGCACGCTGTGTCACGCAGCGCCCCGCAGTCCATAGTAGTCCCTGCGAAGGTACGCTTTTTCAGCCTTTACTTCGATGTGGCGCAAGAAAGCGCTTCGGGATATAGTTGTTCCATTCTGGATGGGACTGGCTCCGTCAAGTTCACGGAACATCTGTTGCCGGCGAAGCCGGAAACGGGGGGCGTCTTGACTCTGCTGATTGGGCGTGCGGGGCTGCCGCCGGGCAGCTACACGCTGGTCGTCAGTGTTGACTCTCCACACGCGACGGAAATCGGCCGGTACCCATTCAAGATTGAATACCAATAGGAGATTTCCGTGGAACAAACCTTTCTTTACCACGCACTTGCCACCGGAGTATCCGGGCACATCACGTTGCCCTTCGAGCACACTATTACCGTCCAGGCTCCCAGCGCTCTTCCTTTCATCGGAGGTTATTCGACATCACGAGTGGAAGGGTATCGCTACGAACACATTCTATCCTTCGACGCTGCCGAATCGTCGACGACGGGAAGCGAAAACCGCGAGTTCTTCAATACACTCGCCACGGCGACCATCGAGCGACTCAACATCCAAAACGTGCTGACAGCTGACCGAGTGGTGGCGCGACTCGCGTCGAAATACTCGAAGGAAACCGGAGAACGGACAACCACGTTTGCCGGGAGTCACTTCGAGAATCTTCGCATTGCCGGCTGCCCGATTGAGGTTCGGATTGACCCCGAACGGCTGAATTTCTCGAGGCTTTCGGATAGAGCTCGCTTCGGCACTTTCGCCGCTCCCATTAGCCTTGAGCGATGCTACGGATTGGAGGTGCTCGAGGATGGTGCACTTCACGTCTTGCAACTCGGCAAAGTTTATCTTGCAGAATGCCTGTCAACCGCGAGCTTCGCGAGTATCTCCATGCTTCGCGTAGTATTGGGCTGCGCCGTCGAAGGACAACTAACGGCCGCCAATGCCTCCAGTAATGGGGAGCCGATGCCCGGGCGGGGTAAGCCTTAAGGTCCTGCCACATCGGATTTTGCAGTTTGATGACTCTCGGTCGCATGAGAGGGCAGTTGCAGCCCAGCGTGCAATCAGACAATCAGGCGAAGGCGAGCCGTCTGCCTACGTGCGGAGTGGGCGGGGCATGCCGAACCCTGGCAATTCTCTGGCTTTTCCTGTCGCTGGCAGCGTGTAGGCGACGGCCTGCCGCTGACCCTGATTCCCTTTTCCGCCAGGCGACCTTGCTTCGTCAACAGGGCGACGTGCAGCAAGCCCTGGCCCTCGCTGATCGCGGAGCAGCGCTGTTCGGTACCAATACTCATTCTGAATGGTACTGGAAGTTCCGCCTTCTTAAAGCCGAAGTGTTTCTCTCTCTGGGTAAGGCGGCAGAGGGATCCAAGCTGCTCGAAGCGCCGGTGTCAGCGCTCCCTGACTCGCCGGACATCCAGGCAAGGCTGATCCTGGACAAGGGTTTCGCGAAATTCTCTACCTCTCACTTTCCCGAATCGAAGCAGCTGTTCGATCAATCACTCGAGCTTGCGGAGTCCCATCAGTTGGAACCCCTCGTCGCGGAGATCAAGGTGCGGCGCAGCGCGGCTCTTGCCCGCTTAGGCGATGCGGCGGCAAGCGAGAGCGATCTTCGTGACGCACTCCGCCTTGCCCGCCGAGCGAAGGACACTTACCTCGAGGCGACGGTGTTGGGTAATCTCGGATTCAGCCGCATGACCTCCGCTCGTTATGACGAGGCTATATCGTGGTTCAAGCAATCCCGTGACCTGCTCGGCCCGCTCCGGGCCAAGGTTGCCATGGCCCGTGCGCTCAACAACACCGGCTATTGCTACACTCAACTCGGACAGCCGGAGAACGCTGTTCCGTTGTTCGGGGAGGCGGTGCGCCTCGCAGACGAAGCCGGCGATTTGATCGATCGTTATCTCGGCCTAGGACGCCTGGCGGAATGGTGTGAGGGCAAGGGCGAACACGCGAAAGCCCTCGTTTACTATCAACAGGCCATCGATGCGGCAGAGCAGGCCCACTCCCCCTATTATACGGCCAAGTGGCTTTATGAGGTCGCCGCTATGTCAATTGCCGCCGGCGATCTGGCTCGTGCGGAGGACTGCAATCGGCGCGCGCTCGACTTCGAAGCGCAGATCCGAATTCCCGTGGAAAGCCTCCCACTCCAAATCAATGCGGCCCGGATCGCCGAAGCCAATCAGCAATTGAGTCAAGCCGAGCAAATCTACGGCTCGGTAATTCAAGCGGCCGAAAAGCTCAAAGCCACGGAAGCGACAGGTTTCCTTCTCGAGGCGCGAGGCAGGTTGGCGAATCTCCTGGTCCGCGCTCACCACCAACGCTCGGCCGAGAACCAATTTCAACTTGCTCTGGCTCTCATCAATGCGAGGCGCTCCGAACTGATTGATTACCAATACCGGATTAGCTACCTTTCGAGCCTTGCACAATTCTACCGGGACTATGTGGACTTCCTCGTCGCGCAAAACCGGGACGTCGAAGCTTTAAGGGTAGCGGAGTCCAGCCGGGCGCGCGTGCTGACGGAACTACTCGGCGGTAGCAGCGGCTCCGGCGCCGCGGCTCCGCCCGCCGACTATCGCACGGTCGCTCGAGCCTCAAACAACATTTTTCTCTCCTACTGGCTCGCGCCGGTCCGCTCGTTTCTATGGGTGATTACGCCATCGCGAGTCTCGCTTTTCAAGCTCCCGCCGGAGCCCGAAATATCGTCGCTTGTAAGTGATTATCTTGGTGCGATCGAAGGCCTCCACGATCCCATGCGCGAAGGGGGTAACGCAGGGCGCGAGCTTTACGAGCGGCTCCTCGAGCCGGCTCTACCTTTAGTTCCCGCCGGATCCAACGTTGCCATCGTGGCGGACGGCGCGCTGCACAATCTCGACTTCGGGACGTTGCCCGTCTCCGGTTCCAATTCGCACTACTGGATTGAAGATGTTACGCTCTCGGTAGTGCCCTCGCTTGATCTTGTATATCGGAACCTCGGGCTCCATTCGAGGAGTGCGGACTCGCTCCTGCTTATCGGCGACCCCTCACCCCCAGACCAGGAGAGCTTTCCCAAGCTTTTGAATGCGGCGCTCGAAGTCAGTGATATCGGGCGCCAATTCCGCCAGAGCGTGGTCCGGACTGGCGCCCAAGCCAACCCGGGCGCTTACGCGGAGGCTCACCCGGCCCAGTTTTCGGTCATTCACTTTGCCGCCCATGCCGAAGCCAATGAACGCGACCCGCTCGACTCCGCCATCATCTTGTCCCCGGGCGGCGACACTTATAAGCTCTACGCTCGCGACATCGCCGCTTTACCCATTCACGCCAAGCTGGTGACCCTCTCGGCTTGCCGCGGAGCGGGGAGCAGAACCTATGCCGGTGAGGGATTGGTAGGATTCGCGTGGGCCTTTTTAGAGGCAGGATCCCAGAATGTGGTGGCGAGTCTGTGGGAGGTTGATGACGCCTCGACGGCCAAGCTGATGGAACGCATGTACTTTCACTTGCGTGGAGGCGCCACGCCGCAACAGGCGCTGCGAACGGCCAAGTTGGAGTTGCTCCGCTCCACCGGGCCCTACCGCAAGCCATACTACTGGGGGCCCTTTCAGGTGATTACCGATTCGATGGGCGGCAGACCTTAGCACTTAGTTGTGTTAACAAGCGCCATTAATATGAGTCGTGGAAGGGCGGGGCTTTAGCCCAATACTGTTCACTTTATAATTCTGATGCATCGTTCGATCACAATCCGGTCCTTGCTTAGCCTCTGGCGCCGGCGCACGGGGAATTTGCTTTGCGGGCGCC
>JBEKLY010000277.1:0-10627 GCA_050010015.1 Terriglobia bacterium
CTGCCACAGACGCGCCGTGAGATCCAACGCCTCCTGTTCACCTGGACCGGACATTGTGCGTATTGTGGTAGCAAAATTCGCAAGCGAAAGCGACCGCCTTGACTTAACGTAGTAGTATTAGAGCGTGATGAAGGCAGGCTGTTTGCTTTCTTCTTCACGATGTCCGGGCTTGACCAGGCGCATCAAGCGTTCTTCGAGGCAAACGCCTCTCGCACGAGTCAGTTCTACAAACTCTTCGAGCATTCCGACGAAATGCGTCACGTCTCTGTGCTTGGGATGCGCTCATCCCTCTCTGGGTTTTTCCGCTCGGTGCCTCTCGACCGCGAGGGGCGCCTGGATTTTCCTGGATCGCCTGAGTTGTGGGCAGTGGCCGCGGGCCATTCTGCCACCGACGCGCATATAAACAAACTTCTCAAGAAGGTTTCCAAGACTGCGGCGCCTGAGGTTGAGGACTCGGTTCTTTTGCGCCTCGCCGAAACACATTCGCGCGACAGCCACACCGTGCAGCATAGCGAGCTGGATAACTTCCTTGCTGTCTCGCGGATCGACGCACATCGAGCGGAGCCTCTCGACGAGCGGTCGGCTTTGATTCTCGCTCAGAGATACGATGAGTACGGTGGCGCCTACGCCTATTTCACAGACTTGACAGCGCTCACCGCCTCCGATTTCACACAGTTCTTCGCCGCTGCCGATCATATCAAGTCACACCCTCCGCTTGCCGCTAACTTTCAACTGGGGGAACTCGATGCCCTGGTCGAATGGATCTGCCTGCTCAGGCGTCGTCAGGCCATTGGAGATAACGAGGCGAGGAAACTCTTCCAGTATGTGGCTGACCACTTCGCTTCGGCCGCCGATGTTGCCGCTTACGCCGACGCGTCACTCGATTCGTCGCGCGCCATTCTTGCCGCATGCAATGCCGGGAACGGGCAAGCCTCCCCCGACGACCAAATCCGGGCATGTATGTTGGGCGTGAACGGCGCCCAGCTTTCGAGTGTGAGGGGGAAGGCGTTCCAGGGTGTGCTGGGACGCCAGAACGTGCCTCGCCTGGAGAATCTGTTTTCCGTTTTCGACGCGGTGAAGACGCTGTCCGGAAACGGGCCGATGCATGACGAAATCTCCACGTTACGGACCGATGTGGCCGGCCTTCCGCGCATTGAGCTCCCTCAAGATATAAAGAGCTTAGGAAAAGAGAAAGACGTTCTGATCAGCTACGGTCTCGCGGATGCCACCAAGCGTGTCGAGGAAATGGCGCAGAAGGCCGGCAAGCGAAAACCCAATCGCAAAGCCATCCAGAAGCTCGCTCAAGAACTGCTGGCGCAACTCCAGCCGCAGATTACCGCTGCACTGGCTGGTCCGGTTTATGCCTATTTTCTCCGGCCAACCGATCTGGTTGTTTCTGAGGACCCGCTGCTGCTGCGTAAGCACCGCTACTTCGACTACGTGAGCCCAGAGGCGATCCGCGGTTCGTTGATTGCGGAATCTAGATTCGTTCCGCAAAGTGAGGGTACGGGAAGTTACTTTGAGGGGGGCTTCGCCTTGTTTGGAGTGGGGGCGGGCCAAGCGGCGGTAGTAGGATGGAAGTCGGGGGCGGGTAGCTCCGCTGACGCTGCGGTCGCACAAATCGCCGCCCTGCGCGGCACGATCTGGGACAGCCTGACGGAAGTGGACCAGCGGCTGCTGGCGCTGCGCATTGCCATCGCGGGCGAATGGATCTTCGAATCAGCGCGGGTTCCCGAGGCCTTCGAAGCTTTAAATGACGCGACGATTGGACTACTGTCGCTCTCCCGCAGGGCTGATCTCTTAAACGGAATCAAGGCCAGGGATTGGCGAAAAGCCCAGGAGGCTGTAACTCTGGCCGATAGGTTATCACTGGGTGGCAAGTATCTGGAACATTTCAAAAGCGACCCGTGGCAGTCGCCTGTGGCTCGCGAGTTGCGGGAGGTTGCGGGTGAGAACACTGCACCACACCTCGACGTTCTGGGTCCACTTCGGCATCATGCCTTAGGTTGTCCTCACTCGCATCTGTTATCGGACGCACCCTACGAGGAATACGAGAGGCACTTGTTTCCCTCAGAAGTGGCCGAAAGGGCGGCGGAGTTTAAGGTCTATCTGGCGTACCTGGCCGATCGCGTTGGCGTCGGGCCGGCGGCGCTGGCCGATGTGGCAGAGCCGCTGCTCGATAAGGCTTTCCGCTCGGCTCAGCTAACCGAACCGCGGGACTGGCATTCCCTGCTCGCCGCTTATGCGTCGGTCAGCGCGGCGGACCTTGAAACGGCATTGCAACCATGAGAAAGGCCAAGTTTCTTATCTTGATCTGCGCGGCGGCAGCGGTGCTTTCCCTGGCCTTGGTAGATAGGGCCCAGGATAATGCGGGTGTGATTAAAGTGGAAGTGCACCTGGTCGAGGTGTATGCGACCGTTTTCGACCACAAGGGTTACTATGTCGACGGGCTCGGCCGAGGCAGTTTTGAAGTTTATGAGGACGGAAAACGGCAACAGATCTCGAGTTTCGAAACCCAGTCACAAGGGCTCTCCTGCGCCATACTGCTTGACACCAGCGGCAGCATGGCGGAGGCACTGCCGCGCGTCAAGAACTCAATTGTCAAGTTCATCGATCAGCTCGATTCGCACGATATGGTTGCCATCTACACGTTCGACCAGCGTCTTGTGACCCGCCAGGAGTTTACCACCGACAAGGGTATGGCTAAACGCGCCGTGCTGCGAACCCGCGCTGAGGGCGGGACGGCCTTGTTCGATTCGCTTTCCGAGGTTTCGCTGGAAACCTCGGCGAGGAGCGGTAAGAAGGCGATCGTTGTATTCACGGATGGAGACGACAATTCCAGCGCCTTGACAGCCAACACGACCGCCTCCCGAGCTGCGAAACTCGGCATTCCTTTGTACGCAATCGCAGCGGGGGAGGCTACCCGGTCCAAGCACCTGCGAGCGACCCTCAATGAACTGAGCCAACGCACGGGCGGTGCGACTTACGAAGTGAAACGACCCACTGACACAGAGGGGGTGTTCCTGGATGTTACTCACGACTTGCAGCACCTTTACATGATCAGCTATCACGCTCCTGCGGGACCCGCCGACGGAAGATGGCGCAAGATTGACCTGGCCGTAAAAGGAATGAAGAAATACTCGATACGTGCCAAGGAGGGGTACTACCCGGACTGAGACTGGGTCCCCCCACCCTACCCCCATCGTTATACATCGGGAACGAGCACCTATGCTGCGTGCGCCAATGCCGGCCTGTTCGAGGCTGTGCGCCGCTGCATGATTCGCTCCAGGGCCAGGATATTCAACATCAGCTGGCGGACGGGATGAAAATTGTCCTGCCGCCCGGCGTGGGGCTGAAACGTCATAGGGCGGTCGGCGAAAAGCATGGCCCCAGCCGGGTAACCACGTGCACTTTGCCAGAACTTTTCGTTCGCAACGCGATACGCCAGTCCGAAAAAGTCGGCCGCCCACTCGGCCCCGGTTCGCTCCCACACGTTGAGCGTCGCGATCAGGGCTTCATTCTGGCACCACAAGCACTTAAGGTATTCGTACTCACCGACGAAATGGAACTCGAGACGCGTGCCCGGCGGAGTCTCGACCGGCCACCGGTAAGAGGGATGGTCCACATTCACCCACTGCGAAAGTCCTCCGTAGATATAATCCCATCCGGCATTAAGATGATGATGAATGCGCTCGGCGCAGGTATTCCACAGCGTCTCATTCCCTCTGCGGTTCGCTTCTTCCATGACCATCCAGAGGGCCTCGACACAGTGGCCGAAGCGCGATTTCTGAGCCTCTTCCTTCGGCCTGCTGAAGTCGTAATACAGCATCTCGGTGTTCAGACCGATCTCCGGGTTGTAGTGTCGATTCACGATCGCGTCCACGGAGAGGTCTGCGATCGCGGTGATTTCTTTATCGTTCTCCCGCTCGAGCATCTGGGTAGCGAGGGTGAGATTCAGAAACCATAACCCCTGCGGCCGCACGGCGCGCGGGCTGTCCCACAGGTAGGGGAAATCCGCTCCCCGATACCGGAAATCAGGGCTGTTGAACTGCCGGAAGAGCTTCTTCAAGAGCGCATAGGACGTGTCATGAGACTGCTCATCGCCGCTGGCCAGGGCGTATTCGTGGAGGCCTTCAGCCAGGTGATACATGCCTTCGGTGTCGCCACTGTAGGGCCTAAGTACTTTCCCTTCCCGTGACAACTCTTCTGCCCACCAGCCGTCTTGCTCGAGTGCGTGCTTGAAGACAAATTCCTTTGTCTTCTTCGCCACCGAGAGGAACTCCGGATCTTTTCCAAAGTGGTTGTACAAAAAACTGTAAACCCAAATGGCGCGGCCCAAAAACCAGAGGTTCTTGCCGGTATCGACGAGCGTACCGTCGTAATCGAGACTGCACATGATTCCGCCGTACTCATGGTCGATTCCGTGCTTGTCCCAGAAGGGCAAAACGGCCTGGAAGAGCCGATCATGAAGCTGTTGCCGCAACTCCGTAAGACTGATGCCGGCCAAACGCAATTCCGATGCCGCCTCCCGGGACAGTCCACTTACAGCTTGGCCGGCGCCAGGCCTTGCGCTTCCAAGTTGCACTGCGGCGGCTCCGGCCAAGGCCAGAAATGCACGTCGTTCCACGGTTTAAAACTCCTCTCCCCTGTTCTACGGCTGAATATGCACCGCCGCGGCATGGTCCGGGGGAAGATTTAAGCTGAAGACAACTTGATCCCCCTGGTGTACGACCGCAACCACGCGGCCCGAGACCATATCTTTCCCCTCTAACTCGGCTTGTCCAGACCAGGCGAGTTTGGCCGTCACGCTAGCCGCCCGGTGTCCCCAGTTCAGCACATAAACCAACCGCTCATCCTGGCGGCCCCGGGATTGCACTACCGCTTCGATGGGCCCCGCATCCGCGGGAACCGCAACCTGAACAGGAGGGTTCACTCGTGCCGATTGCCAGACAGCTCGAAGCAGTGAGGCGGCTCCGGGGTCATTATTCTCCAGCAGAGGGATGCCCAGCGAGAACCCCAGCAGAATCGTCTGCCCTTTCCCCGTGCGCCGCACCACTACGGCCGGCGTTCCGGTCTTTTCGAACACTCCCGCCACGCTGCCCTCGCTGCCTTTTTCGAGTTGCAACTCCTCCCGGAAAACGCGCCCGATCAGATGGCTGGGCAGGGCTGACCCATTCAGCAACGCCGCCGGCTGGGTAATGCGGATATCCCACGGCGTATAAGCGGCCACCAAATCGTGACGCCGCGCCCCGAACAGCTTCGCCATGCCCGAGCCGGGATTCACCCGATAGCCCCGATCAAGTTCGTCGATGATGCCGAAACGAGCGTCGGCAAGCACCGTGCCGCCCTGGGTGACGTAGGCCTCGATCGCTTCGGCCACATTCTTCCTGAGGCAGAGGTAGAAGGGAAAGATGACCAGTTTGTACGGCCTCAGACTGTCCGCCGTCACTTGACGCCCGTCGAGGACTTTCACAGGCACTTGGTCATTCCACAGCGCGCGGTAGATCCCGATCAGATTTCGGGCAGTGAACGAACCCCAGTCACGACCTTGTGCATTGGCCTTCAAGTCACCCGCCGCATCATAGACCACGGCCACCTGTGGAGCCACGGGCTTGCTGTCCAGGAAAAGGTCAGGGTCAGAATTCAACACGCGGGCCGCATCCCCCGCGGCTACGGCGCGCGGCGTGAGGCTGCCATCCGAGGCCGCGAGGCCACGCCCGAAGGCCTGCCACTCGTCCATGTGGGGCCGCCATTTCCAGAAATACATCGCCTTCGCATCGTGAGCCGCCATTTGCCAAGCAAGGAGATGGATTCGGTTGTAGTCGAAGATGGCGCCCGGCTCGTCGCCGTAGCGAGTAAATCCGGTCTGGGGACCCGTCTGTACTTCCGGCATCACGAAAGGCTTGCCAGACGCCGCAGCCGCGTCGTGGGCCGAGGTCAGCTCCAGGCCGGTCGTCCAAGGCGTGTCCCACAGGGCTTTCTCTTTTGCCAATTGTCCCGGGTTATTCTCGGCGCCGCGGGCAGGGATATCGGGATAATAGGACAGTCCGTATTCGTCCACAACTTTCGACAGCAGCCAGTCGTCCTGCCCATAAATGCCCACACCCCCGTTGGTCACAGTACTACCCACGTCATGGGTGCGAGTGGGATGCACTGGGTCTATGGATTTCACCAGATCATTGATGTGCTGTAGAATCTGATTGGTGGCATACCAATAGAACATGGGGCGATCGAAGTTCGCGTATTCCTGATTGAGCAGCGGGTCATCCCATTGGGCGAACCAAGCCGCCGGGCTTCCATATTTCTTTAATCCCCATTCCTCAAACCAACGGCTGAAGTGCGCGTCGTCGTGAGCTTCCCTATCTTCACCCACGGATAGCGAGAATCCGCCCATGTGCGGCTCGTCCCAGATGTTGTACGCAATCACACTGGGCGAGTCTTTAAAATGCTCAACTGTAATTTTGGAGTAGTAATCGATCAGACCCATGACCTCAGGGTCTGCATAAGAGAGCCCCGCCTCGCGAGCCGCATCATCGACGACCGGTGAAAACCGGTCCGGCCACTTTGCCGCCGCGTACTCCGGGAGCAACCCGCTCCAGAAAACAGTCGGCATCACGCGCAACCCCAGACGCGCGGCGGTCTTCAGGATAAGATCGGTCTTGGAGAAATCGGGCTCAGGGCTGCCATACTTCAGCAAAAACGATGGACAGATTTCGATTGCATTAATACCTGTACCAGCAATGGTTTCGAGATCGCGAACAATCTGTTCGTCGCTCGTGGATGGAAGAAAAATATAGACAGTCCCCACTTCGAACGCTCGCGGCCTGGCCATCGCAGCCGTCGCAACGAAAAAGGGCAAAATGAACAAGCCGATCAGATATCGTTTCATATTGGCTCCCGTTCTAGCGTCGTTTCCCTGAAGTCCGTAGTATATGTCAGCCCTTCAGCGCTTGGGCGTATTTGATTCCTGGTTGGGAATGATAACAATGAATCCGAAGGTCCACTTCTAGTCCCGCCAGGTGCTTGGCAGGATTTTGCACGCATTACACGACGGCAGCGGAGCACGCAGCGTTCACCACTGGAACTCAATGTGGGCTCGATGCGCGGAGTATTCTGCGCAAGGCTCCACTCGCAGTGTTCTGACCAAGCCGCCCTCCCGCGTATACGCCAGTACTACGGTCAGCGTGTTCTTGCGGCCAGCTGGCTGGAAGTAAGGCTCTGGCAAGTAGAACTCGGACTGCGGTCCGGTGGTCGTGTAGCGCCCAACAAAGCGTCCATTCAAGTAGATCAAAGCGTCCCGGTCGGCGTCGATAACCAGCCGCCAGGGAACGGACCATCCGTTAGGCACTTCCGGCAGGGCAAACCCGGCACGGCACCAGGTAAAGGCGGGCACGAATTCTTTCGACGTGGAACTTCCGACAGAAGTTGGTTGCCATGGGCTGAACGCATATTCGGGATCAACGCTGGGGCCCCGCAGGGCTGCCGGGAATGCCTGGATTTGCCACGTACCCACAGACGCGCCCGTCTCAGGTTGAGAGCCAACCCGGACGAAACTAATTCCTTTGAACTCACCTAATTCATCTCCACCATTCGGGGCGCCAAAGATCTCGCAAGAGATCTCGATAGTGTTGGCGCCCGGCTGCAGATATCGCCGGGCATCGAGTTCGACCATGGGGGCGGAGTTCGCTGCCTCCGTAACATCCTTGCCATTGATGAAAACCCGCTTGCCGTCATCGGCGAACGTGGCCAGGTATAACTTGGGTTCATTGCTGAAGTTTATCTCGCCTCGGTACTTCACGTATCCATACGGAACCGGGCCGAGTCGCTCCAGCGGACATGCGGCGCTCGCTATCCATTGTCCAGTGCCAACATCGAAGGTTTCCACGGAGGTCTGGATTTCCTTCAAGTCCAAGGGGCGGATGGGCAGAGGTGGTGTAGAAATCTCGATGCGAGCCGTTTGCGATGAGGGGTCGTACTCAAGCTTGTGCGGAACGTTTCCTACGCGGCAGGTGGAGGGCGGCGACGGTAGCAGGGCGCGCACCTGATGCTCGCCCGGAAGAAAGTCGATGTCGGCCCAAAGCTTCTCGGCTTCACCACCGCTCGCGGTAAGCAAATAGGCATCGGTGATAAATGGAACATCATTGGCTCTTGCTCCCGGAATCACTCCAGCCTGAAACTTCTCGATCCAAGTGCGCAGGGCTAGAGCAGTGGGCAGGATGATGAGAAGCAGTTGTTCGCCGACAGGGATAAAAGCGGGCTCGTCACCGACCCTGGCCGCGATTAGCAGCGATCCGGCTTCCGGATCGTAATACTGGTAGAGCGACTGTACCGGCGCGTGTGGCATCTGGGTCGCCTCGATGGCGAATTCCAACAACCTCCCCGGTTGGTCGTGCACGACCAGAAAGTGGCGGTTACCGTTTACGCCGTGGCCTAGAATCTCGGCCGAAGTGTAAAGAAGCCGCGTCCCCCCGAGCGGCACACACACCGGCAGCGCCTTCATCTCTCGCGGTCCCAAAACCAGTTCGCCTTCACGCGGCATGGTAAAGTTGCGGCCTGTCGCTCCACGCGGATCGGGAAAGGTTACCCGGAAGTGGTGCTCGGACTCCGTATTGGCGCGAAGAAACAGAACAGCGCTTTCAGCATTCGTACGTTCGGAAACCGAAACGTCCGTGTTCGTGCAATTGCATGACCGCTCGGAAGCGACGGCGCGCGCCAGCAAGTTCCCGAACATTCTTACAAACTCGCCCACGCCGCGCGCCGCGTAATATTTCTCCCACAGGCCTCCAGGCTCCCGAATGGGGGCGGCATAATCGTAGGTGGTCGTTAAGGTTTTGGCGGCCCACTCGAAATTGGTTCCCCCGTATCCCATGTAATAGTTGAAGTAAGTCACCCCCAATTCCAGCGCCGAGCGCGTCAAGGCGTTCAACTGGGCCGCGTCGACGCCTTCCTGATCTACCGAGAGCTTTCCGCCGATTTGCGCAAACCATCCTCCTTGTAGTTCGGTAATCCCAAGCGGCGCGGCCGGCTGTTCCTTGCGTAGCTTCAGGATCGCGGGCGGGACCTCTTCCATGAAATGCCATCGTGGATAGAAATCGCACGTGTCCATGATTCGGGCCATGTCGAAGTCTTTCTGATCGCGCACCACGCGGGTCCAATTTGTGAACAAGGGTACACTCACTCCGGCATCCCAAGCCAAGTGCGCTAAAAACCGGATGTACTCCTGCTTTTCAGGATCAGGCAGGCGCCAAAAGTCGTATTCATTCTCAAGCTGCATCATGATGATGGGGCCGCCGTTCGTAAGCTGGTTGCGCACGATGATCGGCAGTACATGGTCATACCAGTATTTCGAAGTCTTCAGGCTTTCCGGATGCATGGAGCGTAAGGGAAATTGCTCGGCGATGACCCAGCGGGGAAAACCGGCGCGCTCGAACTCCGCGCAGATGTAGGGGCCAGGCCGCACGATGACCCAGAATCCCATCTCCTGAGCCAGTTTCAGGAAATCCTCAAACTGGCTGAAATCGACCTGGCCTTGCTCGCGCTCGTGGTAATTCCAGAAAACCATGGTTTCTACGGTATTGAAGCCCGCACGCCGGAGTTTCAGAAAGCGGTCTCGCCATAGCTCGCGCGGGCACCGCGGATAATGAAATTCCGCGCCAAAGAGGAAAGTATCCTGATTATGAAGTGTGAAACAACTGGCGTCGTAACGGATAATTTCGGGCTTGTCGAAGACCTTCCACTCCATAGCCGCTTCTGAAGCCGCAAGGCTCGAGGCTGGCCCCCAACCCCAGGCGTGGGCCACGGGCGTGGACAGCGTGAAATATAAGAACTGCCGACGTGTCGCTTTCATGAAGGACCTCCCGCAACTTTTCCAGTGCATTCCGGCGATGCACCAGCAGACGCACCCCCTCGCCACGAGGACAGACAGCGCGATAAGGTCGCCGCTTTAGAGTCTGTGTGATAACCCGAGTCTGTGCGTCATTCCGAGGAGCCGCAAGCGACGAGGAATCTCGCACTGCCTTGAAAACACTCAGAGCGAGATTCCTCGCTCCGCTCGGAATGACACCGTATGCGGTGTTATCACACAGACTCTTCAGGGCGGCGCACAAAGGCAAGCCGGAAGACACAATGGTAGTGTCTCATTTTGAATTCGTAGCGGCGAGTTTACCTCGCCACGTGGCGGCGTAAAGCCGCCTCTACCTCGTAGAGAGACACCACCGATCCAATCCTAGGCCGCCACGGAACTGTACGGCGTTTGGGTGACGGTGTGCACCATGGCCCAGAAGTTCTCGAGTGGGGTGTCAAGCTGTACGTGGTGTGTAGGCCCCAGGATAAGTCCACCGCCCTCGCCGATCGTGCCCAGGCGGCGAAGAACCTCGTTGCGAACGTCATCCGGGCTGCCGAATGGCAGTGTCCACTGTTCGTCGATTGTTCCCCAGAAGCACAGACGGTTGCCATACTCACGTTTCAACCGCGCCGGGTCCATCGAGGCCGGCTGAATGGGATTCAGCACATCTACTCCGATCTCAATGAGCTCAGGAATAATCGGATAAATGCAGCCATCGGTGTGGTATGCCACTTTGAGGCGTGGATTGATGTTCTTTATCGTCTCGATGAAATGCGCCATCCG
>JBEKLY010000278.1:0-10609 GCA_050010015.1 Terriglobia bacterium
GCTTCGAAGATGAGCTTCTGCTTCTCAGGCGCAATGCCGATGCCGGTATCACGCACCGTGAAATGCAACAGCGCCTGATCCTGAGATCTGGATTCGAGGGCGGCTTCGAGGCTCACGTCGCCTCGGGGTGTGAACTTGATGGCGTTGCCGATCAGATTGATGAGGATTTGGCGCAGCCTCGTGGGGTCGGCAACGACCATTTCCGGCACCTCGGGGTGAATATCGCAAGTCAGCTCGAGGCCTTTCTGGTCGGCCCGCAAGGCCATAAGTTTTAAAGTATCTTCTAAGCTGTCGCGTAACTTGAAGTGAATCGGTTCGAGGTCGAGCCTGCCGGCTTCGATTTTGGAAAAGTCCAGGATGTCGTTGAGGACAGTGAGCAACGCGTCGGCGGAGGTTTTGACCAAACCCAGGTAGCCGCGCTGCTCGGAGGTCAACTCCGTTTCCATCGTCAACTCCGTCATCCCCAGGATGCCGTTGATGGGGGTGCGAATCTCGTGGCTCATGTTGGCCAGGAACATGCTCTTGGCGCGACTGCCAGCTTCCGCCGCTTCCTCAGCGCGCTTACGCACCGTGACCTCTTTTTGCAACTCTTCGGTCCGCTCCTTGACGTGCCGTTCCAGTTCCCTTTCGCGGACGCGAATTTGCCGGATGCGAAGCCGATATCCCCCCATCGCTGCAGCCAGCAGCAATACGCCGGACAAAGTATAGAACCAGAGGGTCTGGTAATAATGCGGCTCGAGATTAAACTCCAGAGTCGCACCTTTCAAGTTCCAGACCCCTTCCCCGTTGCAGGCGATGACCCGAAAGGAGTACTTACCGGGAGGAACATTCGTGTAAAAGGCGATGCGCCGCGTCCCAGCATCCACCCAGGTCCTGTCGAACCCTAATAGCTGAAACTTGAATCGGACCCCGCGAGGCGCGGAGAAACTGAGACCAGTGTAGTGGATCTCCAGTTTGCTGTGCCCCGCCGGCACCTCGATGTTCGCTGATGCAGGCACGGGCTCGCCGTCGATCAATACGCTCTCGATCATGACCCTGGGCGGATGGTCGTCGTTCTTCAGGTGGGCCGGATCGACCACGGCAACTCCCTTGAGAGTAGGAAACCACAACCTTCCGTCTTTGGTTTTCCACCCTGCGGGCTGGAAGCCGCCGTTGCACTCCCGGCTGCCCATTCCGTCCGACACGCCGTAGGATACGCAGTGAATCGACTTGATGGCTCCTGCTGCGAACTGGTTCAACTCCTTCTTGCTGGCTCGGTAGACGCCCCGGTTGCAACTCATCCAGAGATTGCCCCGGTCATCCTCCAGGATCTGGAATACAATGTCATCAAACATTCCTTGCCGAGTCGTGTAAGTGGTGAACTTGCCGTCCTTGAATCGGCTCAGTCCTCCAGAGCACGAACCCACCCAAAGCGTCCCTTCGCGGTCCTCATGGATCGAGCAGGTTGCGTTGTTCGCCAGGCCGTCCTTGGTGGTATAGGTTTTGAGGCTGTAACGGCGACCCCTGCCTTCGTCGTCCGTGGCTCCACCGCCGTCGAGCGCCACCAGGCCCCCATCCGTGGCCACCCAGAGCGTACCCTTCAGATCATCGTAAAGAGCCGGGATGACATCGGAGGGCATGCCGTTGCGGGAGGAATAAAGGGTGAATTTTCCGTCTCGAAAGCGATTGAGCCCGCCACTGCGTGTGCCAATCCAGAGGTTTCCGTGTGAGTCTTCGAGCAAGGCCCTTACGGAATCATTGGAAAGGCCGTTCTTGGTGCTATAGGTGACAATTCTGCCGTTTTGGAGGCGCGCCAAGCCGCCGCCATTGGTTCCCGCCCAGATGCTTCCGTCGCGGCCTTCGATTACGCTCAACACCTCATCGCTGGGCATTCCCTGTTTCCTGGTATAGTGCGTGACCTTCCCGTTCTCGAGCCGGTTCAAGCCGCCGCCGGAGGTCCCGATCCAGACGCTACCATCGTGGCCTTCGTAAACGGTGTTGGTATCCGAGGTGCTCAACCCCTGCTCAATGCCGTAGGTCACGAAGTTGGCATCCTTCAAGCGGACTAACCCGCCGCCGAACGTGCCAATCCAGAGGCTTCCCTCGTCGTCTTCCAAAACTGCCAAGACCGTGTCGTTGGGTAGGCCTTGCCGCGTAGTGTAGGCGGAACCGCTCCCGTTGATAATCCGCCCCAGCCCGTGCCCCTCTGTGCCCAGCCACAGAGTACCCTGACGGTCTTCGTAGAGGGATTTCACCGGGTACTTGTCCCGATTCGAGGCGTAGACGTGTAGCTTCCCATCTTGCAGGCGAGAGAGGCCGCCGCCAGTTCCTATCCACAACGTCTCGGCTCGGCCTAACGCCAACGACCAAACAACGTCGTTGGGCAGCCCGTCCTTGGTTGAATAAAGAGTGAACTTTCCGTCTTTGAGCCGGTTGAGGCCATGATCCGTACCGATCCAGAGGCTTCCGTCCTTGGTGCCCGTGAGCGCCCAAACGAAGTCGCTCGCGAGGCCATCCGCTGCGGTGTAGCGCGAGAATTTGCCGTCCTTCAAACGGCCGAGTCCGTGTCCACCGGTTCCAATCCATAGACTCCCGTCGCCGCTCTCATAGAATGACCGAACATCGTCACTCGAAAGGCCATCCGAAGTCGGGACGACGCTGAACTTTCCCTCTTTCAGCCGACAAACGCCGCCCCCGCCAGTACCAATCCAGAGGCTGCCGTCACGGCCTTGCAGCAGGCTGGTGATGTAAGGACTGGCAAGTTCAGGCGTGTTGCTTCTGTCGAACACAGTAAAGCGGACGCCATCGAAGCGCACCAGCCCTTCCTCGGTGCCCAGCCAAATATAACCGTCGCGCGTCTCGAGGATCGTCGTGACATCGTTTTCCGGCAGACCCTCTTCCTGCTGCCAGACTTCCTGCACATACTGCGTCAAGGCTTTGGAAGGCTCCAGAGCTTGGGCCGGGACATTCCACAAGAAGGGGAAGGCGAGCGGAAGGAGAAACACCCATGCCAGGACCGAAAAGCGTCGAAACAATTTGAGCGTCGGCATATTCGCTTGTGCCCTGTACCACAACCGGGACGACTACTTTTCGTCTGCTTCCAGGCGGACTGCTACGCTCGTTGCGAAGGGCACCTCACCTCTTCACGATCTGGTTCGAGCACTCTCTTTCTTCTATCGGTGGTTGTCGGTGAGACCTTTAGGAAGGGGGCTACATAGTCAATGTGCAAACTCGATTAGTCTGTCATTCCGAGGAGCCGCAGGCCTACGCCTATCGAAGGGCTTCGGCCCGCAGGCAGGCGGCGAGGAATCTCGCAGTGCGTTGAGAACATTCAGAGCGAGATTCCTTCACTTCGTTCAGGACAGGCTCTTCGCGGAGTTTACCCTGAGCGGCAGAGCGAGATTCTTCGCTCCGCTCAGAATGACAGGCGAAGGGCTCAGGATGACAGCGAAGGGCTCGGAATGACAGCGTGAATGAGGTTCTCGCACAGACTCTACAATCCGAGTTTCTGTGCCGCCATCTTCGTGCCGGCCACTCGTGCCCGGATCTTTTCAAACACGGTTTCACGCGCCGTGGAAGTATCGTCGCTGAAGGGGGCAAACCCGCAGTCATCGGTGGTCCCAAGTTGCTCTAGAGGAACGAACTCTGCCGCCTCCAAAATCCGATCCCGGACCTCCTCAGGCGATTCGATGCGGGGATCAATCGGATCAATAACGCCAACGAAGATCTTATGATCCGGCCGCACGAACTCCTTGATCAGTTTCAAAACCCGGCGGCGGTCTTTCTCGCTTGCCAACTGGATGTAGAAGTTCCCAGCTTCGAGCCTGAACAGATCGGGCAATAGGCCAGCATAATCGACGTCCGCACTGTGAGTGGCATCCATGTCGCCGCCCGGGCACGTATGTACGCCGATGCGCCGCCTCTCCTCGGGCGAAAAGCGGCTCAGTACCCGATTGTTGAGGCTGATGAATTGCCGTAGGAGCCCGCGGGAGGGATCGAGCTTTAGAGAAAGGCGGCCTTCGGTGAAATCAACCTGCACCTTGTGGGCGCCTTGCTGCAAGCAGAGGCGAATGTCGGTTTCGGCCTCCTGAACGAGGTCGTCGAGAAACTCGTCTCTCGAATAGCCCCCAATTCCTGCTTGAGGGTACAAAAGACTCAGGGCGGACGCGGAAATGACCGCCTGCTTCAGTGGGGTGTGAGTGTAGTGTTTGGCCGCTTCGAGATAGGAAGCTGCTTGCGTTTTGTAGCGGAAAGGGCCCGAGACCAGCCGTGGCAACTGGCGCGTGTGGCCGTCGGCAAAAGGGATTGAGATGCCGTCCGGCGCGAGGTTCGTAAGGCCATGAATGGGGTAAGTGGCGAAGCTGGGTTTGGCCTGCTCGCCGTCGGTGATCACCGGTGAGCCGGTGGCTTCAAACCTCTGGATCGTATCGCGGAGCGCGCCCGCATAGACCGCGTCAAGACCCTCGCGCGAGGTGCGGCCCTCTTCGAAATCGCGAATTGCCTGGATCAATTGAGGCGGCCTGGGAATGCTGCCAATGGGTTCGGTGGGGATAGGCATAGGAGCAGTGTATCTGACAATGTGTCCTCCGTCAAAAAAACCGTGCCCTTCCAGTCCCGAGCAATTACATCCCTGATTATTGCAGCTTGGCGCTGGTGTCCTGGGTAAGAAGTTCGTTGAAGAATCGAGCCCGTCAGCTGACGGGCGGCAGCGTGTAGCCCACGGCGCAAGCCGTGGGTCGCGAGACCCAACCCTCACCCCCGTCCCCTCTCCCGTCTGGCGGGAGAGGGGTGCCGAAGGCGGGGTGAGGGCCATCCAACCCAGGGCTCACGCCCTGGGCTACTCTATGCCGCCCCTGACGGGGCTCCGAAAAACGGGCGCACCTGACGAACTTCGGACTCACGCCGCTAGTGAAGAAAGAAATCCGCGACTTTCAGAGCGAGGGCTGAGGGGTCAAGGTCGGTTCGGTTGGCGAGAATGATAATCGTCAGTGCGTCGGAGGGGAAGCGTTCAATGACGGTGCGGAATCCGATGCTCTCACCGGAGTGCCACGTACGCTGGTGGCCGCGATAAGGGTCAAGAAACCAGCCAAATCCATACTTGACGGGCTCGCCGCCTTCTGACGACAAGTGGAAGTCCTTTGGCAATGCTACTGGCGTCACCGCCGGCCGCATTTCGGCTTCACTAAGCAGTGTGTGGTGGCGCAACGCGTCGTCCCATTTGGTCAGGTCGCTGAGAGAGCTATAGATTCCACCGTCGCCGAGAGTTGCGGAGGTCGGACTCTGATCGGTCTCGAGCCACGTACCCGCGTCTTTCGTATAACCGTAGGCGCGAGCCTTCACTTGATTCTTGCCGTATTCGTAGGCCAACGTGTCGTGCATGTTCAAGGGCACGAAAATGCGCCGGCGGAGGAAGTCAGCAAATCCCACGCCGGACTCCTTCTCGACAACTTCAGCCAGCACGCAGTAGCCGGAGTTACTGTATTCCCAGGCCCTGCCGGGAGGAAACTTCGTGGCGGTCTGTTGCTCCATCAGCTTGAGCACGCCGGCGTCGCTGATCTGTGGAATCTCCTGCCAGGATTTGCCGGCATATGTCTTGTCCATCAGGTCCTCGTAGGCCACGAGTCCCGAAGTGTGATTCAGCAGGTTGCGGATGGTAATCGTCCTCCCATAAGCCGGGAATTCCGGAAAAACCTCGAAGAGCGTCTCGTCCAGACGCAATTTGCCGTCGTGGACGAGCAGCAGTACGGCCATGGCGGTGAACTGTTTCGTCGAGGAAGCCAGACGAAAATTCGAGCGCGCATCGACACGCGCTCCGGAGCGCAGATCGCGGCTGCCGTAGCCTCGCTCGAACACTTTTTTGCCGTTGAGGCGCACGAGCACCGCGAGGCCCGGCTCCTGGCGCGACACCAGTGGCGCGAAGATCGCCGCGATCTGCTGGGCGTTGGGATCTTCCGCCGCCCAAGCCGACCGCGAAGCGCCGCATACACTCAGGAGCAGAAGCGACGCCACGAGCAAGGCGAAATGACGGCGATCGGTCATTAAGGTCAGCGTATTGAGCTCCGCCAAATTCAACCGGTCTGACATTATAACTCGCTGCCTTCATGCAACCATGTTTGGCGGACGGTTCGCCTTCTCCCGCCGTAGGGGGACGGCTTGCCGTCCCCCGCATTTCCGCTGAACCCGACGTGGGTAGGGCAAGCCCTACCCCTACGCCGCACCGCCACACATAACGTGCAAAGATGCATGGATTGGCGTATACTCCCTGTCTTTCAGGGGTACGAGGTGGAACAACCCGCCCTACGAATCCCAAACCATAGGAGACGCTATGAGCAACGCCATTCCTCGTCGTGATTTTCTGAAGACCGCGGGCCTTACCGCCGCGTCATTGTCGGTCGGCAGAGCAACGCTTTCCGCTCGCCCCCCGGAACTCATCAAGAATTCTCCCAAGCATCCTAGGCTGCTTTCGGGTTGCTGCGCGTACTCCTACCGCAAGTACCTGCAACACGGCCCCATGACCATGGAAGACTTCATCCTCAATGCCGTCGAGCAGGAGATCGACGGGGTAGACATGACCACGTATTATTTTACGTCCACCGAACCTTCGTACCTGCTCGGACTGCGGCGTTTGGCGTTTCGGAATGGCGTTCCATTTTCGGGCGCGGCGATCGGCACGAACATGTGCCAGCCCGATCCCACCAAGCGCGCCGCCGAACTTGAGAAAATCAAGAAATGGCTCGACGCGACCGAACTGCTCGGGGCATCCCACCTGCGCGTCTTTGGCGGGGAGATTCCCAAGGGCGCAACCGACGAACAGGGTATCCAGTGGGTGGTCGAGACCATGAAGCCGGCCTGCGACGCTGCTGCCGAAAAAGGGATCACGCTCGGCATCGAAAGCCACGGTGGAATTACTTCCAAAGCCGCAAACATTCTGGAAATCCTGCGCCGCGTGGATTCCCCGTACGCCGGGTGCAATCTGGACATCAGTAATTTTCCCGCAGACCCCTACACCCAGATCGAGGCTTGCCTTCCCTACGCTACCCACACGCACATCCGTGACTTTTATGGCGAACCCAGGCAGCCTCTGGATCTCGATCGGGTCTGGAAATTGTTCGCGCAGGGCGGGTACAAAGGGTTTACATCCGCCGAATACGAGGGCGAGGAAGATCCCAAGACGGGCGTGCCCAAGCTTTTGGCCCGAATCAAGGAGCTTAATAAAAAATACTCGACTGTGTAATAAGCTAGGTAATGCTCAATGCGTGTCACCCTGAGCGAAGCGAAGGATTCCCGCAGTTGCACGCGAATTATCGTAATGGCACTGACCGCAGAGATCCTGCGCTGCCATGAATGTGGGGGGGGCCGGGACCCCCTCACCCGACCCGCGCCGGCTGGTGAAAGCGCCGTCGCGGTCCACCCTCTCCCCCAAGGGGGAGAGGGAATTTTCACGACAAGAGGAACACTATGCTTACTCGACGCACTTTCGTAAAACAGGTCGCCGCTGGAACGGCAGCCTACGCTGCTTACTCTCTCTCGCCCGCCGGGCGCGTGCTGGGTGCGAATGACCGGGTCCGTTTCGCTCTGATCGGGGCAGGCAGCCGCGGCAAACAGATTTTCAAGGCCGCGCTGGGATGCCCGAACGTGGAGGCAGTCGCCGTCGCTGACATTTATACGTGCCGCCTGGACGAAGCGAAACAAATTGTACCCAACGCCGCCATGTATCAAGATTTCCGCAAGGTTCTAGACGACAAAACGATCGACGCCGTCCTCATCGCTACGCCCCAGCACCAGCACGTGCTCAATTTTGTTCCGGCACTTCAGGCGGGGACGGACGTGTACCAGGAAAAGACCATGGCGTTTAATCCCGACCACGCCCGGCGCATGCGCAAAGCCTTCGAGGGGTCAGGCCGCGTGGTGCAGATCGGAATTCAATCCACCAGCGGCCCGGCGGAGCCCAAAGCGCGCGAACTTGCCACGCCCGAGCGCATGGGCGTCATCACGGGTCTGCACACTCATCACTACCGAAACGCTCCTTACGGCGGATGGCTGCGCAAGATTCCCCCTGACTGCGATCTCCAGCACGTCGATTGGAAGGCCTTCGAGGGCGAGGCGGACCATTATTCCTTCGATCCCGAGCGCTACATCAACTGGCGCTTCTATTGGGACTACTCGGGCGGGAACGTTTTCGAGAACATGGTCCACCAGGTGGGCTTCTGGTACAAGGCGCTGGGCCTCAAAATCCCGGACCGCGTGACGATGACCGGCGACAACTACCTGTCACCGAAGATGCAGGTTCCCGACACCATGAACGCTACCTTGCATCAGCCCGAGAAGATGTTGTTCACCTGGAGTTCGATGTTTGGCAACAATTTCTATCACGAGGGCGAGGACCTTCTGCTCGGCAACAAAGGGACGCTGGTCTGCAAGGAATTGGACGAGCTTCGCTACATGCCCCAGGCCCGGCACGGCGCCGAAGGTGCAGGCGAGGCCGCCAATATGCCTCCCGATGCCACGGGGATCGGAGACTCGGGCATGACTAAGGTCCACATGCAGAACTTCTTCGACTGCGTGCGCAGCCGCCAGGAACCCAATTGCCCGTTCGAGCTTGGGTTCCGCTCTGCCATCACTTGCCAGATGGCCAATGCTTCCTACCGACTGGGCCGCACGGTGCAGTGGGATGAAAGCCGGCAAGACATCGTGTAGCGACTCGAAGCCTTCGCGGTCCTAAAAGTGACTCCCCTCCTCAGCGGGAGGAGGGGCAGGGGTGGTGGGCGCCAGCGTCACGACAGGACCAACCTCCCCTACCCTCTCCTTAGCCAAGGAGGGGAGTTATTCCCAGGTGTTCGAGCGGCCCTCTCCCTTGGGAGAGGGTGGCGAGAGTAGCGAGCCGGGTGAGGGGTCGCTTCCTATCGAGCGGCGCTATTCTTGATCGGAAGGACTGGGTGGAGGCCTTTTCGCGGGTTTCTTGCTAGGGAGCTCAAATAGGCCGAAGGGCCAAAGCACTGGGGTGATGCCCTGCTGGGCCAAGTCGCCCAGGGCGTATTCACCGGGGTCGAGGGGATGCAGGAGCTTCAGGCAGTAAAGCCCGGGAGCCAGTTGCGTGCGCTGCAACTCGACGCGAGCAGACGCCTGCGATGGCTTTCCCAGGCCGGAGCGGCTCGCCTCGACCTTCTCCACAATGCGCGAATCTTTCACTACCTTCACCGGCAAAAGCTCCATCTTGGCGCCTAGTCCCCCGCTCGACTGAACGTAGAACGTCGGCATCGCTTGCTGAAGCCGCACGGCAGCCTTTTCGCCAGGAAGCTCAAGGATGACCTGGGCTTTCAACAAGTGCCCGGGCACGGCCGTGGCAAATACTGCCCGCCTTTTGTCGGTAACCACTTCCGGAGTGGATTGAATCAGCCGGATGACGCGGATTCCATCGAATGCGAAGACCCCGTCTTCGTTGGGCAAGTGAATTCCCGGGGCAACCTCGAAGCCGGTGTCCGGAGGTTTGTAGAAGCGTTCCTTCTCAATCGCGTTGCCTTGCTCGAGTTGTTTCTTCTGGACGGATTTATCTTCCTCCTGAGCTCGTTTCGTCGCCTCCAAGTCAACCAGAGATAGAGGAATTTCTTCCCACTCCGAGCGCTCCACGCTGTAGTAGCGCACTCGATTCCCGCTCACTTCGTAGCTCGAAACAAGCTGGTAGGTCCCATCCTTCAGAAACAGCTTCTGGCTGGCCAAGGACGGCTGCGCTCCCCAACCCAGGCACACGAGTGCTGCCGCTATCATCAATACTCCGCGCAGAAGGGGTTTCATGGCTCAACCTTCGTTCCTTTAGATGCCGCACCGGAGGCGCGCCGGACCAGAAAACTCGTATCATCAGGCTGTCCGTTCATACGGCCTCCTTGGTCTCCTAGTATCTCCCGAAGCAGGGACAGCCTCGAAGGTTGAAAGTCAGTACGTTGTCGAGGTCCGCCGCTCGATGGCAGTCACGATAACCCGATGTTCATCTGAATAGACGTCGAAGAAGATGCGCCAATCACCGACACGGCGGCGGAACCCCTCTTGGCCCCCCTTCAGCTTGCGCACGTCGCCCACGAAAGGGTTTGCTTCCAGCTTATCAATCGCGCGCCGAATGCGAACCCGGTCGTTGGACGGGATGCCTTTAAGTGACTTTTGCGCGGGCCCGGCGAGGGCCACGCGCCACGGCTTCTTGTCTGCGGAGTTCATCGAGGGTGATGTAGTCCCCACGTTCGTATGCGGCCCTACCGCGAGCAATAGCTCGTTGCTCGGCCGTGGTAGGAGCCTCTTCTGGGAATTGCCGAATCGAAATGTAGATCCGGAGCGCCTCCAGTACGAGTTCGGAGCAAGTCCGGTGCTCTTCTCGGCTAGTTTTCTCGACCTGCTCTGCCATCGCGGCGGGGAGTGAAACTGTGATCGTTCGACAGGCTCTCATAGTAACCAAGTCTCCGAATCCTATGTTAAGAGTCTAACAGACGAACCGTAGGAGCAGCAACCTCCAGCCAAGGGCTGGGTGCGCGACATAGAAGTTGGAAGGGGCTTGCTTCTTTTTTTGTCGCTTGTTTCCTTGCGTATATAGTACGCTAGGATAAGGAGGACCTCGATATGCCCCTTTCCCTTTCAGATTTGGCCC
>JBEKLY010000279.1:0-10598 GCA_050010015.1 Terriglobia bacterium
CCTACGACACAGCCGCCACCCGTCTCAACACACCCCCACTCCAGCGCCCAATTTCCCTCGTCTCGCCTCTCCTGCCTCCCGCCAGCCTCGCGCCCTCCCCCCACTGTCTGAATCACAGACAGGTCAAAATAACACTTGACATTTTGTCACTCTGGGGATAAAACCTTAGCCTCAACGCTTGGACTTGTACCTGACTTGATGAGTCGGTCCGCAACCTCTGCACCTCTCAGAAGCGAATCATCAATCCAAGGGCGAGAGCTTTGGCTCTGGTTATACGACTTGACGGCGTTGTCGGCCGTTCGCAAATTAGGGGTCGGGTCCTTGTTTATAATGAGGTTATTAGATGAAGAGTTAATCTCGACCTCGTAAATGGGTAAATGCGCTTCTGTCTTGGGCGGGTGGAGCTCGAAAGGCCACCTTGCTCGTGTCAGTCGTTTTGCTTGTTTTGCCCCTTACCGCGCTGGCGCAAGACACCGCTACCATCATTGGCACGGTAACGGACTCCACCGGCGCCGTGGTGCCGGGGGCCAAAGTTACCGTCTCCAATCCAAACCGGGGATTCGTGCGCGAAGTTGCCTCCGACACCGCAGGTGAGTATACAGCGGCTAGAATTCCGATCGGCGATTACGTCGTCACTGCCGAGGCGACAGGATTTGAAAAACTCGTGCGCTCGGGGATTACTCTCGAAGCGGGCCAAACCCAGCGCGTCGACATGGCCTTAAAGGTTGGGCAGGTGACCCAAGAAGTCGAGGTTGTCGGAAACGTGGCGAAAGTCGAAACCGAGAGTGCCGCACTCTCCGACGTCGTTACCTCGAAACAAATTGACAACTTGGCTCTCAATGGCGAGAACGTCTTCGGGCTCGAGTTTCTCGTGCCGGGCGCTGCTATCTCTGACGGCCAAGGAAGCGCCTTGCAACTGGGGCACTCGGGCGGTGAAATGAGCGTCTCTTTCAACGGCAACCGCAACGAGTACAGCCAACTCGAGTACGACGGTGGCAACAACTCGCAAGAGAGCTCCCTTGCCAACGGCGGCGCGGTTACTCCGGCGCTGGATTCCATCGCGGAATTCCGCGTTTCCGCTTCCAACTACGGCGCCGACGTCGGCCAGCATGCGGGCGCGCTGATTGAAATGGTGACCAAGGGTGGCACCAAGGACTTCCACGGTAGCATGCACGAAGCGGTGCGCAATCAGGCGTTCGACGCCAACGATTGGTACGCCAATCAAGAGATCTCTCCCCCTGGAGGGAATGCCCCCAAGCAACCTCTGCAGTGGAACATCTTCGGATACACACTGGGCGGGCCGTTCTACATTCCGAAAGTCTACAACGAGAATAAGAATAAGACGTTCTTCTTCTGGTCGCAGGAGTGGGCCAGATACCGGTCATCTACCGTGATCGATTCGGGTGCCGCCACTTCGCTGATGCGGCAAGGCGACTTCAGCCAATGCGACCCGAAATCCGGGAACTATTTAGGGAGTCAGTACCCGCAATTCACTCCCGCGAACTGCATCCTGCCGACCGTGAACGGCGCGACGGTGGATGCAGTGACCCCCGTGAACAATAATGCGGCGGACTGGCTGAATGCGTATGTTCCGCTGCCCAATAGCGGTCCGACTGGGTACGTCAGCGCCAAGAAGGTGCCGACCAACTTCAGCGACACCGTCATTCGGGTGGACCAGAACCTCAGCGACAAGGCGTCGCTGTTCGTGCGTTTCTCAAGCGACACGTGGCTGAACGAAACGGTGCCTGCGCTCTGGGTGGGATCGAGTTACGACACAACCGCCACCGACTACAGCGTGCCCGCCCGTCAGACTGTGTTCCATCTCAATTACAACCTCAAACCGACGGTCATGAACGAATTCATTATGAGCTATACCGACACCCCGCATACAATCTCGCCCGTCGCGGGGCCGGCGAGCATCGCCAAGTCAGTCGATAAGCCTTCCGACTGGAGCGCCAGCACGTTCTTTGCTGCGAACGCCAACGTGAAGCTGCTTCCGGCCGTCAGTGTCAGCGGCGGAGGTCCGTTTGGTTTCTACGCGGACAACGGAAACTACCGGGGTCCCTACGATGCCGAACCTGTTTACACTTATCGGGATAACGTGGTCTGGCTGCATGGAAAACACACCATCAAGTTCGGGGTTTTCCTCGAGAAATTCCAGTTAACTGAGCAGTTTGGCTTTGAAACCCAAGGGTACTACAATTTCGCGAATTCCGGCCCGCTCACCACAGGAAACGCCATGGCGGATATGTTCCTGGGCCGTATCAGCAGCTATCAGGAAGGGACCTTCAACAACCTTGGCGATTATATAGGCGGTTACGGCGTGGGGCACTGGAGGCGGACGGACTTCGAGCCGTACCTTCAGGACGACTGGAAGGTTAACCACAGGCTGACGCTCAACTTTGGCGTGCGTTACTACCTGTTGATTCCTCCGCACGACGTCACCCATCCGACGGTTGATTCGAGCTTTATTCCTTCGCTGTATAATCCGGCTTCCGCCGCCGTGCTCGGAGCGGACGGAATCCTGCATCCGAACCCGGCCACCGGCCAGATTTATGACTTCACAGGCTTCGGCAATGGCCTGGTGGAATGCGGCGCGGGCCCCGTTGCTAAGGGCTGCCAGGTGCCCTACAAGGAGAACATTGGTCCTCGCTTCGGCTTTGCGTTCGATCCCACGGGATCGGGAAAGACTGCCATCCGGGGTGGATACGGGATCTACTATGAGCCCGGGAACGGCAACGATTCGAACACGATCGGTTTGGAGGGCAACCCCCCCACCACCTTGGCCCCGCTCAGGTACAACATCAATGGCTACGACTTCGGTTCCGGTGGTTTTGCTGGTGTCGGCCCGGGCACGCTCGGGTCCATTCCCTATTACCAGAAGAACCCCTCAGTCCAGCAGTTTAACCTCGACGTGCAACACGAGTTTCAAGGAAACAACTTCCTGACCGTGGCCTACGTAGGTAACCTGGGACGGCATCTGGATCGGGGTCGCAACCTGAACCAGATACCCATTCCCGTGGTTCCGAACATGACCGTTCCGGCGCTGGCAAACGTGACTGACTCGAGTGGCAATAACCTCTGCCCCGGCGGCGTCTGCAACGTGCAGAACATCCTCATCCACAACCTCTGGCCGTCCACCGCCTTCCTTCCGTACCAGGGGTACAACAGCATCGGCCAGAAGGAATTCACGGCGGTGTCGAGTTATAGCGCGATGCAGCTCAACTTCCGCCACACAACGGGCTATGGTCTGACGTTGCAGGCCGCCTACACTTGGTCTCACCTGATGGACGACGCCACCTCGTACGGCGTCTTGGGCGGCGGTACGACCGTGGACGCCAACTACGACCTGAGCCGGTTTAAGGGAACCTCCGACCTCAACCGCACCCAGGTCCTGATGCTGAACTATATCTACGACTTGCCGTTGTTCAAGGGCTCCACGAACAAGTTCGCCAAACAAACCCTGGGAGGCTGGCGTCTAAGCGGGATCACCTCCCTGTTCACCGGTGTTCCCATCGGCCCCTTGGGCACCAACTACAACGGCAATGTCTGCGGTATTACGGGATTGTCGTCTGGCATCGGCGGAGGCGTAACCTGCGATACGGTTGGCCCGATGAAAATCAAGAAGAGCGTCTACCATGATCCCACTTACGGCAACGTGGTGAGGTGGTTTGACCCCTCCGTCCTGGTGCAGCCTTCACTGGCTCAATTCTACGCCAACGGCCAGCCGGGTATGTTCGGCTACGCGGGACGCAATACCTTGACCGGCCCGGGGCGCAACAATTGGGACCTCGCCCTTTTCAAATCAGTGGCGGTCCCGTGGTTCAAGGGCGAACGTTCTTCGCTTCAGTTCCGCCTGGAGACCTTCAACTCCTTTAACCATCCCCAGTGGAAAGGCGTCTACTTCGGCTGCAACGGTAATCCCAATGCCGATGGCACTCCGGCTTTTGGCCGCTCCTGCGGCGGGGATCAGTACAACTCGGGTAACGGAGAGGTTGCAGGCGACTGGGGACCGCGCAATGTCCAATTGGGAATGAAGTTCATTTTCTAGAGTGTCTGTTTTCCCCTCCTTTATCGATTGGCCCTGGCTGCTGTACGATCCGGCAGCCAGGGCCGTTTTTTTCTGCCTCCCGCGAAGCGCATCCTATTGGGGTAGGGCTTGCCCTACCCGCTGGAGCTTCTGCATTTGCCCGGAAAGCCTGGGAGCGCGGGCTTCCAGCCCGGTTGCCCAGATGCGTTATGCGGGCTGGAAGCCCGCGCTCCCAGGAATGTAGAAACTCGAGGGATGGAGCTTGCCTGGCCCGCGGGCAACCAGGGGACGGCGAGCCGTCCCGCTACATCGCGTAGAGAGGACCGATCATGAACCGTCGAGAATTCCTTCACGAAGCGCCTGCCCGAAGTCTTGGCGCCGGTTTCGCTCTCTCCGCCTTTCGCGGTGCGGCCGCGCGCCCGCCCGCCGCCGCACCGCCGGCCAAGTGGATCGACCCCGCGATGGCCCGCGACTGGCAGGCGAGCTGGGAGAGATTCATCCTCACCGACTCCGCCAAGAACCGCTATTGCGATACGGAAATGGCCGAGGAACTGGGCTGGCTGGTAAGCCCGTTTCTCGATGGCTTCTATTACGGCTACATGGCTACGCGTGATCCGAAATGGATTGAGCGCCTGGCCGACTGGGCCGACTCCTGCGTCAGGCGGGCCGTCAAGGAGCCGGACGGTTACCTGGGCTGGCCTAAGGTGAGCGATCAAACGGAAGGCTTCGATTACGACAGCATGCTGGGCGAAGCGATGATCCTGCGCCCCATGGTTCTCATGTCCGACGAAATCCTGAAGACGCCGGCGCTCAAGACCCAATGGGGCGGAAAAGCCGAGAGCTATCTCGAACTCGCGGAACGAACATTCGAGAAGTGGGACTCGCGCGACGCCTGGCGCGATGCGACACCGGGCGGAATCTGGGTTGTCCAGTACTTCGGGATTGATCCTTCCACCGGCCGCTTTACGGAGGGTTTTGCGCGCAGAAAATCCGAGGCCTTCTCGCATCCCGACAACAAGGAAGACCTCATTGCCCTTTGGTTGATCGCCATGTTCGACGTCACCGGCAAGCCGGTCTACCGGGAGCGTTCGGAGAAATGGTGGCAGCTCATGCGCTCCCGAATGCGGACTCGAGACGATGGGAAGTACTTTGTCTGGGATTACTGGGACCCCGCAGGCCCGTGGGACTACAAGCCGGATGGCAAAACCAAGCACTGGGTGGGCGTCCATCCCAACGGCGGCTACTACGCCATCGACCTCGAGGGCATCGTCGCCGCCTACCAGCACAACCTGGTTTTCCAGCGCGCGGACATCGACCGGCTGATTTCGACCAACCGCGATTTCATGTGGAATCACCAGATCGAGGGCGCCAAATTCCAACGCATCGATGGAGGTCCGCCCGATCCCCGCTGGCAGAACTCGCCGGGGGTTCTTTGGGACGCTCTGATTCCCTACGATGAGACGCTGCGTAAGATCTTCGTCGCCAACCACCGTCCCGACACCTGGGGCGGGTTGCGCGCCACACCCTGGTTCCTCGCCCTCGCTGCCCGGCACCCGTAGGGGCCCGCGTCCCCTGTAAGCATAGGCGCTAGATTAGGCCCGTTACCCCAAGCCAAGCCGCATCAGCGGCGCAAGAATGTGGCCCACGGCGCCAGCCGTGGGATCACTGCACACAGAGAGCACACAGAGCCACGTAGTGGCGACAGAAGATCTGCGATCATCAAGACATCTCTGTCGCCCCTCCCGGGGCTTCTCAGGCGTATCGGCCCTGCTTTCTCCCCACGGCTGTCGCCGTGGGCCACATTCTTGCGCCCGCCGCAGCGGGCTCCCGAACCGGATCGAGCCTATTCTTGCGCCTATGCCCCTCGTGGGTGGCCGCCCTCCCGCAGGGCGACCCTCGTACCTACCCCTTCCACCTTGGGGCGCGGCACGTCATTTCGCAGGGGCGACTGCGAGGGTCGCCCCCACGGCCATTGCCGTGAGTAATCGCACCACGCCACGCGTGTAGTATCTTTTCTTGGGCGAAATGACCCAGAAGTGATGACCTCGCCTGTTCGCATTTCCTTCGTCCGAGCTTCCGTTTTGGTTCCATTTTCTTGGCAAACGCAAGAGAACGCAGCCCAACACAGACTATTGGTCGAGAATCGTACACCTTGGCCGAAAAATTGCTGCGAGAAAGCCGGAACGAGGATTGGGGGTCGTTAGAGTACGAGAAGTGGCGCTATTTTGCGACGGAATGTCTACTTAATCTTCCCTCTCACCGATTGCCGCTTTTTTTGCTGAGTCTTCGTTACCACTTACTTGAAATACCCATTGCGTCGACATTTCCTCTCGGTCATGGTCTTGGTCTGAGAATCACTTAAAGGAGAATCACATATGAGGAGAGTGTTGTACCTGCTCATTGGTCTTGTCTTATTGGCGGGCACCTCCGTTTGGGCGCAGGATACCGCAACCATCGTCGGCGCGGTAACGGACGCCAGCGGCGCCGTGATACCAGGAGCCAAAGTCACTGTTTCAAACCCTAATCGAGGATTTGTACGCGAAGTGGCCTCAGACACGGCAGGTGAATACACGGCAGTCAGAATTCCGATCGGCGACTACGTGGTCACTGCTGAAGCGACAGGGTTCGAGAAACTCGTGCGCTCGGGAATTAGCGTTGAAGCGGGTCAAACCCAGCGCGTGGATATGGCATTGCACGTCGGCCAAGTTACCGAAAAAGTCGAAGTTGTTGGAAACATAGCGAAGGTCGAAACCGAGAATGCCACGGTTTCTGACGTCGTCACCTCAAAGCAGATCGACAATTTGGCCCTGAATGGCCAGAACGTTATGGGCCTGGAATTCCTGGTTCCAGGGGCTGCCATTGGTGACGGTCAAGAGTCCGCCATGCAACTCGGGCACGCGGGCGGCGAAGTATCCGTTTCCTTCAACGGCAACCGCAACGAATATAGCCAGATCGAATACGACGGCGGCAACAACGCCCAGGAAAGCTCCCAGGCGAGCGGGGGCGCGGTCACTCCAGGCGTCGAAACCATCGCCGAATTCCGCGTTTCAACCTCGAATTACGGCGCTGATGTCGGCCAGCACGCCGGAGCGCTGATCGAGATGGTGACCAAGGGCGGTACCAAGGATTTTCACGGCAGCGCCCACGAATATAACCGCAACCAGGCCTTTGATGCCAACCCGTTCTTCACCAACCGGCAAATCAGTCCGGAAGGCGGGAATGCTCCCAAGAGCCCCCTGCAATGGAATATTTTTGGTGGCACTATCGGCGGGCCTTTCTACATTCCCAAGGTCTACAATACAAATAAGAACAAGACGTTCTTCTTCTTCTCGGAAGAGCGTGCCTTGTACCGCGCCGCCACCACAGTCGGCGGATCCGTACCCACGGCTTTGATGCGAACCGGCGACTTCAGCCAGTGCGACAAGAATTCTGGAAATTACCTGGGCGCACAATACCCGAACATCTTCGGCCCAGGGTATTGCGTTCTGCCGACAGTCAATGGCGCGCAGGTAGACACGGTCACCCCCGTGAACAATAACGGGGCTGACTGGCTGAATGCTTACGTTCCCATGCCCAACAATGGACCAGTGGGATACATTGGCGCGCACAAGGTGCCGACCAATTTCAGCGACACGGTCGCCCGGGTTGACCAGAATATTAGCGACAAGGCTTCGCTGTTCGTGCGCTTCTCGAGCGATACCTGGACCAAGGAGACCGTCCCAGCGCTCTGGTCGGGATCAAGCTACGACACAACTGCCTCTAACTACATCGTTCCCGCCCGGCAGGCCGTGGCGCACTTCAACTACAACTTCAAGCCCACCCTCATGAACGAATTCGTCATGAGTTACACCGACACCCCGCACACGATCTCTACGTTGCCGGGTCCCGGGAGTATCGCCAAATCGAACACGAAGCCTTCTGACTGGGATGCCAGCGTATTCTTCCCTGCCAATGCAGGAGTTAAGTTGCTGCCATCACTGAACGTCAACGGCGGCGTACCCTTTGGCTGGGGGGTTGACCAGGGCAACTACCGCGGTCCCTACGATGCCGAGCCCGTTTACACCTATCGGGACAACGTGGCCATGCTGCACGGAAAGCACACCATCAAGTTCGGGTTCTTCCTCGAGAAATTCCAGTTGACCGAGCAGTTCGGCACCGAGGTGCAAGGCAGTTACGGTTTCACCAATTCCGGCCCGCTCACGACGGGAAACGGACTGGCTGACATGTTCCTGGGCCGTATTAGCTCCTACACGGAAGGAACCTTTAACAACCACGGTGTCTACACCGGCGGTTACGGTGTGGGACACTGGCGCCGCACGGACTTCGAGCCTTACATCCAGGACGACTGGAAGGTCAGCCACAGGCTGACAATCAACTACGGCGTGCGTTACTACTACCTGATTCCTCCCCATGACGTGTCGAAGCCTACGGTGGACTCGGGATTCGAGCCGTCGCTTTACAACCCGGCTCTCGCCTCCGTACTGGGCGCGGACGGGATCCTGCACAAGAACCCGGCGACGGGCCAGATTTACGACTTCTCGGGCTTCGGCAACGGGCTAGTGGAATGCGGCGTAGGCCCGATCTCAAAGGGCTGCCAGGTTCCTTACAAGGAGAACATCGGTCCCCGCATCGGGTTTGCCTATGATCCAACGGGTAGCGGGAAGACCTCGATTCGCGGCGGATTCGGCATTTACTATGAGCCTGGAAACGGCAACGACGCCAACGTCATCGGGCTCGAGGGCAATGCCCCCACCACGCTGGGGCCAACCCGCTACAACATCGATGGCTACGACTTCTCGTCCGGCGGCTTCGCCGGCGTGAGTCCGGCCAGCCTCCAGTCGATTCCCTATTATCAGAAGAACCCCGCGGTCAACCAGTACAACCTCAACGTGCAGCATGAGTTTCGGGGAGGCAACATTGTCTCCGTGGCCTATGTCGGCACTCAGGGACGGCATCTGGATACCAATCGTAACCTGAACCAACTTCCCATCCCGACACCAAAGTACATGACAGTTCCGGCCCTGGCTGGGGCCACCCCATATTGCGACAACAATGGCGTGTGCGACGTGCAGCAGAACATGATCCACAACGATGTAACTGCCGATTACTTCCGCTACTACCAGGGGTTCAGTAACATCCGGCAGAAGCAGTTTACGGCCGTGTCCGGCTATAACGCTCTGCAAGCCAACATCCGGCATACCACGAGCCACGGTCTGACCTTGCAGGCTGCTTACACCTGGTCGCACATGATTGACAATTCCACCACCGCCTACCAGATGGGCTCGGTGGATGAGAACTACGACATGAACCGGTGGAAGGGGACCTCCGACTATAATCGCACCCAGGTCCTGATGTTGAACTACATCTACGCTTTGCCGTTCTTCAAACACTCCACCAACGCTGTCGCCCGGCAAGCTCTGGGCGGGTGGCAGATCAGTGGCATCACCTCGATGTTTACGGGAGAACCACAGGGCCTCAGCCCCTGGGGTAACTGTGGCCTAGCGGGCTACTCCACTGGAATCGGTGGGTCAGTTATGTGCAATACGAACGGCCAGCTCAAGATCCACAAGAGCATCTACCAGGATACGACCTACGGTCCCACGGTAAGGTGGTTTGATCCCTCCGTCCTGTCGCAGCCTACCGAGGACCAGCTCTATGCCAACGGGCAGCCGGGGATGTTCGGCTACGGTGGACGCAATCAGCTGACCGGTCCCGGCCGCAACAACTTCGACCTCGCCCTCTTCAAAGAGGTCGCGCTTCCGTGGTTCCGGGGCGAGCGAGCCTCAGTTCAGTTCCGGCTCGAGACGTTCAACTCCTTCAACCATACTCAGTGGCTGGGAGTTAGCGTCGGCTGCAACGGGAATCCGAATAACGACGGTACCCCGGCGTTTGGCCGTACTTGCGGTGGCGATCAGTTCAACGCAGGCAATGGCGAAGTCTCCGGTACATGGGATCCTCGTCAGGTCGAACTGGGCATGAAGTTCTCGTTCTAGTTTGACTTGAAGATTGTTCGACTGTATTTGGGCCCTGGCTGCACGAAAAGGCAGCCAGGGCCTTTTTCTTTTGGCCGGCGTAGCGCGGGCGTCTCGCCCGGCGCCGTTCGAAATCCTGTAGGGGCACCCCTTGTGGGTGCCCTGCGTGCCCACAGGGGCCGCCCCTACTGGTGTCCTGGCCCGCTTGACGTTTGACAATGCCCTCGCTCCCTTTGGGGGAGAGGGTGGCGAGCGTAGCGAGCCGGGTGAGGGGGTCGCCAGACGCCGTGAATGTCGAGAATTATGCGGGCACAATACTCATACTTAGTTGTAGAGATAACTGGCGTTGATTTTTCAGGTGGGAGGGCGGGACTTCAGCCTCGCCGGTCGCGCCCGGACGGTACGTCGGGGCTTTAGCCCCTGAAACAATTGCGGCTTCAGGGCCTAAAGGGCCGTTCAAGGGACGAACCTAAGGCGGCGGGGCTAAAGCCCAATACTGTTCACTTAAGTAAATACGCGGTATACTGCTCTCATTCAAATGAGAGGAGGACCGCAGATGGCTCGTACGATCGCAAAACTTCCCGAAGGTACACGCT
>JBEKLY010000280.1:0-12686 GCA_050010015.1 Terriglobia bacterium
GAGTTGCGAAGGGTGAGACATGGGGTTCTCCTCTCTGACAGTATACTACGCTGTCAGAGCACAGAACCCAACCCCTTTTTTCACTCCTCCCGCGAATCGTGCAACTTCTGTGTCGTGCGCCCAACCGTCTTGGCAACCTTGTGCGATATTCGACATTCGTTATATATTGAAGGGTTCAGCTTATGCCCATGGACCGGCCGGAGCGGTGCTCCGGCGAAGCGGAGCGGGTGCGCCGCATTATGAGTCCGGCTCTGGTAGCCGGCCTCGCGCACAAAATACTTTTCAGGGCGGCTCGAATGGCTGCCCCTTCTTCAGGAAGGACCTACTATGATCGAAGTCGAAAACCTAACAAAGCGGTACGGGCCGACCCTGGCCGTTTCCGACGTAACTTTCCAGGCTCAAAAAGGCGAAGTTCTGGGTTTTCTGGGACCCAACGGAGCGGGGAAAACCACCACCATGCGCGTGATCACAGGCTATCTGCCGCCCAGCGCGGGGCGGGTGCGCGTGGCGGGATTCGATGTGGCGGAAGAACCGCTGGAGGCCAAGCGCCGCACAGGCTATATGCCGGAATCCCCTCCCGTTTATCCGGACATGACGGTGACCGAGTACCTTGCCTTCGTGGGGCGCATCAAAGGTATATCGCGCCGCGATCTAAAACCTCGCTTGGAAGAAATTCTGGGGAGATGCGCGATCGCCGACGTGAGCCACCGGCAGATCGGCAAGCTGTCGAAAGGATACCGGCAGCGCGTCGGCCTGGCCCAGGCGTTGATCCACAACCCTGAAGTGCTGGTTCTCGACGAGCCCACCGCAGGCCTCGACCCCAAACAGATCATCGAGACGCGCGAGCTCATCAAGGGCCTGGCGGGCCAGCACACGGTCATTCTCAGCACCCACATCCTGCCCGAGGTCTCCAAGACCTGCCAGCGCGTGGTGGTGATTAATGCCGGCAAGATCGTGGCGGTGGGCACTCCGGACGAACTTACGCGCCGCTTGCAGGGGTTTGAGACCATCTTGCTGACCATCGAGGGCACAGCGGCGGAAGTCACAGAAAAACTCCAGCGCGTCGCAGGAGTGACTCTGGTGGAAGCGCACGACGCTGCTGAAGGACGTATGACCTACGAGGTGCACGCGGAGAAAGGCAAGGAGGTACGCGCGGAGTTGGCGCGAGCCGTGGTGGAATCCGGCTGGAAGCTTTTTGAACTGAAACGCAGCGGGCTGAGCCTCGAGGACATTTTCCTGAAACTAACGACGAAAGATTTGAGCGAAGAGCCAGCTGTCAGTGGTCAGTAGTCCGTTGTCCGTTGTCACTTGTCCGTGGTGCTGCGTCCGGTGGCATTCCTCGCTGCCCTGAAAATGACTCCCCTCCTCAGCGGGAGGAGGGGCAGGGGTGGTGGGTGTTATCGCCAGCGAACGGCAACCACCCCTACCCCCTCCTTACCAAGGAGGGGAATCATTTTCGTCATGGGTGGTGAGCCGACGGACCATGAAGTCTTCGCTCGGAATGACGGACGGGGCCGTGTAGGACGAGCAACGGACAACTGACGACGGACAAAGAACGATCGACCTTGGAAAGGATATTCGACATGCGCAACATGCTAGCCGTTGCCGGCAAGGAACTGCGAGCTTATTTCCACTCGCCCATTGCTTACCTCGTCATGACCGTTTACGCGCTGATCTGCGGCTATGTTTTTTATAGCTCGACGGCGTTTTTCATGGTTCAGACGTTTCGCATGGAATCGATGGGAGGCATGGGCGCGCCGCCCATGAGCCTGAACGAAAACATCATTCGTCCCATCCTGGCGGGCGTCATGACGGTGGTGCTGCTGTTTTTGATACCGCTCATCACCATGCGGCTCTACGCCGAGGAGAAACGGTCGGGCACGATCGAATTGCTGCTCACCTCTCCGCTGACCGACATGGAAATCATCCTGGGTAAGTTCCTTGGGGCGCTGGCTCTCTTCGCCGTGCTGGAGGCAATCACGTTCCTTTATTTCAGCGTGCTGTTCGTTTATGGCAACCCGAACGCCAAGCCGCTCCTCGCGGGCGGGTTAGGGTTTCTCCTTTTCGGAGCCAGCCTGCTGGCTCTCGACACATGGTTCTCGACCTTCACGAAAAATCAGATTATCGCCGGGGCGCTCGCGCTGGCCGTTAACCTGCTGCTGTTCCTGCTCGATTGGGTTACGGCCTACTCGACCGGCACGGTTGGCCGCGTCATGGGTTATCTGGCGCTCACCACACATTTTGACAATTTCTCGAAGGGCGTTATCAATCTGGGCGATTTGACTTATTACCTTTCCGTGATCGTCTTCGGAATCTTCATGACCGCCCGCTCGGTCGATGCCCTGAACCGTTTACACGGTGATCGTTATCGCCATCCTCGCCGTCGCCAACTGGTTTGTGACCAATCACGATCACAGTTGGGACATGACGCCCAACAAGAAATACAGCCTCTCGCCGCAGACCTCGAAGTTGCTGAAGGACTTGAACCAGGATGTGACCATTTACATCTTCGACCGGGAGCGCAGCTTTGGGGAGCGGCGCGACTTGCTGAACATGTTCACTTCGGTGTCGCACCGGGTGACGGTGCGCTACGTGGACGTTGACCGCCAACCATCCCTCGCCAAGGAGTTTGGCGTGCGGAGTTATGGGACGATCGTGGTGGCTGCGGGCGGCCGCCACTTCGAGGCCCAGAGCGATTCGGAAGAAGCGATCAGCAACGCCATGATCCGGTTGTTCAAGGGACAGCGCACCGCCTGCTTCATCAGCGGCCACGGCGAGCACGACGTTGACAGCACCGAGCGCGTGGGCTATTCGAAAATCAAGAAGGAATTAGAGAACGAGAACTTCCAGACGAAATCGCTCACCCTGTTGCAGAAGATGGAGATTCCTTCCGACTGTTCGATGGTAGTCGTGGCCGGGCCCAAGAATGACTACCTTCCGCAAGAGACCGACACGATCCGCAAGTATGTGACCGGAGGCGGCAGGGCCATGTTTATGCTCGACCCGGGCGTGCAGTTGCCCGAATTGACCAAGCTCTTGGCGGACTGGAACGTGACGGTCCGGAATGACCTGGTGATCGACGAAAACCCGGTGGCGCAGATTTTCGGGACGGAGCCCACCATGCCGCTCATCCTCAAGTACGGCTCGAGCCCCATTACGCAGCCCCTTTCAGGCCGCGCCTCCCTGTTTCCTTTTTCCCGCTCCTTTGAGATCGGGAAGGACTATAAAGCGGGCGTGAGCGATACGTCGCTCTGTGACACTTCCGATGCAAGCTTTGGCGTGGCGGATTTCAATCCCAGCATGCGCCAGGTTTCATTCCGCGCGGGAAAGGATATCAAGGGCCCGTTGACGGTTGCGCTGACAGGCACATTAAGCGGCGAGGGCGAGAAAAAGGCTGAAGGCCGCTTCATCGCACTGGGCACGTCGATGCTGCCCGCCAATGCTTTTCTGGGATTTCAGTCCAATCGCGACCTGTTCATGAACATGATCGACTGGCTTTCGGCGGACGTCGACCTGATTTCCGTTCGGCCCAAACCGCCCGAGTCCCAGCACCTGATGCTGAACGCTGCACAGATGGGTAAGCTCCTATGGTTGGGCGTAATTGGATTGCCGCTCCTGATCGTAGTGGCAGGTACTCTGGTTTGGTGGGAACGTCGATGAGAAAGAAATACATCAACACGCTGATCGCACTGGTAATTCTTGGGGCGCTTTGGGGCGCCTTTACCTACTACAACAAGCGCCAGGGTCGCGAAGCCTCGAAAATTGAACCCTCCAAAGAAGAGAAGCTCTTCACCCTGGATAGCAAGCATATCACGGCCATCACTTTCCGCCCGCGCTCGGGCGACGCGGTGACCTGCCAACACCAGGGAGGCGCCTGGGCGATTGCCGAACCCCAGAAGCTTTCAGCCGACCAGGGCACGCTCTCGACGGTGCTCAACAATCTGACGACGGCGACGGTGGACGAGGTGGTTGAGCCCCACGCCTCAGACGTGAAACAATTCGGGCTCGATCCTCCCGCCTACTCCATCGAAGTCTCGACGGACACCAACCCGCCCAAGTTCACCTTGCTGCTCGGCGAGGACACCCCAACCAGCAGTGGGTTGTACGCGCAGGTGGCGGGGAATCCGCGCGTGGTTACCGTGGCCAGTTACCTGAAATCCAATCTCGAGAAAACGCTCTTCGACCTCCGCGACCGGCGCGCCCTGACCTTCGAGGCAGACCAACTTCGGAAGATGGAAGTGGAATCCAAAGGGAAGAAATACACGCTCGAAAAGAACCCTGAAGGCGTCTGGGACCTGGTTCTGCCGCCCCCGGTGCGCGCCGACAAATTTGCGGTGGACGGCCTCCTCAATCAGTTGCGCGGCCTCACCATGCAGTCCATTGCGGCGGAGGAAAAGAAGAGCCAGGCAACTTACGGGCTAAATTCGCCGGAATTGCGAGTCGAGCTGACAGGGCCAAACGGCGCGCAGACCCTGTCGCTCGGCAAGAAAGACAAGGAGGGCGACCGTTACTTCGCTGTGAACTCCGCGCTTGCGCCTGTTTTCACGCTCAATTCTTCTTTCCTGACCGACTTCCAGAAAGATCCTTCGGACTTTCGCTCGAAAGACCTGTTCTCCTACTCGAGCTTTGATGTGAAGCACGTCGAGATCACTTCTCCCAAGGGCCACAGCGTTTTCGAGCAGCAAAAAGACAATCAGTGGAAGCAGACGGAGGGCGGATCGAAGACCGTGCCTTCCGCCAAGATGGACACCCTGCTTTCCCGCCTGCGGGACCTTCGCGCCACCGGCTTTCCCAAGAGTTCTGACCCGGCGTCATTGGGGCTGAACAAACCGCCCCATCAATTCACAGTGCGGTTCGGCGACAAGAACCAGACCGAGACGCTCGAGATCTCAAAAGTCGGCGACCATGTCTACGCCCGGCTTTCCACCGACCCCGCGCCCTGTGAGGTGTCGAAATCCGCCTTCGACGCCGTGGAGAAAGCGCTGGGGGACGTTGGCTTCTAGTCTGCCCGGAGCAGGGTAAATTCTTCTCCTTGTGGAGTCGCACTTGCCTCGAGCCAATCGTCTGCTGCCTCGGGGACACAGCTTGATCTTTGATCGTCTCGCCCCATGCGCATTTGCGGCTCTGCCGCCCTGTCTTGCGGAGAGGCTTTGCGTTTCCTGGAGTTTCTACATTTTCATCGCCCTTGTTTACAGCATGGCCGTTCTCGGCCACGTGCAGGCAAAAAGCTCGCATCTGTGTCTGTCTTAAGCCCCAAAGGGGCGATTTATCACAGCCCAGGCCAACGGCCTGGGTCAACGTCGCGCCTTCAATCTCGAAGCCCTGTAGGGGCGAAACACACCTCCAGCGCATGGGTTCGCGATGCTGGGTGCCGAAGGCGAGGCGGACGTACAGTTGGGACAAAGATCGCGGCATGCGAACTACCCTATTCCGGCCTTTCAGGGCTGACCCAATCTAAACGGGCCGACATCGCTGAACCAGGCCGTTGGCCTGGGCTTAGTTAGAGCGCCCCTTTGGGGCTGTATGCACGGCGAGGCGACACGATAAGGGCTTCAGGTCGAATAAGCCTCGCAGGTTGAGGCGTAGCCTTGACCTGGAAATGAGGGTAGTGGCTTACGCCGGAAAGGCGAAGCCCCTTCCGCAAGACGGGGCGGCAGAGCCGCGAAGCGGAGGAGACTATAACCATGGCTTAAACGGGTAATCTGAAATGTAAAAGTCCCTTGCCCAGTCGCAAAGGAAGATAGAATCCTCGAAAGGAAACCCGCATGGCGCCTTACATCTCCAGATCAACTCTTAACTGGACCATCGTTCTGGTGTTCCTGCTTGTGGCCGTTGCCGTACCCAGGCTGGACGCTCCGCGCCAAATCTCTGCGACTGCGCTTGCACGGCCGCTCCAGGCAAGGGCGCCCTCCGGCGGCGCGAGTTCAGCCGGATCAGTTCAAGACCTGCAAACGATCCCGGACTCACGGGAGATTCCGCTGTCGGATAAGCAGAAGCGTGAAATGTTAAAGGCTAATTTTGACAGGATGAAGCGCGATGCCAAGGAGCTTGCAGACCTTGCCAAGGACTTACAGGAACAGCTCGACAAATCCAACGAGAATGTCCTCTCGCTGGGCATTGTCGATAAGGCAGACAAGATCGAGAAGCTGGCCAGGAAGATCAAGAGCACGGCGCGAGGGTACTAAAATGGTGAATAGTGAACGGTAAGTTCACTATTCACCATTCACTCACTATTCCGCTTTCTGCCCGCCAATGCGCATTCCGTAGAACGACCGATACACGAAAATATACGATACGATGAAGAATAGCGCCGCGAGGCCGTGTGCGAGATTCGCGCCGCTGGTGGAAGTCAGTTGCACTGCCAGTTCGACAGCCAGCAAGCCGAACAGGGTGGTGAACTTGATGATGGGGTTCAAAGAGACCGAAGAAGTGTCTTTGAACGGGTCGCCCACCGTGTCGCCAATAACCGTCGCGTCGTGAAGGGGCGTGCCCTTCTGCTTCAACTCGACTTCGACAATCTTTTTAGCGTTATCCCACGCTGCGCCCGCGTCGGCCATGAAAATGGCCTGATAGAGCCCGAATAGAGCGATCGAGATCAGATAGCCGATAAAGAAGAACGGGTCGACGAAAGCGAAAGCCAGGGTGGCAAAGAAGACCGCGATGAAGATGTTTAACATCCCCTTCTGGGCATACGTCGTGCAGATTTCGACCACCTTCTTGCTGTCCGCAACCGACGCCTTCTCCGCGCTCTCCAGCTTGATATGCGCTTTGATGAACTCCACTGCACGGTACGCGCCGGTGCTCACCGCCTGGGTCGAAGCCCCGGTAAACCAATAGATAATGGCCCCACCGGTGACCAGGCCCAGGACGAAAGGCGCGTGTAACAGCGATAGCTTGTCCACGTTCGCCGTAAGGCGGTTCGTGAGGGCCATGATAATCGAGAAGATCATGGTGGTAGCGCCGACCACCGCCGTGCCGATCAGCACCGGCTTGGCTGTGGCCTTAAACGTGTTGCCCCCGCCGTCCGCGGCTTCCAGCATTTCTTTGGCGTGCTCAAAGTCCACGTCCACGTTGTATTCCTTTTTGATTTCCTGCACCACGGTGGGGTCCTGCTCGATGAGGGACAGCTCATAAATCGATTGAGCGTTGTCGGTTACCGGGCCATAGGAATCCACTGCGATGGTCACTGGTCCCATGCCCAGAAATCCAAAGGCCACCAGACCAAAGGCGAATACCGGCGCAGCGAGCATGAAGTTTCCCAAGCCCTGGAGGCTGACCCAGGAACCAATAGCCATGAGCACCATCATCGTCAGCCCTAAATAGTAGGCGGAGAAGTTGCCGGCTACAAAGCCTGAGAGGATATCCAGCGACGCGCCGCCTTCCCTCGCCGAGGCCACCACCTCTTTAACGTGTCGCGACTCGGTGGACGTGAACACTTTCACCAGTTCCGGAATGAGAGCGCCGGCCAGCGTGCCGCAGGAGATGATGGTTGAGAGTTTCCACCACATCGAGGGATCGCCGCCCAAGCTGGGAATGATCAGGTAAGAGGCGATAAAGGTCAGCCCGATCGAAACCAGGGAGGTAATCCAAACCAGCGTTGTCAGTGGCGTCTCGAAATTGAACTTCTTCACATTCCCGAACCGGGCCTTGGTAATGGCGCCGTTCAGGAAATAGGCCGCGGCAGCAGCCACCAGCATAATGACGCGGATTACGAAGATCCACACCAGCAATTGCACCTGGATGATCGGATCCTTCACACCCAGCAGGATGAAGGTGATCAGCGCCACGCCTGTAACGCCGTAGGTCTCAAAACCGTCGGCGGTCGGTCCCACCGAATCGCCTGCGTTGTCGCCAGTGCAATCGGCGATCACGCCCGGGTTGCGCGCGTCGTCTTCCTTGATTTTGAAGACGATCTTCATCAGGTCAGAGCCGATATCGGCAATCTTGGTGAAGATGCCGCCGGCGATACGCAGGGCGGCTGCTCCCAGCGACTCGCCGATGGCGAAGCCGATGAAGCACGGTCCCGCATAATCTCCCGGAACGTAGAGCAGGATGATGAGCATCATCAGAAGTTCCACCGAGATCAGCATCATGCCGACGCTCATTCCGGACATGAGTGGGATCTGAAGGACGGGATAGGGCTTGCCCCGAAGGCTGGCAAACGCCGTCCGCGAATTGGCGAACGTGTTGACGCGAATGCCGTACCATGCGACACCGTAGCTGCCGCAAATCCCGATCACGCTAAATGCCAGGATGACGACCACACGCAAGGCGTCATATTTCAGCAGCAGGCCGAAGTACAGCAAAATGATGATGGCGATGAAAGCCCAGAGCAGCAGCAGGAACTTACCCTGCTGGATGATGTAGGTCTTGCACGTTTCCCAAATCAACTCGGACATCTCGCTCATCGCCCGGTGCACGGTCAGGTTTTTCAAGCGCCCGTAACTGACCAAGCCAAAAAGCAGCCCGAAGACACAAAACAGAATTCCGATCATCAGCAGATTGTGGCCATTGACGCCCAGGAATTGGACCTGATGCAGGTCCGGAAGCTTCAAACTAGCCTCTCCGGCGGGAGCCGTCTCCTGGGGACCCGCAAACGCCACGGCAGACCCGATCAACATCAGTACAAAAGCGGCCGCGATTCTACCGGCCCTTCGAGTATTCATAAGTACGCCATGCAACATCTATTTTCCTCCGTCAAATTGCTTCCAATTCGTATCATGTGCGAGGCTGGGACAGTTTTGTCCCGTGGCACTACTCCGGGTGAACTTCGCTAAGGAGAGCCCAAAAGTCCACTTGCGAGAGCCACACATTGTACCATCGGCAGAAAATTGGTCAAGGAGAGAACAATCGTCGGAATTCTTCGGAGGCCTTGCGCAGTTCGAGCCAGTCAAAAAACAGGTTGGGGGTTTCGAGCCAGATGCGGAACCACATAGCTATCTCGGCCTTCTCCGCGCGCTTTTCAGGGCTCACTCGGGGGTTTGCGGCCAGGCTCGAAGCGCGGAGTTTCCCCTTTTGAAGCAGGATGAGCACCCAGCGCACTCCGGCGCGGTCTCGCGCGTCCGTGTATTCGCGATAAACCGCGTCGAGTTTTCGGAGCGAAGCCTCGGCGCTCGCGAGGTCGTGGAACTCGAGAGCGTCTCGAAGGCGGCTGGCGTAAGGCTCCTCGATCGGGGCATCGGCGAAGCGATCATAATACTCAACCTGCTTCCCCGCCGCGCGCAGCACCCCGGCAATGTAAGATGGAGATGTTCTCGATCCCAGCCGGGCCCGCAGCTCATTTTCGAGGGCGCGAATCTCCGTTAGGCCGATGCGCTTTAGCGCCTTAGCCCGGCAATATTCAAGGATGATTTGCTTCTTGGTTTCCGGCACGGTTCTTCGCCCCGCCAGCGTTGCGCTCTGCGCCCGGCGCCGGCTTCGAGTTCTTGCCCGTAGTCCCCGGTGATTTGCGTTGCGCCGCCGCCACTTCCCGGCGATATCGTGACACGTTGCGCTCGTGTTCGGCAAGCGTCCGCGCGAAGACGTGCCCGCCCTGGTTGTTGGCTACAAAGTAGAGCGCATCGCCGGCGGCAGGATGAAGCGCCGCGCGGATTGAGGCTTCGCCTGGGTTCGCAATGGGTCCGGGCGGCAGTCCCGCGTGGCGGTAGGTGTTGTATGGGGAATCGAGTTGGAGATCGGTCTGGGTAATCGGGCCTATCGGGCGGTCCTCGAGTTGCGCCGCGTAGACTACGGTAGGGTCGCACTGCAACGGCATCCCCAGCTCGAGCCGCCTCTCGAACACTCCCGCGACCAGCGGGCGCTCGGACGCTGCCGGCGTCTCCTTTTCGACCAGCGAGGCCAGGGTGATGACGTCGTGCCAGCCTTGAATCACCCCACCCCTGCCCCTCCCCACTTGGGGAGGGGAATCAGCAGATGATGTGTTCGCTCCCTTCCCTTTCTGGGGAGGGGAATTACTAGATGAGGCACCTACTCCCCTCTCCATTTGGGGAGCGGCAGGGGTCGCGGCGGCGGCTCGCCTCCGCACCTCGGGAGCGGCAGGGGTGGGGAAAGGCGCTTGGCCGGCAAGCCGCGTAGCAACAATGTGCCGGAATCGCGCCAGCATGGTGGTGACCACGGTTGCGGCGCTCACACCGCGCGGAAACCGGTAGGTGTCCGGGAAGAGGTAGCCCTCGAGCGACGGCGCTGTGGGGTCGAGATCACGTATCGGCATGGTCTCGCTCGTGATGCGCAGGAATAGCGTGGGATCGATGCCCAGCCGCTGGTTAAGAATCCGCGCAATGTCAAACCGGTCTGAGCCTTCCGGGATGACCACGGGATGAAGGTAGACCTCACCCAAGACCAGTTTCCGGTAAACGTCAACGGGGCGGACCGGCCGGTCGAACATGTATTCGCCCGCCCGCAACGCGTGGCGAGGGCGGCCAACCAGGTAGCGAACGAGAAACGGCAAGCGATGCCTTAAGACGCCGCGCGCGACAAGTGAATCTGTGATTTGAGAGGCCCGCGAGCCGGGTTCGAAATCGAGTATGACGCTGCCCCCGTACCCGCGATAGGGCGAGAGCAGATCGAATACCACCCAGGCGAGCGCCAGTGCGGCTGCGCCAAGCAGCAGAAGGAAGATCCACCTCTTCATGGCGCCAACCCGGCGTCACGGCTTCGCTCGTTAGCGAGGTAGTCGAGGTAGCTTTGCAAGAGCAACGTTGCGGCCACGCGATCCACGGCCCGTTGGCGTTTGCCCAGCGTGAGCCCGGTCTCTCGCAAGGCGCGGTTGGCTTCGACGGAGGTCAATCGTTCGTCCCTGAGTTCGACCGGGCAGCCGACCCGCCGGCGCAGCTTTTCCGCAAACTCCGCTGCCTTGCGCGACATGGCTGTTTCCCCCCCGCCATGCCCGATCGGATTGCCCACCAGCACGCGCTCGGTTGCGTACTCTTCCGTCAATTCCCGGATCTTCTCGAGATCATCGTCCAGGCGCGTGCGCTCGAGAGTGGGAAGTCCCTGAGCGGTGATGCCCAGGGCATCCGACACCGCCAAACCCATCCGCTTCATGCCAAAATCGATGGCCAGCACTCGCACTCCCTTACCATAACAAGGATGTAAGCGTTGTCAAGCGCAGGAAGGCAGTTGACAGTCAACAGTTGACAGTAGCGCCGACCTTTAGAGCCTGCCCTGAGCGGAGCGAAGGGTCGGCAGATGCTGGCCTAAACGGGCTGTGCAAGTAACCCTTGAACGCTGTCATTCTGAGCGAAGCGAAGAATCGCCGCAGTTGCTGTTTCGGTGAACTGCGGAGATCCTTCGTCGCCTTCGGCTTCTCAGGATGACAGTCGAAGGATCTCTTCCGCGGCCTGCAGAAGCCTGCGCATGACGGCTTACAAGGCTCTGATGTGCACGCTTCCCCCGTTGGTGTGGACTCGCAGGGTCTCTCCGCCCGAACCCAGTGTGCCGTGGAGGCGCGAGGAGGAGATCTCTCCCGTCACCGACAGATGGGGAAGATTCGAGGTTACTTCACCGCTCGAGGTCGAAGCATCCAGGTCCAGGTTAACCGCCGGATCGAGCCGCAGATCGATGTCGCCGCCGGAGGTCTCAATTTCTCCACCCTTGGCGTTTCCACGAGCCAACGATGCCGTCACATCTCCACCCGAGGTGCGGGCATCAACTCGCCCACGGGCGTTCTCGAGGGTGATATCTCCTCCCGAGGTTTTGACGAAAACGTCTCCCGTGAGGTCGCGCAACTCCATGTCTCCGCCGGAAGTGCGCGCAGTCAGGTTACCCTTGAGCTCGGAAACTTTGACATCTCCGCCCATAGTCTCGAGGTTGGTTTCGCCTTCCAGGTGGGTGACCTTGACGTCGCCCCCTCCTGTACGGATGTCGAGATTTGTCCTGGTGGGGACTTCCACTTCCATGCGCAGTTCCAGGTGCTTAGGCCAAAGCCCTATGTTGTGTTTGCGCATCTCGAGCCGGACCGCCCCGGGCTCCTCGGTGAAATTGAAGGTGAACAATTCCTCCAGGTCGTCTCGATTGGAGGTCACCACGACATGGGCGCCTGATCCTGACCTGCCCGTCACAAACACGTCACTCGCGCCGGCATCAACCACTAACTTGCCGCCCGGTTCGAGCTTCAGATTCTTCTCGATGCGCGATGCGGAAAAGGCGAGAGACGCTGCGGTGAGCAGAAATACTAATGTGCATAGACCCAGACCCATCGTGCGCTTCATCTTGTTGTCCCCCCTGAACTCGAGCGTGATTCCTCCCTCTGTTAGACGAGGATGAGGTAGTTTGGTAACTAAAGCAAGCGGCCGCAGGGGCAGCCCTCTAAACTACAAACGACAGCCCTCTCCCCTGAGGCTGATCGTGACCCACATCTTTTGCTGGGCACCCGGAGGGGTTGCGTAAACCTCCACGCCCTGAAAGGGCGCCAGTTAGTAGCCGGGGGCAACGCCCCCGGAACGGTGATCCGGAACCGTCCCGACCCTGAAGGGGTCGCCTGAGGCACGGGGCGAGCCGCGAGAGTGTTTGAATTCGACCCTTACAGGGTCGGCGTTGGTCAAATTGGCTCGATTGCGGGGGCGCTGCCCCCGGCTAGTGCGCCTGAGAGCGCACACGATCAGTGAGGTGGAAGTCCTCACCGAGCTAACGTAACTCGTAATCAGCCTGCAACTGCGTCGTGGTGACACGGGGTGGGGAGCAGCAGG
>JBEKLY010000281.1:0-10513 GCA_050010015.1 Terriglobia bacterium
TCAACTGCAACGCTCCCTTGGGAAGTTTCAGCTCCTCAGGACAGTGGACAGGTAACCGCGGATGGAACATTCCGGGAAGCAATTACGGCCAGTCGGTCGGAAACGGCTACGCCGATTTCATGCTTGGGATTGCGGAATACTCGAGCTACTCAGCCCCGGTCAGCCAAAACATGTACGACCGCGAGTGGGACTTTTACGCGCAGGACACGTTCAAAGCCTCCCCTCGCCTCACCGTCAGCTACGGGCTGCGATACATGTATCAGAGGCCGTGGACGTTCCGGGACCACAACGCAACCTTTTGGGACCCTGCCACCAATAAGGTGGTGATTGCAGAAAACTCCGACACGGTAACGATTCCACCCAATTCGGATCCCGGCGCCTTTGCCGTCTATCCTTTTGTGACTACGCAGCAGATTGGAGCACCGCTCAACTATTTCAAGAACGACTTTCACAACTGGGGGCCGCGCATCGGCTTCGCCTACCGTCCGGGCGGCGATAACAAGACGGTGATTCGAGGCGGCTGGGGGATTTACTATGCCTTCAACGCCGGATGGTCCGGGCCGTTACAAAGTCAGAGCAACCTGCCGTGGGAACGAACGGCTGCCTTCAACACTCAACTGCCCGGTACACCGAGCAGCGCCTATCTTCCGGACATCACTTTTGCCAATCCCTACCCCGCCAACCTGGTGCAGGGTGAGGCGGCGAATCCCTCCATTTCGGTCATGGATCGAAATGAAGTGAACCCCGTCTCGCAGCAGTGGAACCTGACGCTCGAGCGCCAGGTGGGAGAAAACTGGTCCCTTCGCGCCAGCTACCTGGGCGACCAGGGCCACCACTTGCTTTCTCAATTCGACAATATCGACCGCCCGAACGTTCAACAACCGAACGTGCCCACCCAGGATCAGCTTCCCTACCAGCCCTGGAGCGCTGTCTACTGGTTTAACTTCCCGGGAACCAGTTCGTTCAATCAACTTCAACTGGAAGCCCAGAAGCGCTTTTCGAGCGGGCTGATGCTGCGAGCCGAGTACGGCTGGTCTCGCAACTTGACCAATATCAATGCGGATGCCGAGTTGGGTAATGTGCCGCCGCAGGATCCCTGGAATCTGCGTGCGGAATACAGCAACGAAGAATTCCAGTACCGTCACAAATTCCTGGTCTACTATGTCTACGAGTTCCCCGTGGGCCATGGCAAAAAGTGGCTTGGGAACTCGAACAAAATTGTGGATGGCGTGCTGGGCGGGTGGCGAGTTTCGGGTGTCACCCTATATCACAGCGGCGACGCGTTGACGCCCACATTCGAGAATCCTGGCACCCTGGTCGGATGGAGCGCCTCCCGGCCAGACCGCGTGGCGGGCGCACCGCTTTACGCCGGGCGGCAATCAGGGCATGACACCGTGGCGGGCGTTACGTGGTTCAACATTGCGGCTTTCGCTCCTCCCCAACCCTGGCACTACGGCAACGCTTCGCCTTACTCCATGTTCGGCCCGGGCTTCGGCGATTGGGATCTCAGCGCCATGAAGAGCTTCCGAATTCCCGTGGGTGAGGCTACCAAACTCGAGTTCAAAGCCGATTTCTTCAACCTGCTTAACCACTATAACCTTGGAGATCCTGACACCGGGATTTTCGATGCCCGTGATAACGGTCCTGTCGACACCTATTCCGGCAAAATCACTTACGGAGGTGTGCCGCGCCTGGTGCAGGTTGGACTGAGACTCATTTTCTAAGGAGTGTCGGCCCGAAGATTGGGACAGAAGAAAGCATCGCCCAGCCGCGGCGCCGGTTTTTCTCCGTGTTCTCTGTGGCCACGAAGAAGACTTCAACACAGAGAGCACTGAGGTCCTCAGTGCTCTCTGTGTTGAAGTCTTGAAGTCACGGAGGACACGGAGAGGTTCGTTCAGGTTGCGGCCGCTGTGGCAACATCAACGAGGCTCAACAGAAGTTTCAGGCCATGACGCGTCCTGGTCCGCAGCTTGTCGCGGAAGTGCATCGACTGGATCCCGCCCGGCCGACGATCAGGAACTCAGACTACAAAAATGATCTGGAAAGCGGCGACGCCCACGACTATCGCGGTTCGCTGGGGCAAGGACACTACACGGATATTTTCGGTTCAACGGAAAAACTGGCGACGGAGTTCGGAGTCGATGCGCCGCCCGGGCCGGAAAGCGCGCGGCTGGTTCCGCAGATCGCCGAGCGTCTCAAGGACGTGTTGCCCCGAGTTGCCGAACTTCATGATTACCAGTACCGGCTCATCAAATACTATATCGAGCATTACCGGATGCAAAAATACAATCCCAACGCCGGGTACTTCCTTTTCATGTGGATCGACTTCTGCCCGCAGAGTTTCTACGGTGTGTATGACTACTGGGGCCGCCCCAAGGTGGAAGGATTGGGCGGAGGGCTAAGAGCGCTAAACGAAAGCAACAACCCGATCGGAATCTTTATGGAGTATAAAGACGCGCCCCTTGCCGTCCACGCCGCTAACGACACCCTGGCGGATCTTGGAGACTGCGAGGCCGAGTGGGTGGTAACGACGGAAAGCGGAGGCGAAGTAACAAGGGGAAATGCGCTCGTCCAATTGGGGCCGGACTCGCACGCCCGCGTGGGCAGCCTTTCCTTCCCGGTCCAGAAGGAGCTTGTTTATCGGGTCGCGTTGTCATTGTACGCCCCGGATGGCCGAGAGCTTGCGCGGAATATTTATTTAGACCCGTTCCATCATCCGCCCCTTCCCGAGGGTTAGTCCCGTAGGATGAATCCTGACATCGGGATGAGGCTATGGTGGGCTGACGAAGAAAAATGATCGGGAGGGGCTTAACATCAGGGTCGCGCCAAAATCAGGACGGGTAGCGCGGACCGCCGACTTTGCGGTTCGCGCTACCCATTAACCGGAAGGAGCGTAATGTCAGTTACGAAAAGGGCGGTTTTCTTGGGGGCGGCTGTTTGTGCGCTGCTTGCAGCGCCGGCGGCGTCAACAACCTGGTATGCGGGCGCCGGCAACAATGCCGCAGACTCGAATACCGGGACAGCCGATCGACCGGTGAAGACCGTCGCAAGGGCGCTCTCCCTCGCCGCGCCGGGGGACACGGTGGTTTTTGCCGCCGGGACATACCCCTGCTTCCGGGTGAAGGCGGCGGATGGCGCTCAGGATTTGCCCATAATTCTCCGCTCGGATGGAAAGGGCAAGGTCATATTCACGAACGATGGCAGCGGAGACATTCTGCTGTTGGGATCCTATAACACGATTGACGGCATTGAGTTTCGCATGACCTCCAACCGCCCCACAGGGTCCGGAATACGCATCGAGCGAAAGCAACACGACATCATGCGCAACTGCCGTTTTTACGCGTGCGAGGTGGGAGTGGAGGTGGTGAGTTCGCACTACCTGAGTATCACGAACTGTGAAATGGCCTATTCCGGAACTTACGGCGTCCACCTCAACGGCTCGGGCCAGGACGTCCCAGGCCATTGGAATCCGGAGGATGAAAATCGGTATGTCGAAGTTCGGAATTGTTATCTCCATGACGCGGGATGGAACGTCGCGGGCACTGAAGGGTACGGGTTCACTGCCAACGGAGCGGTGGAATTCCTGGTGATCGAGAACTGCCAGATTGACAACAATTCCGGAGACGGCATCCTGTACGAGGATTGGGCCGTCCACTCCTCTGCCCGTTATAATGTGATACGCGGAAGCGGCATTGCCGCCATATGGATTGACAACGCCAGTATGAGCATCTTCGATAACAATTATCTCGAAGCGAACAACGTAGCCGTGTGGCTCTCCGGAGAAGAGAGCAGCAACCGGTACTTGAGTGACTTCATTTCCATCCGCAACAACATCATCGTACACAACGATTGGGCGCTCTTTGACCCCTCTGGCACTGACAAGTCGGTCTACGGCAAAACCACACTGCTCATTACTTCGAACACTCGGGATGTGTATTTTGATAACAACACGGTGGCATTTAACAGGGGCAGCCGCGTGGTCGGCCTCGAGAACCGTCCCCCGCAAAACGAGTACAGCAATATCTGGTTCCGCAACAATATATTCTGGCGGAACTCGGGTGCAGTGGGCGTCGATGCCGGATTGGATGTGAACGACCTTCACTTCCTGAACAATCTATGGGAAATCCCTTACGCCGGAGACGCACAGGCCAAAACAGGGGATCCCGATTTTATTGACCCCGAGGCGCACAACCCAGAGGGGTACAAAATTCAAGGCAACTCCGGCGCGAGAGGTCAGGGCATGCTCCTCGATGAGAATCAAGTGGATTTCTGGAATGGGGCTCGGCCGCACCTGTCGAAAACCGAGAAGTACGATATCGGCGCGCATCAATTCGGGAGTAAAGGGACTGCACACGTTGGCCTGGACCTTGCTGCGTTCCCGTTCGCAGTTCCACCCTTCAAGCTGCAGTTCAAAGCCAAGCCCGAGCTATGACCATTGCTGTTCCCGGCGCGCAGGAGCCTGATCCGAATTGCCCTCACGCTCTCGCGTTCTTTCCCGCGGGTTCGGGTTTGATCTTGAACACCTTCAGGTTCGGCAACGACTGCCAGACCCCGTTCGATTACTCCTGAGTGACGGAGATAGTATACATGGGTGGCCCTCGAGGACACTGTGGCGCCCCGCCGTGAGCGGAAGGGCAGTCATTCCCGAGGTAGCTTAGCTTATTCTCCAGGAGGTAAATCTCCTATGCGCAAGGTTTTTCTGATCGGAATCGTGCTCCTTTCCACCGGCCGGCTCGCTGGCCACACTGCATTGCTGCCTCAGCCTCAGGAGATCCATTACGGAGCGGCGAGGTTAGCCGTCCGCGGGCTGCCGGTTTATTTGCCGGAGCCGGCCAGCGTCGAGGATCGCTTCGCGGCAGAGCAGCTTGCCAAAGCGCTCTCGAACATTGCCGGAACCTCCGTCGCGGTTCAGGTTGGCGAGCCGCACCCACACGGCATCACGTTGCACCGCACAGGCGGGCTCGACCCTCTTCCAGTGCCGGGTGAAAGTGTGGGGCCGCAATCTCGCGAGGCGTACACGCTGAATGTGAGGGCAAGCGGAGCCGAAATTCGCGCCCGCTCATCTGCAGGACTGTTCTACGGCGTGCAAACGCTCCTCGAACTGGTCGAGGGGCGAGGCGCGGGGGCAATCATCCCGGAAGTCGAGATCCATGACTGGCCTTCTCTGCCCTATCGAGGCATTATGATCGACATGAGCCATGGGCCTCTGCCCACTGAAGATGAAGTCAAGCGACAGATGGATTTTTTGGCCCGCTGGAAAGGCAACCAGTATTACTTTTATTCCGAGACGAGCATCGAGCTGGTGGGATACTCGCTTCTCGACTACAACGCCCGGTTCTCGCAGGAAGAAATCAAGCGCATCATTACCTATGCGCGTGAACGTCACATCGATGTGGTCCCCTGCGTCGAGCTTTACGGCCATCTGCACGACTTGTTTCGAATCGAGCGCTACAAAGATCTAAGTGCGATTCCTTATGGGAGCGAGTTCAACCCTCGCAATCCTCGGGTGCCGACCACGCTCGCAGATTGGATTGGGCAACTGGCAGCCCTTTTCCCAAGCCCATTTTTCCATATCGGACTTGATGAGACTTGGGAGACGCGCAACGCCGCCATCGCAAAAGAAGCCTCTCTCGCGCAGTTGTACTTCGAACAATTCCAAACCGTTTCCGACCTCGTTCGCCGCCGGGGCAAGACCGTGTTGCTTTGGAGTGATATGTTTTCGAAGTACCCGGAAATGATCCCGAAGATTCCCTCGGGGACCATTCTGGTCCCCTGGGGCTACGACGCCACGGTTTATGAGCCCTATTGGGCTCCTTTCGCCTCACTCTCCATACCGAAAATCATCGCTACGGGGGTTAGCATCTGGAACCATATCGCTCCCGATTTCGATGTCTCGTTCGCCAACACTGATAGCTTTCTTGCCGCCGGCCGGCCGCATGGGATACTCGGCGTGATCAATACGCTTTGGACGGACGATATCATGGTGCTGATGCGCCCTGCCTTCCCCGGAATCGCGTACGGTGCGGCAGCGGCCTGGCAACGCGACCCGATGAATCGCGCCCGGTTCTTCTCAGACTACGCCCAGATCATGTACTACCCTCCAGTCGCCACCGAGGTTGCCGCCGGCTTGGACGCCATCACGCAGGCACAGACCCAGTTGTCCCATGCGATCGGGGACAACGAGACATTGCGCCGGCTCTGGGAGGACCCCATGGCGGCCGAGCATTTGAACGCTCTGCTGGATCACCGGGAAGATCTTCATCAAGCGCGCTTGGCGGCAGAAGACGCACAGGAGCACTTTTCGCAGGCTTTGGAACAAGGCGGGGACAGGGTCACCCTGGAGGACTTGCTCCTGGAAGCACGGATGTTGGACTACTCTGGAATGAAGGGCCTCTACGCCGTGGGGCTGTCTGATTTCTGGCAGCAATTGGGCTCGAATCCGAAACAGGCGGACGTCCAGTTCTACCTGAGCGGTGAAATGTCGAACCACGATCACAGCCATCTTGGCGACCTGGTGGACGCTCTCTCAGACCTGCGAGAGGGTTATCGAGAGGCATGGACGGACGCTTATACACCGTACCGTCTTGGAACGATGCTGGTGAGGTTTGATGCTGAAATTCAGCGGTGGTATAACTTGCAGCGCCGGCTGAGTCATTTTCCCCAAACTTTCCGCGACGGTGATACTCTGCCGTCGCTCCAGTCGGTATGCGCGGAAGGCCAGTAAGCAGAGGGCCATTCGCCAGACGGGGCTCCACCTCTTAGCGCAAAGACGGATGAACAAGTCAAATGGGAAATCTGAGAAGCTAAGCGGAGCGCGAGGAGAATTCAAAAAAGCAGATCACAACTTCTACCAGCCCACCTGCTTACTGCCCCGCTTCCGTCGCTAGCGATTTGGCGCGTGCCAGTGCGGCTGCGGCTTTGGCAGGATCATTGGCCTGCTGATACAGCCGGCTCAATAGCCGGTAGGCCTCGGCGTAGCGAGGGTTCAATTGCACGCCTTTTTCGACCTCTTGGATGGCGTCTGCCAGATGGTTTTGCCGTACCAGCACCTCGCCTAAGCCGCAGTGGGCCTGCCCATCGCGTGGATTGAGGCGGATGGCCGCTTCGTATTCGTTCCTCGCCCCCACAAATTCACCCGTTCGGAAAAGTGCCAGGGCCAAATTGCGATGGAGTTCCGAATCATCCGGCTGCAATTCCAACGCTGCTTGGAAATAACCGATGCTGCCGTTAAGGTCACCACGTTCAGCCAGCCGAATGCCCGTGCCGTTGTAGGCTTGCGCTTGCTTCAGAGCTTCGCGGTTTTTGCGAAGCTCTCCGAACTTTCGCATCACCTCTTGCGACTCTTCTGTTTTGCCTAGCAGCCTCAGGATTTGGGCGAGGTTGAGGAGAGAAGGTCCATCCGTCGGGCTCAACTCGATCGCCTTGCGGAATTCGCCTGCGGCGCTCCGGAGCTCTCCTTTTTGACGCAAGATCAGACCGATCTCGTAATGAGCGTCAGGGAGTTGCGGTGCGAGTTGCACGGCTCTCTTGAATTCCGCGAGCGCTTTTTCCGGATCGCCCTGATCTTTGAAATAGAAACCCCTGACGTAATGAAGTGCCGGACTGTCGGGATCGAGTCGCGCCCCGCCTTCGAGGGCAACCAGGGCCTCCGAAAAATGCCGTTGCTCGACGAGGGCCTTCGCCAGATGAAAGTGCGCGTCGGCAAAGTCTGGTTTGAGACGTATCGCCTCCCTGAATTCCGAGACTCCGAAGTCGCCTTCATCCGTAAGCTCGCGGACCAGACCCATCCCGTAGTGAGCAAGCATGTAGTCCGGGTCGATGCGCAGGATCGATTGAAACTCCGCAAAGGCATCGTCGTAGTGTTGGAGGTCGACCCATGTCAATGCCAGCTCATTCCGGATTTCCAGGTTCCGCGGTTCCCCCGCCGATGCCGTCTGGAACTCGGAAAGGGCGCCCCAGCCGTCCCCTTCCTCGCGTAGCAGCTTGCCTAGCTGAAAATGGGCGCCCGGATCGTGTGGCTGAAGGCTGACCAGTTTTCGAAAGTCCCGCGTCGCTGAGCTCCGGTCCCCTACATGCCGCTCTGCCATCGCCAGGTTGTACACCGCGTCCGCATACCCCGGATTGACCTGCAAAACCTGCCGCAGTTCGCTGATTGCGTCTTTGAAGTCTTGCCGTAGGATAAAAGCCTGGGCTAGCAAGTAGCGCGGCTTCCATCCCTTCGGATCGAGCTCTATCGCCTTCTGAAGTTCCACTATTGCTTCCCCGAGATTGCCGCTTTCTCGGAGCGCGATGCCGAGACCCGCATGAGCTTCCACTGATCCTGGGTTGAGCTTCAGAGCCGAGCGGAATTTCTCTGCGGCGACGGGGTAGTTCCCTTGAGCCAGTGCCCTCTCGCCGGCATCTTCGAATTGGAGTGCCTGGTTTGTTGGCTTCTCGGCTTGCTTCCCTGGAAGGGAAGATCCGGAGAGCCAACAGCAGAGCAACACGAGAACGATGGCTCTCGCGCAGCCACGGATTGGGGCAAGGCGAAGCATGAACTATTTATACCCCCGCCCCCTTGGGTGAGAAGGTGCGAAAAAACCACTAACCCCTGTCATTCCGAGCGGAGCGAGGAATCTGCAGTTGTTTGTCTTCAAGGTGACAAATGCAGATGCTTCGCTTCGCTCAGCATGACAGCGCGTTTTTTTCACACCTTCTGGGAGGGTGGACCGACCCGGAGCCCTTTTCAGCCGGTGCAGATCGGGTGAGGGGGATCTGTCAGTCCTATTTGCAGCGCTCAATGGTTGGGCCGCCAGTCTCCCACGTTGCTTACACGTCGAAATCGGTTTTCCGCTCCCAATTTTCGATACAGCTCTTCCGCCCAATCATAAGTCGAGGGGCACTCCCCAATGAACACCAGTTCCGCGGGGTATAACAATCCCGCCACCTGCGGCAGATCAGTAACGCGCAGGCAACCGAGCATTTCCAAGGCATTGTCCTCCCCGTCGGGTTGGCTCGCCGCATTTTGGGTGGCTGGGGGATCTTCCACGAGCAGCGTTTCCACCTGACCGTCCAGCATGGCGGCATACAAAGCCACGGCTGCCATCTCGCCCCGCGCGGCCAGAGCCACTCGCCGGCCATCGACTTGCTCAAGTTGGCGCACGCAAGCCAGCGCGCGCAGCGTGTCATAAACCCACATACTCGCCAAGGTCCTTCCTGTCCAGACCGAAGCGCGCCGGAGGTGCCACGCCAGGGTTTCACCCCACACGCTTTCGCCGGTCCCACGCAACTCGACGGCAACCTTGGCCCACTCGGCGTGGATGGGCCCCAAAAACCTCTCTGTTGTTCCTCCACGGTAATCTTCCCTGGAAAACTTATCGCGGGGGGAACGGAGTCCCACCACCACCGGCGCTGGTGTTGAGGTCGCATTCCCGACCTCGAAGAAGCCGCAGAGTCTCCATCCCTCTGTGGAACGAGCCCTTTTCATAGGGTCCGTGGTGGTCGCCCTGCATTTCCTCTCCTTCGAGCGTCTCGATGAGAAGGGAGACGAAGCCCAACTCCGCCAGGCGTCGCGCCTCACCCTGGTAATGGAATTTTTGTTTTTCCGCGTGGCCGCATAGGTAAAGAACACCCGGGGCAGGAGAACTCAATGAGTTGGGGATATATAGATTTCCCGTCACAAAGAGCTTGGGAAAACTTTCGTAATATAACTTCTCAATGCGATACTTCGCGCGCTCCACAACTCCTGTTACCTTCACATTGAGTGGTGGTCGCTGCGCGTAGGGCGCCAGTTCATCAAGACCCACCATTTCCATGAACTGCCGGCGTCGCTCCCCCACAAGACGGCGCCACGCGGACGAGTCAGGGTAATCGGCTAAGGCTTGATGTGTGATTCGCTCCGCTTCACGGGTGAGATAACCCCGGATGGAAATGCTCTCGCCCCGCTCCGGCGTGGCCAACGGAATCTTCGTGCCAGGCGTTCCGCTCGTTGGAGCGGCAGAGGCTGAACCTTCGACCTTCAAGACCCCTGTTCCCCACGAAGCCAGGGCTGACTTAAGGAACCTCCGGCGTTGCATTCCGAATCTCCTCGTTCGGGATGCGGCGGCTCGCTCACGCTTTTTGCGTCTGGCGCTTGCTCGAGGCGTTCGAGCCAGAAGGTTTTCGACGAAGAAAAGCCGCCGCAAGCCGCCGCACTCCCAAGCTGCGGAGAATATCAGGCTGAGTTGTAAGCGTCAACACGACGCCTCGCGCGCCTTTTCGACTCACGGGTTTGTCAAGGATTTGAACCTGGCAAAATCCGTCCCGGCTGCCAAACGTAGCCCGCGCGGTCGATTCAGGAACGGTCGCGGACGGCCATGCGGATGGGCTTCATTCTTCCCCGGGGGCGTGGGCAAGCTGAAGCTGTAACAGTGACTGCGATTCAGACAGTAAGAAACCAGGCTGGGCAGCTGACCCGCGGTCGGTGTGTCAACCGGTCTGCCCGATCCGTCAACAGCGCTTTTGACGGCCTTTCCGACGCCCAGTTGTCCTCCTT
>JBEKLY010000282.1:0-10407 GCA_050010015.1 Terriglobia bacterium
CCGTCGCCCTACGGGCTCCTCCGGTTAGCCGCCAAAGAACGAAAAGCGGAACTTTCTACTTTGCTAAGAACAGGACATTTCTACTTTGCTGGGATTAGGACATTTCTACTTTGCCTTGACACTCGGAGGTTGGTCGTGTCCTAATTTAGGCGTAGCGCCCCGACAGGTCGGGGCATTTGCACACCCTTCGCTCCACTCAGGGCAGTGCCCGGAAGTTGGGCGGGGAAGCGACAGCACGAAAGTACTATGGAAAGGAGGAATAAGTGGCCTTATACATAGGGGTGTGCCAGCGTACGGCCTAAGATATTGTGTAAAACACGGTAGATAATGGCAAAAACACCCAAGAACTTTCCAAGGATCACCACAGAACCCCCCAAATACATGTTGACAGGGCGCGAGCCCAAGACGTATATGCATCGACCCGGGAGAGTGCAACGATTCCTTTGCCTGAGAGGCTCGTGTTCCGAAGCCACCACAAACAGAACTTAAATTGCGGGGTTTAGCTTATGGCAGAAGTCAGAGAAGTAATGGACATTCGGGAAGCGTCGGAGTACTTGGGAGTCTCCCGTGAAACGCTCTACAAGTACGTTTCTGATGAGAGGATCCCCGCCTTTAAGCTAGGCAATCGCTGGAAGTTCAAGAAGACGCTTCTGGACCGCTGGATGGAGATGGAGAGTACACAATCCAACCGTCGTTCGACGCGGAGGAAAGGTTTTACCAATCAGTAGGGAGCTAAACAGATGTTTGGGATGGGGAAATCGAAGGGCTTGATCGGGTTAGATATCGGTTCGAGCGCCGTCAAGGCCGTGGAGCTCAAGAAACATGGAGATTCCTACGAACTGGTGAACTTCGGCCTGGAGCTCCTGGGACAGGACACTGTGGTGGACGGCGCGATCATGGACGCCCTCACGGTTTCTGCCGCCATCGAAAGGATCTTCGAAGGCAACAAAATCAAAACTCGCAACGTGGCCACTTCGGTTTCCGGGCACGCCGTGATCGTGAAGCGAATCACGGTCAATGCGGCAAGCGACGAGGACCTCGGTGAGGTCATGCCCTACGAGGCCCAACAGCACATTCCGTTTGACATTTCCGATGTGAACCTGAGCTACCAGCCGCTGGGGGATTCTTCCTCGGGCGAGGGAACGGACGTCATGCTGGTGGCGGCGAAACGGGAGAAGATCCTCAACCACACGAATGTGCTGAACCAGGCGAATAAGACGCCCTATGTGGTGGACTACGACGGCTTTGCTGTCTTCAACGCCTTCGGAGCGAACTACGAAGTTCCTCCGGATATGATCGTGGCTCTGCTCAACATCGGCGCCAGCATTACCAACATCGTGGTGGGACGAGGAGAGTCCCCCTTGTTTGCGCGGGATGTCTCGGTCGGGGGCAATCAGTATACGGACATTTTGCAAAAAGAACTCGACCTGAATTACGAAGATGCGGAAAAGCTGAAGCAGGGCCAGCAAGTGGGTGGCATAACGCCCCAACAGAAGATTCCACATCTTCGCTCTGTCACGGAGATCCTGATGCTGGAGGTTCAGAAGACCTTCGACTACTTCCGGCAGGCATCTTCAGCGGACAACACTCAGGCGATTTACCTGGCAGGCGGGACGGCCATGATCGATGGCTTGGTGGAGCAATTGAAGGAGGAATTTCGCGTGCCTGTGGAAATCATCGATCCTTTTCGACGGGTGAAGGTGGATGCACGGAAGTTCGACGAGGCTCTGCTGCAGGATATTGCTCCCAGTCTGTGCGTGGCGACAGGGCTGGCGCTGAGGAGCTTTGACTGACTATGTCCTTCATTAAGATCAACCTACTGGGGTTGGCGGCGCCGAAGCCAAAGGCTAAGCCTGTGGCGCCTGCCCAGAAGTCGATGCTGCAGGTGTGGATTTTCCTCGGTGCTCTGGTGGTGAGCTTTGGGATTGTGGGTCTCATGTACTTGATTTGGAGCGGGTCGATAGACAAGCTGAATGTGGAACTCAAGAAACAGCAGGCGGAGCAGACGCGTCTGGTGGCCATCCGGCAGGAAAACGCGAGATACGAAGGCACGCGCGCGCAGCTCGAGCTGCGCGTCAAAGCCGTCCAACTGCTTCAAACCAGCCGCGTGGGCCCGACAGAGTTCATGGGCGTCCTGGGAAGTGTGGTGGCCAAAACTCCCACCGACCTCTTTTTTGCTTCCGTGACTAATGACGGCGGCCGCGTGGCCATCCAAGGGCAAGCGGGGTCTGCTAATTCGGTTGCAACCTTGCTGGCTTTGTTGAAAAGCTCCGGGTCTTTCGATGACGTGCAGCTCAGACAATTCTACGAAGACGACAAACCGGATTTTGTAAGCTACAAGTTCAGCTTGGACGGTTCGTATAAACCGCCTTCGGCGGCGACAACGGCCACCCAGGCTAGCGCCGGAGCCGCTACCCCTCAGCGGCCCGGAATGTAAGCGCAACGCGGGCGGTTCGCGAACCGCCCTCGAGCAATTGCGAAACGCGGTAGGGGCGGCTCGCGAGCCGCCCCTACGAGATTGCTAGATGAACCACAGGCAGAGAGAGTACTAGCCCCATGGCGATGCCCAAGACGTTCGGTGAACTTCCGGTAGCTGTGCAGGGCGGGGTTTATGATTTGATCGCGGTGGCTCTGGCGGGAGCGGTTTTCTATTTCCTGGTACTCCCCGTTCAGCAAACGCGGAATGCCCTAATGGAAAAAACCGAAAAGCTCAAGGTGGAGAACCTGCGCAACCAGTCGATCGAACGAGAGCGGGCCGCGTACCTGAATCGAATTGCGGAGCTGCAGAAGCAGCTCGAGGCGCTAAGGTCCATTGTTCCGGAGGAACAGTCTACTGATGATTTCCTGAAGACGGTGTTCTCCGACGCCAAAGCTGCTGACGTGAATATTCGCACTTTCATACCGCAGACTCTGGTGCAGAAGGATATTTACACTGAGATGCCTTTCAACCTGCGGCTTGATGGCACTTACTATGGGCTACTGGCGTTCTTCGATCACTTGGCGCGTGAACAGCGCATCGTAAGCGTTTCCGGTCTTGCTTTGGGCTCCCCGGCGGGTGGAGGCATGGGGCAGTTCAAAGTTGGTGCGGGTGAAACGGTGGGGGCTAATTGCGTTTTGACCGGTTACTTCAGCGCAGTTCCAAAAACGGCCCCGGCAATACCGAAGAGATAGGTGTAGCACAGACACTCTTGCCTGTGCCCAGGGGCTACGGCCTCGGTCAGAACGAAGAAATGGGTAGGACGAGGACTATGTATTACAGCAGACATCAGCTCAGGCGCGCGACCCTGACGGTTTGTGTGTCGATTCTGATGCTGGCATTAACGGGGATCTGCTTCGGACAGGCCCCGGCCGAGCGGACGCCCGCTGCCACGAGGCCCGTCCCCAAAACCACGCTCCCACCTCCCAAGGCCGGCGGCAGTATCTCGCCGCCCGGGGTAGCAGCTCAATCGAACGCCAAGGCCGGCGTCGCCGCACCGCCGATGGCCGTCATGCCGGAGACTCCGCCGCCGAAGACGGTTGCGCCCAGGACTCCGCCTGCCACGATCAGTCACAATCCGGCGTCGCCTGCGAAGTCAGGAGCGGCTTCTGCGGGAGGGCAGGGCGTGGCGCCCCGGCCGCCCAAGACGACAGCCCCAAGTGAGTCATCCACCGCGGCGGGGCGAAGGGATCCATTCAAGGCTTGGGTGGCGTCGAGTTCGGCCGGTCGCTCGGCATCCGAGCTAGGACCGTTGCCCGCCGGCACACGCGGACTGGCGATATCCGGCCTGCGGCTCGAGGGAGTTGTGCGCCAGGCGCCCGCCGACGATATGATCGCGGTAGTTACGAATTATACGAAACGTGCTTACTTCCTGAGAGTCAACGATGCCGTGCACAACGGTGTGGTTAGCAAGATTACTCCGGAAGCTATTTGCTTTAAGGAGAACACACTCGACTCTCGGGGCCGGGTGGTTACCCGCGAAGTGGAAGTCAAACTGGGTTCAGCTCCTGGAGAAGGAAGATGAGACGAATATTCACCCTTTGGTTGGCGGCGACATGGTTGATGGCGGCAACGCCGCGCGCCCCTGAGAGCCGCCCGCCCGAGGTTTCCGATCCGGGTGCAACCCCGTCAGTTGCTCTCGCCAAGACGGCAAAGAAGCCGGCGGTTTCTGAGGTCTTGGTTACACCCAAGCCTGCGGGGGACGTCACGATTGATGTGGCCATGACTAAGCCCGCGACGTTCCAAGTCTACCGATTTGACAATCCCGACCGGCTGGTGGTGGACGTCGAGGGGATGACAAACGCGGTTCGACAGCAACTTATTCCTGTGACTTCACCAATTGTGAAGGAAGTGCGGGTGAGCCAGTACCGGGCGGAGGACCCGGAGGTGGTCCGCATTGTGGCTGATCTCGCGGGCAACCCTTCCTTCGAAGCTCAGTCGTCGGAGGGTGGTATACGCCTCGAGGTGAAGCCGCGCCTCACGGGCAACGCTCCGCTGGCTTCCGCGGCGGGGTCAACGGACGAGACTGGCATGAGTGGCGCCACGCCTCCGAAAGCGGAGTCAACCCCGGGAGCTTCCGCCTCTCCTGTGGCTGCACTAAAGGCTGCATTGAAGCAAGAGGCGGCTGAGAATCGCACGACCGCGCCTGTAGCGACCTCGCACGAGAAGGCTCTGCGACCTGTGGCCACCCCAGCGACCGCAGTAACACAGAACGCTTCCGCCTCGCGCGTGGGAACTGCTTCGCGAGCACCAGCCCTTGAAATGGCGGCTAAGCGTGATGAGCCGGGGCCTGGCTACAACGCGTTATTCCCTGTTTCGGAGAGCCGCCGGGACGTTGCTGCGGCGCCCCGCCAGACACTTCAGAATCCCACGCCGGAGGCTCTTAAGGCAGACAAGGCTGCACAAGTGTTGAGCGCGGGAAACACCTTCAACCCACCTGTATATCGGGGCGCCGCTCCGGAAGCGGCTGCGCCGGGTGGCGAGGTGAGTCCGGCGTACACTGGCGAACAGATTTCACTCAACCTTAAGGACGTTGACCTGAAGGATTTCTTCCGTCTCATTCACGAGGTTAGTGGGCTGAACATACTTGTAGATCCCAATGTGTCGGGGTCTGTCACCATGGTTCTGGACAACGTGCCCTGGGACCAGGCACTCGAGGTCGTTCTCAAAGACAATGGATTGGGCAAGGTTCTGGAAGGAAATATCCTCCGCATCGCCAGAATTGATACCCTCATGGCGGAGCAGGAGACGGTAAATAAGCTGGCTGCCGAGCGGCTGAAGGCGGCGCCGCTGGTGACGATTTTTCGGCCGGTGAATTATGCCACCGCCACTGACATCATGACTCTCTTCAGGACTTGGTCCGGCAACGGGGTGGGAAGAACCGGGAACGAGTCGAGCGCAGGGCCGCTTACGTCGCGCGGGACTGTTCTTGTGGATAAGCGCACCAACACGCTCATTATTTCCGACGTGGCCGCGCAGATTCCCAAGATCGAGGAGGCGATTGCCAAACTAGACACCAAGACCAAGCAAGTGGCCATCGAGGCCAGGATTGTTCTGGCCTCCTCGACCTTTCAAAGGACGTTGGGGGCCGCCTTGGTCGGGCTTGCTGCGAATACTTCGGGTTCGACAAGCGGCGCCGCGCAGACGGGGACGGGATCCAGCATAACTCCCCCGACCCCTGGAACGCCTTCGTACACCCTTGCCACCAACGCGGGGACGGGCTTCGGCGTGGTGGCGATTACCAACTTCTCAGAGCGTTACCTGATCGATGCGGTGATTTCGGCGGCGGAGATTCGCAGTCAAGCGAAAACGATCTCGCGCCCGAGCATCATCACTCAGAATAACGCTGAGGGGATGGTTCAGCAGGGCACACAGCTTCCGGTTCAAACCAGCATCAACAACACCATTTCGATACAATATGTGGATGCAACACTCAAACTCACCGCCCTGCCGCAGATCACCGACGACGGCCACATTTTCCTGAAGCTTGAAGTGCAAAACGCCAGTCCTGGCAATATCATTACCCAAGCCGCTGTGAGCATCAACATGCAGCAGGCCACCACTCAGGTACTGGTTCCGGACGGAGGGACAGTGGTGTTCGGCGGAGTCACGGTAACGCAACGCCAGAACTCCGTCACCCAGATACCATTGCTTGGGAACATTCCCCTTCTCGGGAATCTCTTCAAGACGACGAATGTCCAGGACTCGGACCAGGAGTTGCTCTTCTTTGTTTCTCCCAGGATACTGACCACCAGCTAGTGCCCTGTTCCTGTAATTCGTGAAGTAAGTCGGGCGATTCGACGGTGTGTCACGAGCCCCGCTAACGTGCTGACGATATTGTTAAGCCCCAACGGGGCGGTCTAACAAAGCCCAGGCCAACGGCCTGGGTGAGGAATCCATGCCGTGCAATTGGCCAGCCCTGAAGGGGCGTGATGAGCCGTTCGAGGCGGCGGCGACGTTCCGCGGAGGCCAACGCCTGGTTATTTCGCCCTTGCAGGGCTTGCTCCCAGAGAACAATGCCGTCTGATTCGCAACCCAGGCCGTTGTCCTGGGCTTTGTTAGCTCGCCCCTTCAGGGCTCGAAGCATTCCCAACCAAGAATCAAATACGCCCAATCGCTGAAAGGCTGACATATACTACGGACTTCTGGGACATGACACTAGAAGAGAAGAGGAGCCTTCGCGTCCTCCCAAGCTACCGCGAGGGGCAGTTCCAGAGCGCAGAGAGATCAGGCAAGCCGGAATCAGGTTGCAAGGGGCAGTCTGGCCGTCCTACTCGAGGACGAGGGGGGCGTTGCCTTACCGTGGCATTGGCACTCTTCCATGAACAATCCACACACTAAAAGGCAAAGCGCGCTCCGAGCGGCGCTGGAGGAACATCGGCTTCCATCCCTGCTGGTCACGAATCTGACCAACATCACTTACTTGACAGGCTTTCGAGGGACCGCGGGAATCGCACTTTTCAACTCGAATGACGGAATCCTCTGGGTGGACCCGCGCTACACGCTCGAGGCCCGCGAAGAAGCCAAGGGGGTGGAAGTAATCGAGGTGAGGGAAGGCCTCCACAAGGCGGTAGCGTCGTGGCTGGAGGCGCACAAAGTTCGCCGGGTCGGCTACGAGCCGGCTCACCTGAGTTGCGCTGACTTTTTTCGGCTCGAGAAGGATGCCGGACGGCGCGTCAAGTTCCTGCCGGCGCCAGGGTTGGTAGAGAACCTCCGTGCCATAAAGGACGAGGAAGAACTGGCGAGAATTCGCGACGCCGGCAGAATCACCGCTGAGGTGTTTGAAAAAATCCTGGCGATCGTCCGGCCGGGAGTCAGCGAATGCGACTTGGCCACTGAGATTGAGTATCTGATGCGCAAGCGGGGCGCGCGGGGCGCCGCGTTTGAGACCATCGTCGCCTCCGGCCCGCGCGGCGCGCTTCCCCACGCGCGTCCCTCGCGCAAGTTGTTGATGGAAAATGAATTGGTTATCTTTGATCTCGGTGCTATACTTGGCGACTACGCTGCTGATATGACCCGAACGGTGCACCTGGGGACGCCCTCCCGGCGCGTGCGGCGAGTTTTCGACGCTGTGGCAGAGGCTCAGGCGAAAGCTGCTAGGTGTGCGCTGCCGGGAGTCCGTACCGGTGAAGTCGACGCTGTGGCAAGGAGAACCCTGTCGGCACACGGGTTGGCGCGGTTCTTTACTCACAGCACCGGACATGGCGTAGGCTTGGAAACCCACGAAATGCCCCGGCTGGGACGGGGCGAAAAGACCCGCCTTCAGACCGGCCACGTGGTGACCGTGGAGCCTGGCGTTTATTTGGAAGGGTGGGGTGGAATTCGTATCGAGGATACAATTTCAGTAGGGCCTGACGGCCCTGAAGTGTTGACCCCCGCGCCTAAAGATCGCTGGATTATCGCGTAGCAGGGACGGTTCGCGAACCGCCCTTACTGAACGGTCCGGAGAATGACGAAAATGGCTGGGAAGAAGCCGACGCGTGGCGTCGAAGGAAGCGACAAGATTTGGGGACTCGAAGAAATTGAGCAGCTCATCGATCTGCTGATTGACCGCCAGGTAACCGAGTTTGAATTAGAGCAGAACGGCGCAAAGATTCGCGTCAAGCGTGGGAACTACCTGCCTTCGGGCGAGGGCGCCCTAGAAGCTTATGCCCCGGACGCTGCGGCGCCTCCGCTCACGCCGTTATCTGCTGCGCCCGCCTCTCCGCCGAGCGCGCCACCTCCAGAGGAAGAGTCCCTCGCTGCCGAAACACCCGCAGAATCCGCCGAGGATCTGTACGTCATGAAGTCTCCCATCGTGGGCACATTTTACGCCGCCCCGTCGCCGAATGCACCGCTCTTCGTCAATGTCGGTGACACCGTGCAGTTGGGCCAGGTGCTCTGCATCATCGAAGCTATGAAGCTCATGAATGAACTGGAAGCGGAAGTGGCTGGAGAAATCGTTCGCGTTTACGTGGAGACGGGTCAACCTGTGGAATACGGGCAGTCCCTGTTTGCGATCAAGCCCTCGCGCGGGAAATGACGGAAACTCGATAATCGAAATTCGAAAATCGAAACCTGGTGTCCTGAGTCAGAAGTTCGTTGAAGAATTCAGCCCGCGGCGCGGGCGGCAGCGAGTAGCCCACGGCGTAAGCCGTGGGTCGCGAGAGCCCCACCCCCACCCCCGTCCCCTCTCCCGCCCCGCGGGAGAGGGGTGCCGAAGGAGGTGTGAGGGCCATCTAACCCAGGGCTTACGCCCTGGGCTACCGTATGCCGCCCCTAACGGGGCTCTAATGAACGGTCGAGCTTGAAAAAGAGTTTGTTAACGATCTTCTGACTCAGGACACTAGGACCCGATAGATCAGCGTCTGGAGGGTGTCATTCTGAGCCCGCCGTTCTTGGGCGGGCGAAGAATCTCTGCAGTTCGGTATTGATTTTCGAGTTTCGCTTTTCGAACTTCGAGCTTGGGTATGTTCAAGAAGATTCTGATTGCCAATCGCGGTGAAATCGCCCTGCGAGTGATTTGCGCTTGCAAGGAGCTGGGCATTGACACGGTAGCCGTTTATTCCGAGGCCGACCGCTACTCACTCCACGTGCGCTTTGCAGATGAGGCGGTGTGCATCGGCCCGCCGCGCAGCGCGGACAGCTACCTGAATGTTGCGAGCATCATTTCGGCTGCGGAAATCACCGGCGCCGAGGCTATTCATCCAGGGTATGGGTTCCTGGCGGAGAGCGCCTACTTCGCTGAAGTTTGCGAGGCTTCCAACCTGACTTTCATCGGTCCGCGTCCGGACGTCATGCGGATGATGGGGGACAAAAACCAGGCGCGCCGGGCCATGGCGGAGTTGGGCCTGCCTGTCCTACCCGGTTCCGACGTGATCCAATCGGAGGCGATGGCGCTGGAAGCAGCCGAGCGCGCAGGATATCCGGTCATGGTGAAGGCGGCGGCTGGGGGAGGCGGGCGGGGCATGCGCGTTGTCCGGACACCCAACGAACTTCCACACGCCATTCAAGCGGCTCAGAATGAGGCGGCAGCCTCGTTTGGGACCCCGGATGTTTACTTGGAGAAGCACATTGAATCGCCTCGTCACATCGAGTTTCAAGTGATGGGAGACCAGTACGGCAAGGTGGTGCATTTCGGTGAACGGGAGTGCACCATCCAGCGCCGCCACCAGAAGTTGGTGGAGGAATCTCCTTCCACCCAGCTTGACCAGGAAATGCGAGAACGCGTAGGGCTGCAAGTCGTTGAGGCCCTGCAGAAGATTGGTTACACGAGTGCCGGCACAGTCGAATTCTTGATGGACGAGAATCGCAACCTCCAGTTCATGGAAATGAACACCCGCATTCAAGTCGAACACGCGGTCACTGAGATGGTGACGGCAGTCGACTTGGTTAAACTGCAGATCAACATTGCGGCAGGTGGTCATCTGAATTTCGGAGGGAAAGCGATAGGGTTGCAGGGGCATGCTATTGAGTGCAGGATTTGCGCTGAGAACCCGGAAACCTTCGCCCCTTCCGCCGGAAAAGTCACGGCCTTCCATGCCCCCGGCGGCACCGGCGTGCGCGTGGATACGGCCGCGTACGCCGAGTCCGTTATCCCTCCCTATTACGATTCTCTGATTGCCAAACTGGTGGTGTGCGGCAACGACCGCGCAGAGGCCATAACCCGCATGGCCCGGGCTCTCGAGATGTTCATTATCGAAGGCGTTGCCACTGGCATTCCCGTACACCAGAAGATCATGGCCGATCCGGATTTTCGCTCAGGGGAGTTTGACACGCACTTCCTGCGACGCTTCATCAAGAACAGCGATGATATCATTTAATGTTCGGGGGTAGGGCAAGCCCTCATAAGCGTTCACTTAACGCCTCAACTGGTCAAGTGGTGGCAATTTGGGTCTCGTTCGCCACTAAATTCAGGCCCGGAGGGCCGACAGGGAGTAGCCCACGGCGTG
>JBEKLY010000283.1:0-10406 GCA_050010015.1 Terriglobia bacterium
GCTGCGGTTGGCAGCGGCAGCCGAGGGTATTGCCGCCTACCGGGAAGGGCTGCAGTTGTTGGCAGCAACCTGAAGCAGGTGCCAAAATGGCCGAGTTATCGAAGGATTTGCAAGCCACTTTTCCAGAACTCTCTCCGCGCGTCTCGCTTTTGCGCGGTGCAGAAACTGTAAGGAGTATTCCGCTGAGCCGAGCACCATAACTAACCGCCGAAGCGCCAGGGAGACGCTTCACTCTAATCCACGGCCCCGCTAAACAACGGGAATTGCTGCCGAGTGAACCGCTCTGCGTCGCTATCAACGGATTGGGGCGATGTGCTTGGCTATTGAATTGTCGGCAAGAGAGGTTATACTGGATCTGCTGTTTTCACTAAGTATAATAGACGGAAGGAGTTACGGGAAATCGCGCTAGGCTCCTCGTAGAGGCACGTTGAGACCTGGGCATGGGGAATGGTAAGGGAAACTAAGTCATTGAAAACAAATAGGTAGCGACGGCGAAGCGCAAAATCGGTTGACCTTTCGCGAGTAGCGGGAGCTGGCATCGGAAAAATCTATGATAGGCTAGATGTGGTGGCTCGATTGGGTGGTCCCAATATCACATGCTGTTATTTGCGCTCAGTGTTCGTTCCTCTTCTCGATGATCGTTGGATCACGGCTATCGCTTGCGATTCCGTGCTGATCGTCCCGATGTGGGCGGATTCTATCCCGCCGTTCAGAACCTCGGCGTGTGACGGGCTCAACCCGCTCCCATGTCCGCGGCCCCACCTGCGGGGACAAACCATCATGACGCCGTAGATAGAAACGGGCTCATCGGCCCGTAACTAGTGATGGTTGCTGACCTACGGGCACGCGTAAGTACAACGTACAATAGGGAGCGTTCCCCAGTCTCAGCGTTGCGCATTGCTACCGCGTCCTCGGCCTCGTCAACTGCCGCTTCCAGTGGGATTATGCCCTTATTGACAGCAACTGCAACGACATGCTCGAATTCCAGCCCCTTCACTCGGTGCATGGTGGCAAGCCGAAGTCCGGGTTTGTCTCGCTGGTCTGCGGCATTGCGCTTGATTTCGTATGTGGCAAAGCCAGCGGCGTGCAGCTGTGACATGTAGCCTTCCAGCAGACGCTTGGTTCTTGCCACGAGACAGACGGACTCCAAGGCGGCGCCCTCCTTCTGAAGCTCTCCAATGTGTTGCTTCAGAAAGGCGATCTCCTCCGCAAAGGTGGCGAACGAACGCACCAATGGCGGGCTGCCGTGGGTAAGAGATACGTAGCCTTTCTGTTCGTCTAATCCACCATCCAGGTCATCTATTTCTCGGCCCTCCAAGAGACGAACTGCAAAGCGCCGGATTTCGTCCGTCGTGCGGTAATTGATCTTCAGCTTTTTCCCACGACCTTTGATGTTGACGCCGCATTTCCCCAGCGTGGTCCGATGGCGGTAGATGCGCTGGTGGGCATCGCCAACAATGAATAAATCATTTGGACCTTCCTGCACAATCGCGCGGAGCAGGCGGAAAGCCTCAGCACTCATATCCTGGGCTTCATCTACGACAATTGCCCGGTGGGGCAGGGGTATGCCCTTGGCTTGGATCAGTCCGCGGGCATCGCGTAGCAGATCAACGTATTCCTTCTTCCCTTGTTCGTTCAGCTGGGCCCTGTACTCCTGAAAGACAGGCCAGATGCGTTTCTTTGCGTCCCGGCTGAGTCTGGTTCCTCGACCAATCCGGGACGCGTGCAAGTAACCTTCGGCCTCCGTGATGTTCTGCGCCTGAATAATCTGCTCCCACTCAGACCGATAAAAATTCGGGGTAAGGCCGAGATCAGAAGGGGCCTGATTTAGAGCAAAAGACCAGGCTTCGTTTTCGTCTTCGTCGAACACCACTTGATGCTTGTAGCCCTGTCCGCGCAGGAAATTCGATACCCAGGCGTCGAGATTTACAACCTCGATGCGGGAAAGCGCCTCGACGGAGCAGATCTTCCGAAGGTTTTCCTGGATATCCGTAGCCAGATTACGCGTGAAGGTTGTGAACAGGATTCGGTCTTCTTTATTCTTAAAGACTTCCTCCGCCAGATACCGCGCACGGTGCATGGCAACTACCGTCTTTCCGGTGCCCGCGCCGCCGAGGACCCTCACTGGCCCATTCGCCTGCATGGAAACCATGTGGCGTTGCTTGGGATGCAGGAAGACACGCCACTGATCGAGCGGAGCATTCAGAAGCTCGGCAAGGACCTTCGCCTCGTCCACCACATAGAAGCGGCGCTTGGAATCCGCGTTTTCGAGTGCTGCCGCGAAATTCTTCTGGTCGATCGAGATCTCTTCGCTCGGCCTCTTCAACTCGGTAAAGACTTCCTCTAGGCTGTAGCCGGAAGCTAGCATGTAGAGCGCCTCGTAAGCTTCCTGCGGTAGTTTGCTCTCACGCGCTTCGAGTTCCGCGTCGGTACTGATCCCTCGAACCAAAGGTAAGAGCTGCTCAGGTACTCCCATGCGGACCAAGTACTTGTCCTTCACTTTCGCGAAAAGGCCCGCCTTGGTAACCACGTCCTCTGCTGGCGCAACCGCCGTTTCCGCTGCTTCGGCGCTCACAACCTGCAATGCTCCCGTCGCAGGGTGCACGAGGAGTTGTTTACGCTCGGCCCATCGGTAGGCTTCGTCGTGATGATCGACCCAAGTCAAAACAAATACTGACGAGCCCGAAGGGTGAAACACGACTGCCCGGTACGCCTGGTTGATACGTACGGAATACAGATCCTTGCCTTTGGCAGCGCTAACAGGCTCGTAGTGAATTCCTGGGGCGTCAGGCCGCTCGCGGAAACGTTCTATAAACTCTCTCACTTGTTTCTGCTGGCCCTTCTGTACATTAGAAAAAGCCAGTAGAAAATCATTGGAAATAGCTATAGCCATCAAGTAACCTCGCTCGGAAGCAGATTCAGTAACAAGTCCGATGCATCTGTCATCGAATCGGCCTGAAAAACTCGCCAGCCCGCCGCCTCGAATCTCGCGGCGCCGTCCGCTTCTTCCTCGAGCAGCACGGCTATTCGTGAGTCAGGCCACGCAAGCTCGGCAGTGGCGATAATCTCCCCTGCTTTGCCGGCCAGCTCAAATCCTGCTTCTGGCAGAGCTTTCTCTTGCTGGGCAACCTTTCGGCAGAGGGAATGCAGTTGGGGCGCCACCAGCTCCAGGAGCGCAGCAAGACGGTTGGGCTGGGCCGCTTCACCTCGTGTCTCCGCAGGTTCAAGCAGCGACCCATAGAGGTCGGTAACTAAGCCAATCGCGGTCACGAACTCAAAGCCGTCCAGAAACTGTAGGAGGTTGCCCAATCGCAGGAACTCCCGCCAAGCTCTTTTCCATTCGACCGGACCGTGCTGGGCGTAATCGTCGAACAAGTTCAATCGCACACTGAGGTTCGAAAAGTCGCGTGTCTGTAAGGCCGCAGCCTCCACTCCGCCCCCGGCGCACAGCAACGGGCTTCCGTCGGAATGGTTGCGCTGCCATTTGAGCCTGAGGCGGTCAGGCCGTGACGCGTCTCTCTCCAAAAGACTGATCGCGAAGGCTTGGGCAAATCGCTTCCACCCCCATTGCCAGCCATCCCCGAGCAGGAGCAGCAGTGATTCAAAAGAGGACTTACCTGGCACTCTTTGCCAATTGGGGGCGTTGGCCAGGTCGAGGCTGTTGATTAAGCCTCCGAACATCGCCCCGGGTCTCAAGAACTCCGGTTGGAACGCCGGAACCGGATTCTGCAGCTGTTCCTGCACGTCATCCCAGTTCAGCGACCAGACTCGGTACCGGCCGGAGCGCATTAGCGCCAATCGCTGCGCGGTGTCCAATCCAGTTCGTAGGTTTCCGTTCGGGTCAGCATGATATTCGTAGCCATCAGTGAAAATCGCGATCGGCAGCTGCCCATCGCCCGGGCGTTCCGGATAGAAAACAGAATCAACCCGACTGGGAATGGCCACCCCATGCGCCGGCCCCAATTCCACCTGGGGCTCAATGAGATAGCTGTAGGCGCCGTTCCGAAAGTAGAACCCCTCCTTACCGTTGACCACCTGCGGGGTAACGGTGCGCGGCGGTGCGCCCTCAGGAAACCGCCGCAACGCCTCGATAAACCGCTTCTCCAGATCGCTCTCCAGCAAGCGGTTAATGCGAATGAAGTCCAGCTTTTGCGTGCGCTTCAGGTGCTCCCGATTCTCAAGGATGCTCTTCAACAGGTCGAGCGCCGCCTGGCGGGACGTATTCAGTTGATCGTGGTGGCCGCGGTAGGCAAGCAGGCAGCGGTAGCAACCATCTTTCTCAGGATCGTTTTGGCAGGTGCAGGTTTTCAAAACATTGTAAGCCTGCTCAAACACGTCCATAAGGTTCTGTCTATCCCGCATGAGCTCTTTTAGATACCCTGTTCCGCCAGGTACGCCGTCGTATAAAACCAGATAGCGCTTGCGCACATCGGACCCTGCCACAGGCTCATCGCTCAATGTAGTGAGCAAGTGTCCCGGGTCACCTTGAAACTTCTTTCGCAGCCCTAAGTCCAATGCTGCCAGGAAGGAGTGGACGTTCCGTTCCACATCAAAACTTGCCACGGGCAGCAGCATACGGATGGCCTCTGAGGGAAACTCGCGGTAGAGGAAACACGCCTCCACCACTTTCTCTTTCTCCTCCTTGCCCCAGTAGCGACAGTAGATGGCATGATTGATGTCGCCGTTCCTCTTCACCTTGCCGCACGCCCCGCACAGCTCGAAGGGCCGGTCGGCGACCTCGCGCCCGGCGATGCGGAGTTGAGGGCCACCCGCTGCCTTTTCGACAAAGTTCACCTCGCGCAACGTGATTTTGCGAAAGAACTCAAACCCGAAGGGCACCTCTTCCTGGTCTATAAAATAGGCGTCAGTGATGTCACCATCATCTTTCACCACGAACATGTTCTTCTGGTAGAACTGCGGCTCGCGTTCGTCGCTCTCATCGAACGACCGGCTGTCGCGGTCCGCGGCGGTTGAGACAACTTGCCGCATCCGCAACATGTTGCGCCGCTGGCCGTCGTCGGCCCACAGGGCACTGCCGCATGCGGGGCAGGAGGCGCGAGGCTCGGACTTGCCTTCAAGCTCCAGGTACGAGCACTCGCTGCAGAACCTCCACGGCTCAATTCGGGACGCCTGCAAGTTCACCTGGTCCACTTCCAGCTTGCGTCCCTCCACATAGAAGTGATTGGCAGGGGCAAGCTCTATGATTGCGGCTGACGCGGGACGCTCGTATTCGTAGGTGTGCGTTTCATACGTCCGTTCTTCGTCCTCCGCCTTTTCGTTGCGCCGGTAGATCACGGAACGCAGTATGACACCAGCCTCCGGAAAAGCGTAGTTCGGCAGCAGCCCCTCATCGGTAAAGAAGTTCAATACCTGCCGCGCATTGATAACTCGCACGACGTCGTTCAGCGCAGCCTTCTCGCGCAGCAGCTGCTGAAGAGTAGCATCGAAGTTCTTGTCGCGAGCCGGGTCTTGTTTCATCTCTCGAATCTTGTCCGTCATGCTTCGGATGCGGTTGCGCAGCGTCTTCCGCTCCACCACGACCTCTTCGAGTCCCCTCCAGATTGACCGCGCTAGGCCGGGCGCCTCCGCGTCAGTGTCGCGCGCGAATACCTTGATCCGATCGCGCGTGTAATCGGCCATTTCCTTTCCGAACATGGCCAGGAAGCCGTCCTCCAGCGCCGTTCGGTTCTGATCAAAATATGCCAGCAGGTTGGCGGGGAAGCCTTTGCTCTTGTCTCCCGATTCGACTGCGTCCAGCACGGGGCGCATCTCAGCCGGCAACGCGCCCTCAGCTACGCCAGTTTCCACCCAGCGATCGAACACATAGGCCGTAAATTGCCGTTCCAGCACCGCAGACGCGTTAAGAAAGCACCCCGGCGTCTCCACCAATCCCTGGATCATTTCTTCCGGTTCGAAGTAGAAAAACAGGTCGTGCGGACGGCCGTTCGCTACCGTCAGCACAAAGGAGTTGCCGTTTACTCGGCCCGCGCGGCCCACGCGCTGCAAGTAGTTGCTTGGCTTGGGCGGAACCGAGCAGAGCGAGATGGACGAAAGATCGCCGATGTTGATGCCCATCTCGAGTGTGGGCGTGCAGGAAAGCAGGTTGGGGTCACCCGGTTTCTCGTTCCTACGAAAGCCATCTTCGATGCGCTCGCGCGTGTCGCGATCGAGTAGCCCGGTGTGTTCGGAAGCGAAAATCCGCTGCACATCGCCTGCGGCGTATAGCCGGCAATAATAGTCATCCGTCGCGGGTTGCCGCTCAAAACGACCTCTGCATCCATACAGCAGGCACGCACTCCCTTCAAAGTGCATTGCCTCGGCCTCCGCAACGGAAACGGCGAAGCTGCAGCGTTTGCAGCGGAATTGGGCAACCTCCCTGGTCACTTCGAAAGCGCCCATTTCCATTCCCCAAACGCGCGCGCCGTGCGTCAAGCATTCGAAAAACAAGCCGCTTTCTTTGAGCCCCGCCAGCACTTCCTGGTAGATCTCCTCGGCCAGGTTCTTGACTGCCGGATCCAACCCAGAAAACGACTTGACCAGCCATTCTTCATACCACGTCGCCGTGGGGCTGCCCGGCTGGCGTACCAGCGTCTGGAAGTCGCCCTCGCCCCGCGAGGTGAGAAACAGCGGCGCGCGGGCCTTCTTTGACCATTTCGGCCGCCATACTTCTTTTTTCTTGCTTAATTGGAAATAGCTACCAAGCGTCTCGATATACGGGTTCAGGTCTTCGTACCGGACCGCCCCGCGATTCTTCAGGTGTTGTACAAGCCCGCCAAGAAAGCGTTCCAGCGTGGCCTCATCGAGCCCGCGCAGCGCCCCGATCTTTTCCTTTAACCGGGGCAGTAGTGCTCCTACCGCTCGTTGCCAAAGCTCTGGTTTCACCAGGACGGTGGAACTCCCCGTTTTTTCGAGCGAGCGGCCGATACGGCATTCAAAGGTGTACTCGCTCCAGATCTCCCAGCCCAGCCGCCGGTCCAGCAGGACCATCAAATCCGATCCCTCCGGCAGTTTCCCCTTTTCCCGAAAGTATTCGTAGTCCTCCAACCATTCCATGTCCGGCGGGAGGAAGGTGCTCAGGAACCCTTCTAAGCCGAGTCGCTCGCGCCAGTCATCAAGAAACCGGTGCCGGAGGTCCGCCAAGGGCAATGGCGCGCCGGCCGCGCGAACCGTCTGCTGGATGGCGGCCCGCAGGTTGAAAGTGTAGGTGCGAGCCGCAAAGAAGCCGGACCGGTGCGAGGCGTCCTGCACGGAATCGGAGAATGCCAGCAGCTTCTTGTCCTCGTTGAAAGGCGAGGAAAACAACTGCGAAATGATCACGCTGGTCAGGCTGGCTGCGCGCGAGCCGAGGATCGTCAGCGAGTTGTGCCCATGGCAGCCTGGGCAATCGTGGGAGCCTAACCTTTTTTCCTCGCCGTTACGCCGTCGCTCCGTGTAATTTGTCTCCGGGATCCAGACCTTCAGCATCTTGTCGAAACCTGCCCCGCAGTGCGAGCAGTCGTGTGGCTCGGCCATCATCATGATGACCAGACAATCGGTACAAAGGTAGTTCTGGAACTTGCCTTGATCGCCGCGCTCGTCCTCGGCATGGGGATATAGGAAAGCAACATGAGGGGAATTCGTGAAGAAGCTGTTATAAAACGTCTGCAGGTCCGGGTTCACGCGCATGTCCGCATCGCGTACCGTTCCGCCCCAGCCTGTCAAACCGCACTCGCGGCAATGGATTACCGGAAGGGCCTTTTTCAATTCGTCGGGTTTAAGATCGTCGGCAAAGGCCACTACAGGCTCGTGCCTTACCGGAGCAACCATGCGCCGCAACTCGCGCGCCCAGAGTTGCAGACGAACCTGCACCAGCGGGTTCAACTTCTGCTCTTCGTCGATTAGCGGACCCAGGACCTTGGCCCTCGAAACCAGCGCCAGGAAGCTCCCCAGCAAGCGGTCGAGGTAGACTTCTTCGTGTCCACCAAACCCCGGCAGCCGTTTTTTCAGCTCCTGAACCAGGTCGCCCGCGCTTACGGCGCGGTTGCCCAGAATCGTCAGGAGGTTGCGGAAAAAGGCGTGGTGTTTTAGTTCGTGCGCCAGCCGGACGGGGTCCTGAGAGAGGTTCTGGCCCAGCCACAGCCGGGCTTGTTCAGCGAGATACTGTTCCGCCGATTCGTAGATCAGCGGGTCCATCGCGTTGAGGTCGCCCGGAACGGGTGTCTCGAAGCGTGTTACCAGACACCCTTTCAGGAACTCCTCGGGGGCCAGCAGCGATTCTCCAATTACGCTGCCCGCTTCGAACGGCTCACCGAACACCTTTGCCGGGTATTCGGCCAGCCTTTCCGAGCTTTCTTCACCCAGCGTGGCTGACGTGCCCACACAGCAGAGCCGTCCCGGAGGCGCTTTCACCCGCTCCTTGATGCGGCGTATCAGGCAAGCGACGTCCGCGCCTTGCGCGCCATCGAAGGTGTGCAGTTCGTCGACCACCAGGTAGCGGAGTGTTTCCGGCTGGTTCAGGCGCCACAGCCCGTAATCCCGTGGCCGCACCAGCAGGTAGTCGAGCATTTTATAGTTGGTTAATAGGATATCCGGAGGAGCGGCCCGCAGAATGTCGCGATCCGTGATCAGGTCCTGTTCCGTCATCACTTTTGGAGGCTGGCGCTCCATTCCCCCCAGGAAAAGGCCTGCCGTCACATAGCCGCGCAAGTTCTTATTCTGCCAGATCATCCGGGCCAGCCGCTGCGCCTGGTCCGTCGCGAGCGCATTCATGGGGTAGATCAGGATGGCCTTGATGCCTCTCCGTCCGCGCTCCCGAAAACAGTGGTCAAGGACAGGGTAGAGGAAACATTCTGTTTTGCCGGAGCCAGTTCCTGTCGCTACGATGGTGGAACGCCCCGCCCGTGTATCCAGCCGCTCGAACGCTTGCTGCTGGTGCCGATAAGGCGAAAACGATTCGGGCGTCGCCTCCGGGAATAGGCGCCGGACGTTTTCGGCGTTCACAAATGGCAGCCTGAGCGAGAGGTAAGGCCCGCGAAAAAGCATACCCGGCGTGGCGAGCAACTTCTCAAGCGCGCCGGCAAAAAAGGGATTGGTGATGGGAAACGTGGTGCGGAGGAAATCGTTCACTCCGCGCTCCACTTGCCGGGCAATCACTGACGGGATCATGCGCCGTTCTCCTCGAAGAATCTCCAGGCGGTGGCGTAGTCCTGCTCGCGATCGCAGCGGTCGAAAGGCGGCACGTATGTTATTACACGTTCGCGCGGGCCACCGGGGAGCGTGTCATCCGTGATGGTCCGCGACACGGTGCCGAAAGTCATGTTCCGTATTTCTTCCCACTCCGGACGCGAAAAGCCCACGTTGGGCAGGCCCTTAGAGCAGGTAAACACAATGCGACCGCGCTGGTCGTACCATGTATCATTTTCGTTCTGCTGTAGTACCGGGAACTGGATACGGTAGATGGTGCAGACTTCAGCCAGCGTCAGGCCCAGCTCACGTGCCGCCAGAACGTCGATTTCCACAAGCGCCTGCCGGCGTTCGTAATCTGTGCGCAGCGGAGTCTCCCAGCGCCACTCGGGTCCGAGGCAGGCGAACCGATTATTGTCCAATCGCGGATCGCTTTTCGACCAACGCTGGTTGCGGAAGTCGTCATGCCAGCATTCGAGCCACAGGTCGGCGAAGTTGGTCATTAGGCAGTTCAACAGAAGTGCGCGCAATGTAAGTTGGTGATCCGCCGCGTATGGCAGTCGATCCATCAGGGTCTTGTTCGCATGGCCCATTCCTGTGGACTTCACCCGAAAATCAACACAAAGCGACAAGGCCATCGCGACATATTCGACAAGTCGCTCAGTAGACTCGAAAATGTTCGAGAAAACCGTGTGGACCTGTCCCACACCAGAAGGAACGATGGTCGCTAGCAAGGTTCGTTCGCCGGCCTGGCTCAACATTTCGCGATTGACGCAGCGGTAGAACTCTGTGACGCGTTTCTGATCACCCCATGGGACCCGCGGCGTGCGGGCGCGATACGTCTCGGCATCGCAGGCGGGGACGTAGTTGGTGCGTGGCAGATAATCCTCGGGCAGCATCGTCAGGTCTAGAGCGTCATAATGTCCATTCGCCTCGCAGACTCGACGCGGCGTCTTGAACAGCGGGTTGGCAATATGGATGTAGGGCCCGGAGAGGATCCACTCGCCGGCGGACTCCGGAAAGCACGTCTCGCGCCGGATTGTGCCGTCATCTACTGCATTGGTTTCGTGCCACATTTCGGTGGTTTCGTAGTGCCCTTCGAGGTTGGCAAGGCGCTTGGGGTCAGAACTGTCCGGTCATTGATTTCAGATTTCGTTGTAACTTGCTTTAGCTTATGTACTTATCCGTCAAACGGAGCGTTTTCGATTTGAATTCGCGTCGCACTTATGGCCATTCTTTCCCGA
>JBEKLY010000284.1:0-20320 GCA_050010015.1 Terriglobia bacterium
GTGAATATTAACGCCACGTTCCGTCCCACGGCTCACGCCGTGGGCTACTTTCTGGCGCCGCTCCGCGGCTTTCGAAGTCCCGGCGCCTTAAGTAAACGCTTATGGGGCTTGCCCTACCCTCGCCGGGACAGAGGAAATGCGGGGACGGCAAGGCGTCCCCCTACAGAAGCCGTCGTTCCCCGAGCCCCGTGAGGAGCGGAAGATAACTGCCCACACAGGCTTGCGCTCGTCGGCTGACGGGCTGGCTCCTCCAGCGAAAGCATGACTCAGAACACTCGCGGCTTTACACTCCCGGCAATAACGGCCAATGCGGCGGGAAGCGGCACTGACTGCGGAGGATCAAATGGCCAATTCCAGTTCCACCAAGTCAACGGCTGGGCGTTCGCGCGCCCCGAGACCGCGTCCCGAAACTCTGCCGGTCCCCGTTGTGGGTGTGGGAGCATCGGCAGGCGGGCTCGAGGCCTTCCAGCAGCTCTTGAAGCATCTGCCCACCACCACCGGCATGGCCTTCGTGTTTGTTCAGCACCTGGCGCCCCGGTATGAAAGCATGCTGTCGGAACTGCTCTCGAGGAGCACCAAGATTCCGGTCCAAGAGGTCAAGGAAGGGATGAAGGTGGCGCCCGACAACATCTACGTGATACCTCCCAACCGCAAGATGGTGATCGCGGACGGCGTGCTCCACCTCATGCCGCGCCGCGAAAGCGAATTGCAGCACATGCCCATTGACTGTTTCCTGAGTTCGCTGGCGGAAGATCGCAAGGGCAGAGCCGTCGGCGTAATCCTCTCCGGCACGGCTTCCGACGGAACTCTGGGCCTCAGAGCCATCAAGGCGGAGGGCGGGATCACCTTCGCGCAAGATGAGAAGACAGCGAAGTACGACAGCATGCCGCGCAACGCCATTGCCGCCGGCTGCGTGGACTTTATCCTGTCGCCGGAGGGAATCGCAAAGGAGCTGGCGAGAATCGGCCGCCACCCCTACCTTATCCAGAGCTTGGCCACGGAGGCGGACGAGACTCTAGCGGCGGGGACGGATGAACTCAACCAGATCCTGGCGCTGGTGCGCGGCTTGTCCGGCGACGACTTCACCTGGTACAAGCAGAACACCATCAAGCGGCGGATCAAACGGCGCATGGTCCTGCAAAAGATGGATAAGCTGGCCCATTACGTCCGATACTTGCGCGGCAACAACCAGGAATTGCAGGAACTGTATCAGGACTTTCTGATTAACGTGACAGGCTTTTTCCGCGACCGGGAAGTTTTCCAGGCTCTTAAGAAGAAAGTGCTCCCCGCGCTTTTGAAGAACCGAGCCGCGGACTCTCCGCTGCGGTTTTGGGTTCCCGGCTGTTCGACCGGTGAAGAAGCCTACTCGATCGCCGTCTGCGCTCTGGAATTCCTGGGCGCCGCAAAGAGCAATATCCCCATCCAGATTTTCGGCACCGACATCAGTGAAGCAGCCATCGAGAAGGCGCGCAACGGGAACTACCCGGAAAGCATCATCGCCGACGTCTCGCCGGAGCGTCTGCGGCGCTTTTTTGCGCCGGCGCCGGGAGGTTATCGCATCGCCAAGTCGATTCGCGAAATGTGCATTTTTGCGCGCCACAATGTGCTCCAGGATCCTCCTTTCTCGAGGATGGACGTGATCAGTTGCCGCAATCTTCTGATCTACCTCGAGGCGGCCGCACAGAAGAGGGTCATACCAACCTTCGGTTACGCCCTTCGCACCCCTGGCTATCTGATTCTGGGTCCGTCCGAGAATCTCAGCGGATTCTCGGAGCTTTTTGCCACCGTCGACAAGAAATTCAAGGTCTATGCGAAGATCACGAACAGCTTCGTGCATGTTGGGAGGGATTGGATTCCTAATATTGCGTGGGAAAAAGCTCAGCCTGTGAAGAGGAGCGCCCAGGCAACGCCGGCCTTCGACGTGCAGAAAGAAGTGGAACACCTCCTGTTGACGGAGTACGGACCGCCGGGAGTTGTGGTCACCGGCGATTTGGGCATCCTCCAGTTCATCGGACGGATGGGCAGTTTTCTCGAGCCGGCGCCCGGGCAAGCCAGCCTGAATCTGGCGAAGCTGACCCAGGGGACCCTCTCCTTGGACATCCGCAGCCTCATCCATGCCGCCAGGAAGCAAGACGCGCCGGTTATCCGGGAAGGCGTCCGCCTCAAGAGCAATGGCCGCCACCGCACGATTACTCTGGAAGTGGTGCCGATTAAAGGCTCGAGCGCGCGCGAGTCCTATTTCCTGGTGCTTTTCCGCGAGGAAGGGACGGATGGGCACAGAAAGCCCGCTCCAGTGGAAGCTAAAGGAGCCAAGCGCAAGGCCGAAGAAGCGGAGATCAGCCGGCTGACGAAGGAGCTCGAGTACACGCGAGCCCATGTGCAGTCGATTATGGAAGAGCAAGAGGCTACGAATGAGGAATTGCGCTCCGCCAACGAGGAAATCCAGTCCAGCAACGAAGAGCTGCAAAGCACCAACGAGGAAATGGAGACCGCCAAGGAAGAGCTGCAATCCTCGAACGAAGAACTGACGACGCTGAATGAGGAGCTGCAGAACCGCAATACCGAACTGAGCATGCTCAACAACGATCTTAATAACCTGGTGAACAACATCAACATCCCCGTGCTGATGCTCTCCCGGGACCTCCGCGTGAGGCGCTATACGCCACTGGCGGAGAAGGTGCTGAACCTCATCCCTACCGATATCGGCCGGCCGATTACGGACCTGAAGCCCAACATTGACATCCCCAACCTGGAGAGCCTGGTGGCCCAATCGGTTGATACCATGAGCCTGAAGGAAATGGAGGTGCAAGACCGGTACGGCCATTGGTATTCGCTGCGCATTCGCCCTTACAAAACGGCCGAGAATGTCATTGAGGGAACTGTGTTGGCCCTGATGGACATCGACTCGCTGAAGGCGGAAGTGAAGGAATTGCACCTCTACGCGGAGGCCATCGTCGAGACGGTGCGCGAGCCTCTTATCGTGCTGGACAGCAACCTGCGCGTGGTGACCACCAACGCTGCCTTTTACGAGATGTTCAAGGCGTCCAAGGAGGAAACCGAAGGCCGATTCATCTACTCTCTTGGTGACGGCCAGTGGCGTATTCCCGCGCTGCGAGAAGTGCTGGAGCGCGTTCTGCCCGCCAAGACCACTTTCGAAGGATTCGAGGTGAAACACAATTTCCCCGGCATCGGGGAACGGACCATGGTGCTGAACGGCCGGCAAATTCGCACGCACAAGGGCGGCGCCCCGCTCATCCTGCTGGCGATCGAGGACATCACGGAGCGGAAGAAGGGTGAAGAGGCCCTGCGAGCCTTGTCGGCGCAACTGGTGCAGTCCCAGGAGGAAGAACGGCGGCGCATCGCCCGCGAGTTGCACGACAGCACGGGGCAGACCATGGCCGCGCTGAGTTTGAACCTCACCGTGCTGGCGGGAAGGGCCGACAGTCTTGACGAACTGAGCCGCGAAGCCCTGGGCGACAGCATCAACCTGGCCATCCAGGTCTCCGAGGAGTTGCGGAATATCTCCTATGTGCTGCATCCGCCGGCGCTCGATGAGATGGGCCTGGACGGCGCGTTACGCTGGTATGTGGATAACTTCATGAAGCGGACCGGGCTCGAAGTCGAATTGAATTTGCCCGGTCGCCTGCGTGTTTTGCAGGAACCCGCTCGCCTGACGGCGTTTCGATTGGTCCAGGAAGCCCTCACCAATGCCCACCGCCATTCCGGGAGCAAGACGGCCAAGGTGGTGGTGGCGCAGGGCGACAGCGAACTTACCCTCGAGGTGACCGATGAAGGCAGCGGTCTCCGGCCCGATCACGTGCCTGGGTTGGGCCTGTTGAGCATGCGGGAGCGCGTCTCCCAATTAGGAGGGCGGCTGGAGATCAACTCGGGCGACGGGGGCACTTGCGTCAAGGCGATTCTGCCGATTACGACGGCGTAGGCTGAAAGTCGATGTCCCTAGCCTACTCAGTTAGCCCCGAAGGGGCGAGGGTCGCGAGAGCCGCGGAGCGGCGGCAGAAAGTAGCCCATGGCGTGAGCCGTGGGAAGGGATGCAGCGTTGATATTCACAGCCCCGAAAGGGGCGACAGAGACAGTGCCGGCGGATCTGTCGCCCCTCCGGGGCTTAAACTATCCGTGGCCGCTCCTCGATCCCACCGCTTAGAAGGTGTGAAAAATCGCCGCGCAAGAGGTAGCGGCGGGTTTACCCCGCCATATCTACTGTGTTCTCAGAACCGCGATGGCGGGATAAACCCGCCGCTACGATTTTTTCACAGCTTCTTACGCCGTGGGCTACTCTCTCACGGCCCTCCGGGCCTCTGGAAGCGGCCATTCAGGTTTTTGAAGACTATAACCTGCCCACACTCTTACGACGGGATCGGCAGCCCCTTGATCACCCAGAAGGTGTCGCGGGCGATCAGCAGTTCCTCATTGGTGGGAATGACGAAGATTCGGATGCGGCTTGAGCCGGCGGAGATTTCGGAAGACTTGCCGACCGCCTCCTGGTTCCGGGCCGAGTCAATCTCATATCCCAGTTCCACCATCCCCTGGCAGGTTTTCTCGCGCACCAGCGGCGCGTTTTCTCCGATGCCTCCCGTAAAGACCAGGCCGTCGACGTGGCCCAGCACGGCCGTGTAGGCGCCAATGTACTTCCGCAAGCGATAGCAAAATGCGTCGATGGCCGTCTCCGCCTGCTGGTCGCCTTTTGCCGCCGCCGCGATCAGCTCCCGCATATCGTTCGAGTCTCCTGAAATGCCATACAGGCCGCTGAACCTGTTTAATAGCGTAGATACATCGTGAATGGTTAATTCATCTTTTGACATTAGATAGAGAATGATGGCAGGATCGAGGTCGCCGCAGCGCGTGCCCATCAACAGTCCCTCGAGCGGCGTGAAGCCCATCGAAGTGTCAACCGACCGGCCTTTCTCGATGGCCGTAATCGAGCAGCCGTTGCCCAGGTGCGCCGTAATCAGGTTGGCTTCGTCTTTGCGCATACCCAGCATCTGCCGGCAGTAGAACGCCACATACCGGTGGGAGGTGCTGTGGAAGCCGTAGCGCCGGACCTTGTAACGCTTGTAGTAGGAATAGGGCAGGCCGTAGAGATAAGCCTTGGCGGGCATGGTGTGATGAAACGCCGTGTCAAACACCGCGACCTGCGGGATCTGCGGAAAGACTTTGCGCGCCACAAGATATCCGCGCAGATTGTGGGGATTGTGCAGCGGGGCCAGTTCGCTGCACTGCTGGATGACCTTCTCGACCTCCTCGTCGAACATCACCGAGGCCGAATAGCGCTCGCCGCCGTGCACCACGCGATGCCCGACCGCCTCGATCTGCGAAATATCGCCCAGAGCCTTGGCTTCCTTGAGGGCCTGAATCGAGCGGGTGAGAGCCGTCTGGTGGTCCAGCATCTCCTCCCGGAGGGTCTGCTCGGGGTTCGGAGGCACGACGAGGTGCAACACCGCCTCGTCCGTTCCAATCTTCTCGACGCTGCCTTTGGCGATCGAACGGTCCGCGTTCGCCTCAATCATCTCCACGCTCGTCTCGATCAATTGGAACTTGATCGAGGAACTGCCGCAGTTGAGCACCAGGATTTTCATAATCACCCTGCCTTCTCCGTTAGTTCAGCATGACATTGGAACGCCGGGCTCTGCAACCGGATTTCCGAGAGGCAGTGTTGTAGTGCGGGCGTCCCGCCCGCAGTCGCGCGGGCATTCCTTCGCTGCGCTCAGGACAGGCTCTGCCCGCGCGCGGGAGCGGGACGCTCCCGCGACCGCGGGCGGGACGCCCGCGCCACGGGCACTCGGAGACGCCGCCGATTTCTGTTTCCCCTCGAAACTCGGGCGCGTATAATCCTCTCTCGTAAGAGAGTCATTTCGGAAACACATTTCAACCCGGGCCGGTGCGAACGCGACGGTCCATGTCATTCCGGCTAGGCGCGATAAGTGAAAAAAGGTTTGCGGAGGAATTCACCATGACGAACGGTTCTCATGTTAAACCGTGGCGAACTGGGGTGGTAAGCTTCATCGCGACGCTGGCATGTGCGGCGACGTTGTCAGCCGCAGGCCCAGGCAGCCAGGGCAAGATTCTGGCGGGCTTCTTCGAAGAGTGGAGCATTTACTACGCTAATTACAACATCGCCGATCTGCAGAATAACGGAGTCGCTGGCCGGATGTCGCACATTGTCTACGCCTTCGCCAATGTGACCGCGGACTCTTCGACCCCGTCTTCGGACACCTGCGCGATTGCCGATCCCTGGGCTGATTTTGAGGATAATAATCTTCCCGCGACAGGCGGGATCGCCGATGTTTGGCCGCTCTACGGCAACTTTGCGGAGATCCTGAAGCTCAAGCAGCTTCATCCCCATTTGCGGACTCTCATCTCGATCGGCGGGGCGTCGGCAACGAACACCGCAGCTTTTTCACTTGCAGCCAGCACGGCGGCCGGGCGCCAGGCGCTCGCTTCCTCGTGCATCAATATGTTCATCACTGGCAACGTGGGCAGCGATTGGAATGGCGCGATCACCGCTCCGGGCCTGTTCGATGGGATTCACATCGATTGGGAATTCCCGGCCGCAACCGACACGCAGAACTTCACGCTCCTGCTGCAGGAGTTCCGCAAACAACTGAACGCGCTGGGCAAAGCCAACGGTAAATACTACCAGCTTTCATTCGATGGGCCGGCAGGCGAACAGAACTATTCGAACATCGAGCTCGCCAAGACTGCCAGGCTGGTGGATTTCATTACCATCGACGGCTACAACTACAACGGGACCTGGGAAAACGTAGCCAACCACGCTTCGCCGCTCTTCGATTCCATGAAGGACCCTGAATTCGGCGAGGGCCTGTGCATTTCCTGCACCGTGAACGCCTATCTAGCGGCCGGCGTGCCACCCTCCAAGTACGTCATGGGCGTGCCTCTGTACGGAGCGGGGTGGACGGGCATTCCGAACGTCAAACACGGCCTTTATCAGACTTCGACGGATACAACGGAAGCGACGTGGTCGGCTCCGGCGCTCCTGGCGAACGGAAGCGGCCAGTGCACCGACCTTTCGGGCAACACTCCGGGATGCGACCCGTTGTTGACTGCGGGCGCGGCCACGTATTCCACGCTTTCTACCCTCACCGCCAACGGCTACAGCCGGTATTTCGACCCGGTGAGCGTGGCGGCGTGGCTTTACGACCCTACTACCGAAACCTTCTGGACCTTTGACGATCCCTTCACGGCGGCTCTCAAGACCGTTTATGTTCAGACGCGCGTGCCCGGCGGCTTGGGCGGGAATTTTGTGTGGGCTCTTAAAGACGACGACGCCAACGGGACCATGGTGAAGACCCTGGCCACCGGGCTCGGACGCTAAGCTATGATTTGCGGACCGCGGGCGTCCCGCCCGCAGTCGTGGGAGCGTCCCGCTCCCGCGCGCGGGCAGGATGCCCGCGCCACTGCGGGCGGGACGCCCGCACTACAGCGCCAGGCGGCGCTAGGCCTTCTTGTTTGCAGGGCTCAGCCCTTGGATCGGCCACGCGAAGTCTCTGAATTCACCTGTATAATCGAAGCTGCCGGCGGCAATGGGCTTCTCGGGTTCGGCAGCAATTCCCGCCTTTCGGACCTGCGCCAAAACCTCAGCCTCGTGAATTCGCGAGGCATCATACTCGACAATCAACATCGGGCCGTCAAAAGAAATCTCCCGGATCCCATAAAAGGTGGAAAGGCCTCGCAGGCGCTCAAAGTCCTGGGGAGTCAACTCCCGTTTGAGCTGATAGCGCGTCGTAAGGAACGTCATGTTATGTACCTCGATTGGTGGGTCGTCTGTCAGTTGTCCGTGGTCAGTTGTCCGTTGTAGCAAGACAGTTGCCGATACCTTTCTTGCCCCCCGCCTCTGCCACCAGGCCGAGCAGGGGACCAATGGGTGGGGGCAACGGACAACGGACCACTGACCACGGACAGCCTTCACGCTTACAGTTGCAGCCTCCGCAGCCGCAGCGCATTGCTGATAACTGAGACGGAACTGAACGTCATGGCGGCTGCTGCGACCATCGGGCTCAGCAGCAGGCCCAGCACCGGATAAAGCACTCCGGCCGCCAACGGCACCCCAAGAGTATTGTAAACCAGCGCGAAGAAAAGATTCTGGCGGATATTGCGCATGGTGCCTTTGCTCAAGCGGCGCGCCCGCACGATGCCCCCGAGATCTCCTTTGAGGAGCGTGATCCCGGCGCTCTCAATGGCTACGTCGGTTCCTGTTCCCATGGCGATGCCCACCTGGGCGAGCGCCAGTGAGGGAGCGTCGTTCACGCCGTCCCCGGCCATGGCTACCACGCGCCCTTCCGCCTGGAGCCGTCTGATGACCTTGCCTTTGGCTTCCGGCAGAACCTCTCCTTCGACCTCATCGATGCCCAGTTCGCGCGCCACCGCCATGGCGGTCTGGCGCGTGTCGCCGGTAAGCATGACCACGCGGATGCCGTCCTTCTCGAGTGCCCGCAGGGCTTCCGGGGCAGACGGTTTGATGGGATCCGTCACGGCAAGCAGGCCGCACGCCACACCGCCCACAGCCACGAAGACCAGGGTTTCGCCCTTGCCTCGAAGTTCGCCGGCTTTGGCGTCCAGTGCGGCCAAGTCGATCTTCAGCCGCTCGAAGAGCCGACGGTTTCCGAGCGCCACCGCTTTGCCCTCCACCTCGCCCGTCACGCCCTCGCCGGGGAACGAACGGAATTCTCGAGCCTCGCCAAGCTCGCCTCCCCTCCTCGCCGGGGCGTCGCCACCGCTATCGGCTCCCCTCCTCTCTGAGGAGGGGATCGAGGGGTGGTGCTCTCTTTCCAGCTCCTCAGCCACGATGGCCGCGGCCAGCGGGTGCTCGCTCCCCCGCTCGAGGGTCGCGGCCAGGCGAAGCACTTCCGCTTCGTCCCATCCTGGCAGAGGATGAATCGACGCAACACGAGGTTTTCCCTCCGTCAGCGTGCCGGTCTTGTCCACCACCAGCGTGTCGACTTTCTCGAGGACCTCGAGTGCTTCCGCGTTCCTAATCAACACGCCCGCCTGCGCGCCGCGCCCCGTCCCCACCATGATCGACATCGGCGTGGCGAGTCCCAGCGCGCAAGGGCAGGCGATGATCAGCACCGCCACCGCGTTCACCAGCGCGTAGGCAAACCGCGGTCGGGGACCCACGCTCGCCCAGACGATGAAGGTCAGCACGGAAATCAGAATCACCGCGGGAACAAAATAGGACGAGACGACGTCCGCCAGGCGCTGGATCGGCGCGCGGCTGCGCTGCGCTTCGGAAACGAGCTGCACGATGTGCGCCAGCAGCGTATCGCTGCCGACGCGTTCCGCGCGCATCAGAAAACTCCCCGAACCGTTCACGGTACCGCCTGTTACCCGATCTCCAGCTTGCTTCTCGACCGGGATGGGCTCGCCCGTCACCAGGGACTCATCAATTGAACTATAGCCTTCGAGGATAATACCGTCAGTAGTAACTTTTTCGCCGGGACGGACGCGCAGACGATCGCCGCGCGCCAAGCGGTCAAGCGGCACGTCTTCCTCGCTGCCGTCCTCGCGCACCACGCGCGCCGTCCTGGGAGCAAGTCCCAACAATCCCCGGATCGCGCTGCTCGTCTGGGCCCGGGCGCGCAGCTCCAGCACTTGGCCCAGAAGCACCAGGGTGGTGATCACTGCCGAGGCTTCGAAGTACACCGGAACCTCGCCGCCCGCACCGCGAAACGAAGGCGGGAAGCTCGCGGGGAGAAGCACCGCAGCCACGCTGTAAAGATAGGCGGTGCCCGTGCCCAGAGCGATCAACGTAAACATATTCAGGTGGCGATTGACGAGCGAGGCCCAGCCGCGCTCGAAGAACGGCCAACTGCCCCAGAGCACGACCGGCGAGGCCAGCGCGAGTTGCACCAAACTGAGCAGGCGCGCGGAGAAGGCGCGCTGGAGCGGCTGGCCCGGGATCATACCCGACATCGCGAGGAGAAAGACGGGAAGCGTCAAGGCCCCAGATACCCAGAATCGGCGCGTCATAGAAACCAGTTCCGGGTTTGCTTCCTCCGCTACGGTTACAGTGCGAGGCTCCAAAGCCATGCCGCAGATGGGACACGTTCCGGGCCCGTCACGCACCACCTCCGGGTGCATGGGACATACATATTCGGTGCCCGTTGTGGGGGCGGCAGTCGTGAGCGGCTCGAGCGCCATCCCGCATTTCGGACACGCGCCCGGCCCTTGCTTCCGCACCTCGGGATCCATTGGGCAGGTGTAGACCGCAGCTTTATCCGCCGGTGTCATCCCGAGCCCTTCGCTTGTCATCCTGAGCGAAGCGAAGGATCTCGCTCTGCCGCTCGAAGACTCATCTGGAGCCGCCCCGGTGTGACTCGGATTCAGATACTGATCTGGATTAGCTCCGGAACTTCCCCAGGCAGGAAGGATGACAGAAGAAGTATTCCTTCCCCTCATGCACGTAACTGCCCGCCGCATCCTCGCGTCTGATCTCCATTCCGCAAACGGGATCGATAACAGTCCCGCTTGCCGACGCGAGCTGGCTTGGCCGCTCGCCACTTCGGTCATCAGCTTGGTTCCCCACAGCCTTAATCTAGCACATGTCAACCGCGGGTAGCGTGGACCAGCCGCAGCGACGAGAAATGCAAGGCAGCGCTGAGGGCGGACTGTGCTATGACCGCGGGCGTTCAGCCGAAATCGCCTTTAGGGGAAACTGTGCGATAATGGGAGCCAGGAGGTGGCATGAAACTGCTTATTACTATTTACCCGGACGAGGACGGCGTTTTCGTTGCTGAATGCCCATCCATTCCCGGCTGCGTGAGTCAGGGCACAACGGAAGAGGAAGCCGAGGAAAACATCCGCGAAGCCATCAAGGAATGCCTCGTTGTTCGTTCCGAACTTGGTCTGCCTCGTTATCTCCCGGCGTGCAATTTCCGGAAGGCCGCAAGACACTTCTCCGCCGTCTCCATTTCCGGGTAGTCGCTGCCCTCCTGCTCGATCAGGTAGTACTCGATTCCTCCCGTCGTTTCAGCGGCGGCAAAGAGCTTCTTCCACGGTGCAACCCCTTCGCCGGTCAGCACTTTGTATCCCCGCTGGGGAGACCAATCCTTGACATGCATGGAGCGGATGCGGCCGGGGTTTTGCTTGATCCATGCAACAGGATCGCCGCCCGCCTCAAGACACGTTCCCACATCGAATTGCAGCATGATGTCTTTCGCGAGCGTCGCGGAAAGCACGTCCATGGGTCTCCGCCCATCGACGGGGCGCCATTCGGCGCCATGGTTGTGATAGCCCGCGTGCAGGCCATGGCGTTTCATGGTGTCGTCGGCCCTATTCAGAGTCTCCGCCACGCGTTTGTAGTCGTCCAGGCCTTTCAATTCGCCGGGACTAGCCAACACCACGTAGCGGCACCCGAGCGTTTTATTGAGGTCCATCGCTTTGCTGAGGCCCTCCGGGGTAAACGATTTCAAACCGTTGTGAGTCGAGTAGCAATGGATGCCGAGTTCATCCAGTTCGGCGCGTACCTTGCCGGCATAATCGTTTGTCCAATCGTAGTAAGGCGCGTAGAACTCCACGCACTGGTAACCTAGGCGCGCCACGCCGCGAACGGTCCCCATCAGGTCTTTCTTCAGCTCGTCGCGCACCGAGTAGAGTTCCAAGCCCACCGGAATCGATTTCGAAGCTCGCGCGGCCGCCGCCAGCGGCGCCGCAGCCATAGCACCAAGAAAAGAACGACGTGAAATGATATTTGTGTTCATGATGGGCGAATCTTATCACATAATGTTGCACCAAGGAGAACGACCATGACAAATAGCGATTCACCTTTTTTCGGCCGTCGTGAGATGGCCAGGAGCACTTTGCTTGGCGGCGCGTCAATACTTTTCGGCGCGCAGGCAACGGCGCGGGCGCAGGTTTCACCCGCAGCCAAAGAACAGATGAGCGTGCGCGAGTTCGGCGCCACGGGCGACGGCAAGACTGATGACTCCAAGGCCATTCAGCGCGCCCTGGATGCCGCGGGAGAAGTGGGGGGCACGGTCTTCGTGCCGGGCGGTGTGTACCTTTGCGCGGACCTAAAGATGCGCTCCAATACTGCCCTGATCGGCGTGCCCACTTGGGATTATCACAAGCCGGGCGGAACGGCTCTGAAGCTCTCGAGCGGCGATGCCAAATGCCTGCTTAATATCGGCGAGGCTCAGGGTGCCACGATTGACGGCCTGGGTTTCGATGGCGCGCGGTTGGGGAATGGCGTCCACGGGATCTTCCTCGACAAGCCGGACTACGGAAAGCACGAGGACGCCTTTCGCATCGAGCGCTGCCAGGTGCTCCGCTTCACGGGCGACGGAGTGTGCCTTGCGCACGCCTGGTGCTTCTCCGTCCGGCAATCGATGCTGGCTTACAACGGCGGCGACGGCTTGAGCCTGCGCGGCTGGGACGGTTTCCTCAGCGACAACTGGTTTTCCGGCAACGAGCGTGCCGGTTTTGGGGCGCGCGCCGAAAATGCCTCCGTCACCTTCACCTGCAATCGCGTGGAGTGGAACGGCCAGGAAAACATGGTGATCGACAGCTCTGACGGTTACCAGATTACGGGCAATTTCTTTGACCGCGCGGGCACCTGCGGAATCGCCTTGCGCAACAGCCGCCGCGGATGCTTTTCGATCACCATCAGCGGGAATTACTTCAAGCGGAGCGGCAAGCTGGCCGAGGCGGCGAGCCACGATTCTGCGCAAATCTGGATCGAGGGCGCAAAGGGCGTTACCTGCGTGGGCAACACGCTGTGCGCCGGGCGCGACGACGGCGGCACGGGGGTGTGGAGCCCGTCGTACGGCATCGTGTGCAAGAGCCTTCAGAACTGCGTCATCGCGAACAACGTGCTGCACGAAGCCGCCCTGCGCGAACTCATCGTGGATCAAGGCGGCCACGGCGAAGGCGTGGTGCTTAAGGATAATCCGGGAAGCCTGTTGAAGGTTTAGGCTAGGTAGCGCGGACCTCCGATTTTGAGGTCCGCGGTTCGTGGACGCCGGTTAAGGAACCCCTCACCCGTCGCGCTCCGGCTGATGAAGGCGCCGGCAGCGCGACACCCTCTCCCCAAGGGAGGGGGCAGCAAAATCCTGTCGCCTATCTGCCCATCTGCCTACTGCCTTCTTCTTACCCTGGACTGTGTGCGAGTTCTCGAACGAAGGTTGCGATGCGGGGGTCTTGCCAGTCCATGGGGCCGATGAGTTTTTCGGCCACCCGGCCATCCTGGTCGATGATGTAGGTTTCGGGAAATTGGAATGTGCCGTAGCGGTGGGCGATGGAGCGGTCGGGGTCGCGCAGGATGGGAAACGAGAGGTGCTGGTCAGCGGCAAAGTTCTCGAGGGCAGCTCCATCCTGATCTACGCTGACGCCGAGCACGGTCACGCCCTGCCGGCGCATTTGTTCGGCGAACCTCTCGAGGCCGGGAGTCTCCTCGACGCAGGGCGGGCACCAGGTGGCCCAGAAGTTCAGCACCACTACCTGGCGCGGGTAATCGTGCAGTGAAACGGAGCCTTGCGTGAGACCGGCAAGCGTGAAGTCAGGCGCTGTCTCCCCGATATCCACGGTGTGCGGCTGCCGCATGCGCCACGCCACGAGGATCGCGCCGCCCAGAATGATCGCCAATACCAGAATCTTTACCGCGTTCTTTTTGCTCATCGCCTGGCCCTTCATTATAATATCAATAATGAGTGAAAGCGATCCCGGCAAGGTTTCCGTAATCGTGCCTGCACGCAATGAGGAAGCCAACATCGAGCGCGTGCTACGCTCGCTGGCCGGCCAGCGGGGGGTCCGGGAAATTCTCGTCGTGGATGATAGCTCACAAGACCGGACGGCTGAGATTGCGCAGGCTTTGAAAGAGGAGATTCCAACGCTCCGCCTACTGCACGTCGATTCTTTGCCGGACGGCTGGTTGGGCAAGAATTACGCCGTGGCGCTGGCGGCGCGCGAGGCGGCGGGCGATTGGCTGCTCTTTACCGATGCCGACACGGAACACCTGCCAGGCAGCCTTGCGGCAACGCTGGAGATGGCGGAGCGTGAGGGGGCAGATTTGTTCTCGCTTTCGCCGGGCCAGATCACTCCAACCTGGTGGGAGAAGGCCGTCATTCCGCTTGTATATGTCGACCTGGCGCGCCTTTACAAATTCGAGGATGTGTCTGATCCCGCGTCGCCGGCGGCGGCAGCGAATGGCCAGTATCTGTTGATCCGGCGAGAGGTGTATGAACGCGTGGGCGGGCACGCGGCGATCCACGACCAAGTCCTCGAGGATGTAGAACTGGCGAAGCGGGTCAAGACGGCGGGCGGGAAAGTAGTTTTCATGCCGGGAGCAGCGTGGGTCCGGACGCGCATGTACAGCACGTTCGGCGAGATGTGGGCGGGGTGGAGCAAGAATCTTTATCTCCTGTACGGGAGAAGCCTGGGGAAGATTCTGAAATCCCTGGCGGATCTCTGTGCCGCGGACCTGCTGCCGCAGGTTTTCTTCATCGTACTCTTAATGTGTTTATTATCCGGTCGAAGAAGCGTTATCGTCCTGGCCGGGATCGTGTCGAGTTTGGTCGTCATTCTGGCGCGACACGCGCGCTACCTGCGAGCCGTCACCCAATTGGGATTCGACTCGCGCGTTGCGGCGTGGAGGCTGGAGGGCGCGGTAATCCTCAGCGCGTTATTAATCAACTCGGTCATAGCTCACCGGATGTGGCACCATGTAGAATGGAAGGGACGCCGTTATTCGACCAGGGGGCAGAGATGATTCTTGTCACTCGCCGCGCGGAGTTCTCCGCGTCGCACGTTTATCACAATCCAAAGCTTTCGCCGGAAGAGAACCGGCGCATCTTTGGCAAATGCAATAATCCTCACGGCCACGGGCACAACTATGCGCTGGAAGTCACTGTTGGCGGTTCGATCAACCCCACCACCGGCATGGTGGTGGACTTAAAAGAGCTGAAGACTCTGCTCGAGCGTGAAGTGCTGCAGGTGATGGATCACAAATTCCTCAACCAGGAAGTGCCGGCGTTTGCGAGCAAGATTCCGACCACTGAGAACATCGCCGTCGAGATCTGGAATCTGCTGGCGCCGAAACTTACTTTTGGCAAACTGCATCGTATAAGGTTGTACGAAACTTCCGATCTTTACGTGGATTATTACGGAGATTAACGAGACGGCGTGCGGCGGCACCACCCCTGTGTCCCCTCCTCGGTGAGGAGGGGAATGAGAGGTGGCGGCGCTCGCGAGTGAAGAGAATTCATGGTTTACCTTACCCGCCGCTACCGCTTTTCGGCCTCGCATCGGCTGCATAGCGAGGCGCTGTCCGATGAAGCGAACCTGCGCATTTACGGCAAATGCGACAGCCCGTTCGGCCATGGCCACAACTATGCGCTGGAAGTCACCGTGACGGGGCCGGTTGACCAGGAAACCGGCATGGTCTTTGACCTTGTGGCTCTGGATGGCATCGTCGGGAAGGAAGTGCTCGAGCGTTTTGACCTTGCGAACCTCAACCTGGATGTGGAAGAGTTCCGCAGCCGTGTGCCCACGACTGAAAACGTCTGCGAGCGGATCTTTCATCTGCTCGACGGCAAGTTGCAGGGAGGCGGCCCGTTGCACGCCGCCCGCTTGGCGCGCGTGCGCCTCGAGGAGACCAGTTCGAACTTCTTTGAATACGAGGGTGACCGCGGTGTTTCGACCCACGGCCCTGTTCAAGGCAACCACCCCCGTCCCCTCCTTACTAAGGAGGGGAGTTAGCGCCGTGATTCCCCTCCTCGCTGAGGAGGGGCGGGGGTGGTGAGAGAGCATATGAATTGGTGAGAGGGCAAGAATGATCGAAGACCCAACTTCAGCACTGAACGATATTGAAAGAGGGAGCGAGGGCGACCCGCTGGAGTCGGTGATTCACAGCATGCTGCGCGAGTTGGGAGAAGACCCAGGGCGCGATGGGCTGACTCGAACGCCCAACCGCGTCGCCAGGTCACTGCGTTATCTGACCAGCGGCTACCGCCAGGACCTCGACAAGATTCTCAACGGGGCGCTTTTTCCCGTGGCCTATGACGAAATGGTGATTGTGAAGGACATCGAAGTATTCAGCCTATGCGAGCACCACTTGCTGCCCTTTTTCGGCCGCTGCCACGTGGCCTATATTCCCAATCAGAAGGTGATCGGCCTGAGCAAGATTCCGCGCGTCGTCGATGTGTTTGCCAAGCGCCTGCAAATCCAGGAGCGCCTGACCGTGCAAATTGCTGAAGCGCTCATGGAACGGATTAAACCGCAGGGAGTGGGTGTGATCATCGAGGCAAAACATCTCTGCATGATCATGCGCGGGGTTGAGAAGCAGAACTCCGTCGCGGTCACTTCGCACATGATGGGAGTCTTCCGGGATTGCGAGTTGACACGGTCGGAATTTCTGAGGCTGGTGAGGGACAGGTAGTGACGAGTGACAGGCAGGAGTCAGGAGTCAGAAGTCAGGAGTCAGAATAGGGAAGCGTCCGCATTTCTCGGTATCCCCCAGGCATCCCCGTGCTCCGAGCCGCCGATTCTGACTCCTGACTCCTGACTCCTTGCTCGTCACTCGTCACTCGTCACTCGTTACTTCTATGAACAAACTCGACGGCAAGGTTATCGTGGTGACCGGCGGCAGCCGTGGAATCGGCTTGGCGATCGCGCAGCGTCTCGGAAACGAGGGCGCCAGGATGGTGCTGGTGGCGCGCCATGAAGCGGCTTTACGCGAGGCCCGTGCGGAAGTCCCGGGTGGCGCGACGGTGGTCAAGGCGGATATCACCGAGCCCCGGCAAGTCGAGCGGCTGTTCCGGACGGTGGAGCGCCGCATGGGGCAGCTTGACATCCTGATCAACAACGCCGGCGTGTTTACCTTCAAACCCTTTGAGTCCACCTCGCTCGACGAGTGGCGATGTAATGTCGAGACAAACCTGACTGCCCTCTTTTTGTGCACGCAGTCCGCTTTGCCTCTGCTTCGCCGCAGCCGTTCGGCCCACCTGGTGAATATCCTGTCGGTGTCCAGCGTGCATGCTTATGCGAACTGCTCGGCCTATACGGCTTCCAAATTCGGCGCGCTCGGTCTGACACGGGTGCTCCGCGAAGAGTTTCGGCCCCTGAAGATTCGCGTCACAGGAATCCTGCCGGGATCGACGAACACTCGCCTCACCAACCAATTCGGATTCCCCGTCTGCCGCATCGACTTGATCCAACCGTCGGATGTGGCGGAGGCGGTCTTTGGCGCGCTGACTCAGCCGCCGCGAACCACGGTGGAAGAAATCCTGCTCATGCCCACGCAAGGAAGCGTGGGGGAGAGTGAGTGAAAGCAGAAGGCAGAAAGCAGAAAGCAGAAAGCAGAAAGCAGTCACTCCTCCCGGCCGTCTGTCGGGCACACAGAAGGCATGAAAATCCGCCGATTTCCCTCCTTGATAAGGAGGGGTTAGGGGTGGTTGTCCAATGCACCGCCAACTGCCTACTGCCTTCTCCTAGCCCTAGTCCCCAGCCGCGGGTCTCGATTTCGTTTTGCCAAAGCTTTTGGCGCGTGTTATTATGTAGGAGTCGAATAGCAGAGATAAAAAGCGAGGAGAGAGGCGGATGCCGTTAACGAGCGAATCCAAAAGCAGCCTGATTGAGCACTACCGAGTTCACGCCAAGGACACGGGTTCGCCGGAAGTGCAAGTAGCCCTATTGAGCGAGCGGATCAACTATCTGAATGAGCATTTCAGCGTTCATCGCAAGGACCACGCCTCGCGCCGTGGCTTGCTCATGATGGTGGGCAAAAGAAGGCGCCTTTTGGAGTATCTTAAACGCCTGGATACGGAGCGCTATAAGCGAGTCATCGAGAGGCTGGGCATCCGCAAGTAGCCGGTATTGAGCAGACAGTTCGGGATTTCCCTACAACATAGTTTTCAACGCCAAGCGACCCCCCGCCGTGCGGGTGTAGGTCGCTTTTTCGTTTTTGGAGGATATTGAGATGCAAAAAGTAGAAACTACTCTGGGAACAAATACCCTGAGTATTGAGAGCGGGAAGGTGGCGAAGCAGGCCAACGGCTCTGCCATGGTCCGTTTTGGTGACACGGTGGTATTAGCCACTGCGTGTACCACTTCGCCGCGTGAGGGAATCGACTTTTTCCCTTTAACGGTTGATTACCGGGAATATAACTATGCCGCGGGGAAGATTCCCGGCGGCTTTTTCAAGCGTGAAGGACGACCCACGGAAAAGGAAATCCTTACCAGCCGTTTGATCGATCGGCCGGTGCGGCCACTCTTCCCGGAAGGCTTCAATGATGAAACACAAGTCATTGCCATGGTCCTGTCGGCGGATTCGGACAACAATCCGGACGTGATCGGAATGGTGGCCGGAACGGCCGCCCTCTACCTTTCGGACATTCCGTTTTATACGCCCGTCGGGGCGGTGCGGGTAGGTCTGGTGGAAGGCCGGTTGACGACCAATCCGACCTATGCGGAAACCAAGGCCAGCTTGCTTAATCTGATTGTGGCGGGGACGGAAGACGCCGTCGTGATGGTGGAAGCAGGGGCCAAAGAAGTTTCGGAAGAGACCATCCTGGAAGCGCTCCAGTACGGTCATAACGAGGTCCGCAAAATCGTGGCTCTCCAGAAGGAGCTTTTCGATAAGTTAGGCATCAAGAAGCGCGAATTTGTTGCGCCGGCCCTCGATGAGGCTTTGTACCAGGAAGTGAAGGGCAAGGTTGAGGCTGATCTCCACGACGCCATGGACACCTCAAAATACGCCAAGCAGGAAAGCCAGCGTCGAATCGTCGAAATCCGTGAGAAACTGCTCGAAGCCTACCCGGAGGATGCCGAAGAGAAGCGCCGGCTGGCCAAACAGTATTTCGGGCGCTTGGAAGAACACCTCTTTCGCGACGACGTGGTGGAGAAGCGCCAGCGTCCTGACCGCCGCGCCTTCGACCAGGTGCGCGAGATCTCGAGCGAAGTGAGCATCCTGCCGCGCACTCACGGTTCCGCTCTGTTTACCCGAGGCGAAACGCAGGCGCTGGTGACCGCGACCTTGGGCACCGCCGAAGACATGCAACGGCTTGATGTGCTCGAGGGAGAGGCTTTCAAGCGCTTTATGCTTCATTACAACTTCCCGCCTTTCAGCGTGGGCGAGGTCGCGTTCCTGCGCGGCCCGGGCAGGCGGGAGATCGGACACGGGGCGCTGGCGGAGCGTGCCCTGATCTCCGTCGTTCCGGAGGAGACTGAATTCCCCTACACCATTCGCGTGGTCTCGGACATCCTTGAATCCAACGGCTCATCCTCAATGGCCACTGTGTGCGGGGGCACTCTGGCCCTGATGGACGCGGGCGTGCCCATCAAAGCGCCCGTGGGAGGAATCGCCATGGGGCTCGTGAAAGAAGGTGAGAAATACGCCATCCTCACCGACATCGCCGGCAGCGAGGACCACTACGGCGATATGGACTTCAAGGTTGCGGGAAGCAAAGACGGCATCACCGCTTTGCAAATGGATATCAAGATTACGGGTATTACGACATCAATTATGGCCGAGGCGCTGGCGCAGGCCAAAACGGCGCGCCTGCACGTGCTGGGAAAAATGCAGGAATCCCTCGGCGAGCCGCGCAAGGAGATCTCGGAGTATGCTCCCCGCATTTACACCCTGCACATCAACCGCCAGAAGATCGGCGAACTGATTGGGCCGGGCGGCAAAGTGATCCGCGGCATCATCGAGGAGACGGGCGTTAAGATCGACGTGGAGGACGACGGCAAAGTCAATGTCGCCGCCACCGACGAAACGGCCGCCAAAAAGGCCCTGAAGATGATCAAGGACCTTGTGGCCGAGGCGGAGTTGAACAAGACCTATCTCGGCAAGGTCGTCCGGCTGGCGGACTTTGGCGCTTTCGTGGAGATTTTCCCCGGCACGGACGGTTTGCTGCACATCAGCGAAGTGGCGGAGCACCGCATACGGGACGTTCGCGATGAACTCAAGGAAGGCGACCAGTTGCTGGTTAAAGTGATCGCCATTGAGGGTAATAAAATACGCCTGAGCCGCAAAGCCGTCCTGCGCGACCAGCGAGCCAAGGGTGGTGGCGCGAAGCCGGACCCGCACGCTCCTCATCACGAGCCTTCGGAGAAGAATTAGAACAGTTGTCAGTAGTCAGTTCTCAGTCGTCAGTTGTCCGTGGGTGGCGCATACATTGCCTGGTATGCATGCGCTCTGCAGCGCCGGCATAGAAAGCAATGTCGGCGCCACCCCATAAGCGTTCACTTAACGCCTCAACTGGTCAAGTGGTGGCAATTTGGGTCTCGTTCGCCACTAAATTCAGGCCCGGAGGGCCGACAGGGAGTAGCCCACGGCGTGAGCCGTGGG
>JBEKLY010000285.1:0-10358 GCA_050010015.1 Terriglobia bacterium
GTGCAGCGCCGTGAGCCTCGGGATCGTCGGGCGGGTCCTGCTCGACGCCCTGGACGATCTTGAAAGCGGTCGGACGCCCAAACCTCTGCTTGCTTTTCTGGAGAGCGGCGCAGCGGGTATGCCTCGTCAGCACGCTGGACGATGAAACTCCACACCGCCGGCCCAGAGTTGGCAGGAATATTTCGGGACCGCATCCTCCGTCGAGGACGCGCGTGGCTTGGGACTTCTTCCGCCTGCTTTTCGTGCATAAAGGGATCAGGACGCGACCGTTTACCTTCGGAAGAGGGCCCCCCCGCGATTTACTAGCAGGCAAGCGAGAGGAGAAACAGGTTGTACACCTAAGAGCCCTCCAAGGGGGGTTTATTTGCCACGCGAGCGAGATTTTGGTTGGTTCGCGGAGCAACTCTAGGATGAGATCCCCTCGGCCGGCCGTTACATTCGATTGGACCGCTGTGGTAAACTGGCTTACTCTGGAGTGCGACCAGGAAACCAATGCAGCGAGGACAAGTCTTCCGCCGAAACGGAAGCTGGTACGTTAGGTACTACGAAGACCAGATTAAAGACGGCAAGGCCGTCCGCCGCCGCGTTTGCCAGAGGCTTGCGCGTTACTCAGACGAGTACCGTTCGAGGAAAGATGTCCTGCCGCTGGTCGATCCGATCCTGTCGCCGCTCAACAGCGGGTCGGTGCAGCCGGGAAGTTCGCTGACCATCGCCGAATTCGTGGAGAAGCGCTACTTTCCGGGTCGCGAGAAGAAGTTGCGTCCGAGCACCCTCAATGGTTATCGCGAGATGTTCAAAAACCACGTTGAGACGAGCGTCGGCACCACTCGCATGCGCGACTTCCATACCAGGGATGCGCAGCATTTGTTCGATGCGCTAGCTGAGAGGACGCCCGGACTCTCGCACCAAACGCTGATGCACGTGAAGGCTTTCCTGTCCGCCGTTTTCACCTATGCGAGGCAGGAAGACGTGCTGCGGGTCGCCAACCCGATGCAAGGCGTCAAGGCGGAGGGGCGGCGCTATAAGCCCGCGCGCAGCCACTACACGCTCGAAGACATTCACGCGATGCTAGGCAAGCTGGAGGAACCGGCGCGGACAATTGTTGCGCTTGCAGCCTTCACAGGCCTCCGCAAATCCGAGATTCGCGGCCTTCGCTGGGAGGATTACACCGGCGACGAAATCCGCGTGGTCCGCAGCGTGTGGCGCACGCATGTCGGGCCGACCAAGACCGAAGAGAGCGCCGAGAATCCCGTGCCCGTCATCCCCATTCTCCGGCGCGCGCTCGATCAGCATCGAGGGTGCCATCGCGGCGACGGCTATGTCTTCGCCGGGGATCGCCGTGGCGCCCCTCTGAATCTCGACAATCTCTCGCGCCGCGTTCTCAGCCCTGCGCTCGATGGCGGATGGAAAGGTTGGCACGGTTTTCGCAGAGGTCTCGGTACGAATCTCTATCGCCTTGGCGTGCCACCCAAGGTTATCCAGGAGATTCTGCGGCACGCCGATGTTTCCACAACCGAGACGCATTACATCGTCGTTGATCGCAAGGAAACTAAGATTGCAATGAAGAAATTGGAGAGGGCCGTGGGCAAGGAATGGGCAAAGACAGATCGTCGAGCCGTCTCTAAGTTTAAGTAAATAGAGCATGGGCCTGTAGCTCAGACGGATAGAGCAACGGTTTCCTAAACCGTGGGTCGGGGGTTCGAATCCCTCCAGGCCTACCAATTTCTCACTTTTTTCCTGCGACTTCGGGGTTATCTCATTCAACCTAACCTACGTTGAGGTGCATCAGAGGTGCATTTTCGGTCCTCTCTGACGGTGCTCGATGCTTCCGCCTGCCGGACCGGGGTGCATATTTCCGGCACGCTTTTTCAAATGCCCGCATGGCGGCTACGGCATCCTGGGGCGCTGATTTGACATAGCTGTTCATAGTGGTGGAGAGTTTGGAGTGACGTAGAATCGCCTGAATGGTCTTATCCGGGACGCCAAGCCGGTAAAGATTGGTTGCCAAACCTCTCCTGAAGGCGTGCCAGCCCCGCCAGGGTATTTCTGCGTCTTTCAGTTTGGGTTTGATCCGCCACTTGAGCAGGGAATCCATGTTAATCGGGCCACCTTCTCGCCCGTCGCGCCGGGAGACGAGAATAGACCCAGTTTCATGCTTGCCAGAGGCATAGCGGTGTTTTCGCAGCATTTTAGCGAAAGGCTTAATAACCGGAACGGGTGAACTGCGGCGTTCCGTCTTGGGCTCGCTGATAAAACGCTCCCATACGGACTGGCTGACCCAGATGGAGTCGTCGTAGTACTTCTCTCATAAGAGCCCCCTGATCTCGCCCTTCCGCATGCCTGTGAAGGCTCTGGTGGCGACCACGGTGGCTGCGGGCTGAGGCAATATCGAGCTCATCTTAATAATCTCCTGGTGGGCACTAGCTTGCCCTGCCACACGCCGAGCCTGCGGCCGTTATCTGTCCATCACTGGACATGGTTTCGGCCTGACCGCGATGACTGTTGGTGCTCGAGCACCGAAATCTGTTTTTGGGGAAGTGGAATGCCCACTTTGGTGGACAGCAGTGAAGCTCTGGCGGTCGAGGTCTCTTGGTCCGATGACGCTCTGACGGTTGTTTTGGACGATGGCCGCGGGGTGTCCGTTTCCCTTGTATGGTTCCCGAGGTTATTGGGCGCCACTCCGAAAGAGAGAAACGAGTGGGAGTAGATCTGCGGCGGCCTCGGCGTTCACTGGGAGGCCATCGACGAGGACATATCGGTAGCCAGCCAGTTGTGTCTTGAAAAGTTTATGTGACTTCCTGCATCCCCAGCCATGCCAAAGCCGTGTCCCGCGCGCTCGCGCCGCACCGCGCCGTGGTGGGGCGGTGTCTGTAGCCTTCGCCGCCGATAATGGGTCAGCGGTGCAATTGGAAATTCAAGAGTTCAAATTTCAAAAGCTAAAAACTAAACATCGCCTGGAAATCCACGTGGCGGTTTCCGCCGTTGGCGAAGAAACCTGCGAGCGAATTAGACTGGCCGAAGAGCGGCGAACTGAGCTGGCCAACCGGCGTTCCGAGATTGACGTTGTTGAAGACGTTGCGCGCGCCGATGCTGAACGTCAGGCTGTAACGGGTATTGGCCGACGCAGAGCCGAAAGGACCGCCGGGCCCGCCTGGGCCGCCACCACCGCCGCTCAGCCCCTGGGGACCAAGACCGCCGCCACCCGGAGGAGGGCCGCCCTTCCCACCACCGGGCGGCGGGCCCTGCATTCCCCCCTGAGAGGTTGAACTCTCCGCCCTTCTGCCGAATGCGAATGTCTTGCTCAGGCGCAGGTTCATCTCGAAGAAGCCCGGCCCTGTGCCGTAGTTGATGGGGATGATCGTCTCGCCCGTTTTGGGCACGGAATCAAAAGTGCCCCACTTGGTGGCGACGATGTTCGACCCCGTGGCGCCGGCAGCGGCGAACGCCGGCCGATCGTTGAAGATGGAATCGCCGTTAAGGTCCTGTCCGACCGTGATGTTGAACGGAGCGCCGGAACTGGTCATCATAAACGGGCTGAGGCGGAAACCTTTGGGCATGGAGAACGAGCCTCCCACCACGACCCGATTGCGCACGTCGTAGGCGGCCCGGCCGTAATCGAGCCCCAGGTCATATTGGTTCGAAGGGAAAGAGCCCACGCCGGCCGTGTTGCCGTTCGCAAATCCCAGCGAATAGAACCCGAACACCGAGACTCTGGTGCCCAAGCGCACACTGAAGTTCGAGATCACCTGGTTCTGATTGAACAGACCATCCGATTCGAATTGGTAGATGTTACCTACGTCTCCGTAAGGCCGGACACCGCCGGAAGGAGCGCAGGAGGAGTCGCCGGCAGAGCAGAAGATGTAAGTGCCCGGTAGAGGAGCGTTGATGTTCCGCGTCAGTAACTGATGAACGCCGTGGGAATTGAGATAGGTAACCGACGCCGTGATGTTCTTGGAAAGTTGCCGTTCCAGCCCGGCTGCGGATTGGATGGTATAAGGCGCGCGCAGGCTCGAACCGATCCTGTAGACGGTGGGCGCTGACTGACTGGAAGAGAGCTGCTGCAGTTGGCTGAATGTTGGGATGAGGGGATAGAAAGCAGGATTGGTGACGACGTATTGCTGCTCAGTCACGCCATTCAGCCGCTCCGCCTGCAGCACCTGGGCCTGTCCGAAGCGGTCGTAGAAGAGGCCGGAACCGGCGCGGAGAACGGTCTTGGTGGTCCGGCCGGGACCGAGTCCCCAGGCGAATCCGATGCGAGGGGCGAGATCCGAACGGTCGCGAATGGAGTTTTGCGTCTCGTATCGCAACCCGAGATTGAGCGACATGTTGGAACGAAGCCGCCACTGGTCTTCGGCGTAGAGACCCAAATCCAACCAATTGACGCTCGCGGCCGGAATGCCGCTGGTGATCGTAAACTGGCTCGCGCCGCTTGCCTGGCAACCGGTCCGCCCTGCGGTCTTGCACGCAAGGAGGCTCGTTTCCGCAGCTCGATAGGCGTCGAGTGACGGAAAGGTGAATGCCCCGTTGAAATTCCCGCCTGAACTGTCCCAGACGTTCATATCGCGAAGCCTGCCGCCGAAGGTCACGTAGTGTTTCCCTAACGATATCGACGTGAGGTCGTGAACTTCGTAGTGGTCCTGAGTGTCGAGAACTCTACCTTGGGAACTGCCTCCTCCAGTGAACGCGCCGATCACTTGCAGGGTGGGATCGGAACTTTCCGGAAACTGGTTGCTGCTGTCATGCACAAATTCAAAGCGCACGTCGTTGACGGCCCGCTCGCTGATCACATGCGAGTTGCTAATCTGAATATTGTGCTCGGTGTGTCCGGTATTAACGCCCTGTGAGGCGAGTGCAAACTGGCCGACTCCGTTGTTGTCGTTGTGGTCCTGCCAGAACTGATAGCGGGCGGTCAAGGTGTTGCTCGAAGATAACTGGTAGTCCACGCGAGAGCTGAAATTCGAGTTGGTATGCGGGCTGGGCACGGCTTGGCTGAATGGCGTTTGCTGGAGAGACGAGTCCAGAACCAGTGCGCTGACAATGGAGTTTGTGCCGATATTCCGCCGCCCGCCATCCAAGAAGAATGATGCCTTGCTGCCCAGCGGGCCGCCGAAGCTTCCGTCCATAAGCTCGTGATGGTAGCTTGGCTCCTGGCTCACAAAGGGATTGCGCGAGTTGAGAGCTGATTCGTTGAGGATGGCAAATCCCTGACCGTGATACTTGCCCTGACCCGGCTTGGTGAGAATCTCGATGCGCCCGTAGCCGAGCTTGTCGTACTGCGCCGAGAACGGGTTTTGGTTGACTCGAATCTCGCGGATGGCGGATTTCAGCGGAAGCTGGCCGCCCGTGAAGCCGTCGATATAGATCTCGCCTCCGTTCGGTCCCGCCGACGGCCCCGCCAGGGCCTGAAGCTGGGATTGCAGCTCATCCGGGTCATCGGACAGCGAATCCAGGTCCTTTCCCTTCAGCACCAGGGCACTGGCATTGCTCTCAGACTTGACGCTGAGCGGCGTGGCGGTGTCGGTAACGGTAACTTGCTGCTTCTCGAGCGCCACGATAAGTTGCGCGTCGACGACCTGAACCTGGCCGGCTACGACCACAACATCTGCCTTGCTGAAATCCGCGAAGCCCTTCACGCGAATGCGCAGACTGTATGCGCCGGGAGCCAGATTCTGAAAAACGTAACGGCCTTCTTCGTCAGTCTGCACCTCTCGCGCGGCTCCACTCGCGCTGACCGCCGTCACCGCGACGGCAGGGACGGCGGCCCCCGAAGAGTCGGTGACCTGGCCGCGTAGACCCGCCGTGGCGGATTGTCCAAAGGCCGAAGAAACCACGGAGCAGAGCGTTAATATCGCCAACATCCCTTGCAGGCATTTCCAAGAATTACGCATTTTAAGACCTCCCTTAGGTCTCCCCGCCCGCCTGAGGGCCCCACAGCCCCCCAGGGGGGCATTGGTCCGTTCCGCCTTGAGGACGCCAGCCGGCGGAGGATGGGGGAGACGACCCGCGCCCGACGCAATCAGAGCACGACCAGCATGAAAAATCGGGAAACTCCCTTCGAAGTTCATTTCACGCCCGCCGTGTAAAGGCAATGTGTGAAGGAAGGGGGAAAATTGTAAAGATTTGGTAAAAGTCAGGCGGAACCCGGAGGGCAAGGTGCTAAGATGATGCAGGTCGCGCCATGTCAGGCCAATCTGAAAGCGCCTCGAACGCACGCATCAAGGTTCTCATCGTTGATGACGACCGCAAACTCTGCCGGCTCATCCGCGATTACCTGGAACCTTTGGGATACGAGGTGAGCGCCGCATACACGGGACCCGAGGGCCTCGAGGTCGCGCTGCACGATAGTTTTTCAGCAGTGATTCTCGACGTCATGCTGCCGGGTATGAACGGCTTCGACGTGCTTCGCCGCTTGCGTGAAAAGTCCCGCGTTCCGGTGTTGATGCTGACCGGCCGCGGAGAAGAGGCGGATCGAATTGTCGGGCTTGAAATGGGAGCGGATGATTACCTGCCCAAAACGTTTTCGACGCGCGAGCTGCTGGCGCGGCTCCGAGCTGTGATGCGACGCTCCATGATTGCTCGCACTGAGACGGAGGATCGCCTGCCGGCAATCGTGGTCGGCGATCTGCATGTGGACCCGGAAGCGCGCACGGCGGCGCTGGACGACCAACCTCTGCAACTGACGGCGGTGGAGTTTGATTTGCTGCTGTCGCTGGCCAAGTCGGCGGGGCGCGTCCGCACGCGCGAGCAGCTCCTGAACGAAGTTGCGGACCGGAATTTTGATGTTTTTGATCGCTCCATTGACGTGCACATTTCCTCCTTGCGCAGGAAGCTCGGGGATGATCCCAAGTCTCCACGCTTCATCGCGACCGTGCGCAGCGCCGGTTACATGCTGCGAAAACCCGGCTCGGAGGTGCTCGCTTGAAGACACGCGCCTCGATTTCGGTCAAGATCCTGCTGCTTTCCTTTCTTAATGTGGTGCTGCTGGGGCTGGTGTTCGTGGTGTTTGTGCGCGTGCAATACCGTGCCGACCTTAGCTCGGTGCTGCTCTCTCCCGGACGTGATCGCATCCTGGCTATCTCCCGCCTTATTGCCCTGGAATTGCCGGGGACGGATCGAGCAGAGTGGAACCGATTGTTGGCGCAATCCGCTGCTTCGAACCACGGCGTGTGTTACCTCTTTATAAACGACGGCTCGCAGCTCGCGGGGCCATCGATCGAGCTGCCCTCCAGCGTGCTGGACTCGATTCGAAGCGACCAACCTCCGCCGCATGGTCATGAGGCCATGGGAGGTCCGAAGCCGGGCCGGTTGGAGCTAATGTCTCCGCCTCCTCCCGTATTCCTCACCAAAACCACCGCTCCCACCAGCTTTTGGGTCGGGGTGCGAATCCCGGTTTGGGGCGAGCCGGCGGGAAGGCCGCTTCATGGAACGCTGGTTTGGAGGTTCTCGTCGCTGTGGACGAATCCCCTGCTTTTCGACTACAAGCCTTGGCTGGTTGCGGTCGCTGTGGTTGTTCTGTTGTGTGTGGCATGCTGGCTGCCGCTCATCCGTGGCCTGACGCGCTCGATTTCTCAACTCACCAGCGCCACAGGGGCGATCGCCCAAGGGCGGTTTGATACTCGCCTGTCCCTGCAGCGCCGCGATGAACTCGGCCAACTGAGCCAGGCGATCAACGATATGGCCGAACGCCTCTCGGGATACGTGCATGGCCAAAGGCGCTTTCTGGGCGACATTGCTCACGAGCTTTGTTCCCCCATCTCTCGCATTCAGGCGGGGCTGGGAGTTCTGGAACAGCGCGCGACAGATAACCAGAGGGAGTACGTCCTGGGCGTGCAGGAAGAGGTCGAACAGATGTCGGCGCTGATTAACGAACTGCTGTCGTTTTCCAAAGCAGGCATGAACGCATCCACGACCGCTCTTACTCGCGTCAATGTGGCTGACACCGTAGGGCAAGTTGTGCAAAGGGAAGCCGGCAATGCGGCGCGCATCGATACTCATGTCGACGGGAAGTTGGAAGTGATGGCGGAGCCGGATTATCTATCGCGCTCGCTCGCGAATATCATCCGCAACGCGATTCGCTACGCAGGAGACGCGGGACCCATCTCGGTGTCTGCCAGTGGAAAAAACGGCATGGTCTCAATTATCGTGAGGGACAGCGGGCCCGGAATACCCCCTGCCGAAATCGAGGAAGTGTTCAAGCCCTTTTACCGTCCGGAACTCGCCCGCCAGCGAGAGACGGGCGGCGTCGGCCTGGGTTTGGCCATCGTGAAGACCTGCGTGGAAGCTTGCGGCGGCACGGTCCACTGCCGCAACCGATCTCCCAAGGGACTCGAAGTCGAGATCCGCCTCCCGGCGGTGAAAGGCTAGCGCAGACCGAAGTAGGACTGCGCCACCACAGCGTTAGGCAGCTTGGGCTTTAGGCTCCGCGAGAAGATCGACGACCATCTCACATTCGTCGCCGTAACTGCTCGAGGTGTGGAAGCCGAGTTTACGGAAGAGGCCGATGGCGCGGTAATTGGAAAACTCCGTGGTAAGAAGAACCTTGCTGAACCCCATTTCGAGCGACCAGGCCAGCGACTGCTCGCTCATCGCGGTTCCCAGCGTTTCCTCCCGATAGTCCTGATGGACAAAGATGGTGAACTCAATCTCGGGTTGGCGGATGGGGCAAAGGATGGCGTGGGCGACAATCTTCTGGCCGTCAAATGCCAGCAGTTGGTAAGACTTCTTTTGAAGCTGCTCGAGCCAGCCGGTAATGCGCGGAAGGTCCGGCGGTGGCAGGCCTTGGGCCACGCGTTTGGGTTCGAAGCCCGCATACATTTCGACGAGTGCAGGGAAGTCCTGGCAAGTGTACGCCCGCACCTCGAGTTTCCGCCCCTTTCGGGTTCGGACCTCTGTGGGCTGAAATAGAGCTTCTAAGGCACCAGTCATAATATGGTTACAAGTGGAGCACGCCGTCGGCCAAAAACGCAAGCCTAATCAAGTTTCCCCCGGCAACCGAATGGAAAGGCGGCTGTTAGCCATCCGCGCAAGCCGCAATTGCTCGAAGCGCACTGGCGACCGGCGCCACTCGGCGGCCGAGCGACTGTGGAAAAAGTCGCAGTCTCAGGGCAAACGGGGCATCATTGGCGCTAGAATGATCCCGGCGCGCTGACTGTCCCGCTCAGCCACCCCGTGTAGGCTCGCGCGCTCGACCACGGCCAGTCCTCAGCGCGCTCCACCAACCCCGCTCGCACCGGGTTGAGGTGAATGTATTCGACCTTCTCGTAATACTCCTTCATCGTCCGCACCGCGCGGCCAAAAAACCGCGGCTGCCACAGCAGAGCCGATTCTCTTCTCCCCGCATTCATGCGATGCGTCGACACCACCTTGATCGCTTCCATCACGGTCGAGATGCTCAGCGGAAAGGGCGGGAAAGAACACATCGAGCTACCGTTCTTTCTCTATTACCTGAAGGGCCGGGGCGATGGAAAGCTCCCCAAGGCCCGGGTGTTTCAAACCGGCATGAACCAGTGGCGCAAGTTCGACACCCATGGGCGGGTATGAAGAACGGATCCGGGGCGAGCCCTTCCGAGGCAAATTCCGCAAGAGCTTCGAGCGACCGGCGCCATTCGCGCCCAACCAGCCGGACCGCATCACGTTCCTGCTGCCCGACATCGGGCATACCTGGCGCCAGGAACATCGCATCATGATACAAGTCGAGAGTTCCTGGTTCCCGCTGACAGACCGGAATCCGCAGAAGTTCACGGAGATACCCAAGGCTTCCCCGACCGACTTTCAAAAGGCAACGGAACGGATCTATGTGGGCGGGGCGGACGGTTCGCGCGTCCAGTTGCGAATAGTCAAATAGGGTACTCTTGAATCCTTCAAATAAAACGAGCCGGCTTGTGGGCCGGGTCTGGGTGACCCCTTCGTCACTCGGCAGTACGCAGCTCCCTACGCAACTCTCTTAAAGTCAATATAGCCGCGCTCCACATCCGTGCGCACCAGTTGCACACGGAGTTGCTGGCCGACGTCCATGCCCTCAAAACCGCTCGCCAGTCTTCCTTCAATGGGTAAATGCAGAAGACGGACCCACGTGCCTTTGTCCGATGCGCCGGTGACCATGGCATCGAACTGCTCTCCGATCCTCGATTCTAGCATAATTGCCGCCGCGGATTTAGCGACCTGACGTTCCACCTTTTTCGCCGCGTTTTCCTCCTCGGTGCAGTGCTGGGCGAGCGCTGCCAATTCGTCATTCTCGTAGGGCTGGGCGCTTCCCGCCATTGCCGCTTTCAGCAAGCGATGGGTAATCAGATCGGGGAATCTGCGATTGGGGGCGGTGGAATGAGCATAGTCCTTGACCGCAAGGCCGAAGTGACCGG
>JBEKLY010000286.1:0-14017 GCA_050010015.1 Terriglobia bacterium
GCCACTGTCAAGCATAATATTTGCAATTACATGGGAACATAATAAAAATCACGATCCTGCCAAGCCGTGCGTAATCAAGGGTTGACCCGGAGGTTCGGCCTAATTGTCAGGGGAACTTCGGCCTAGTGCGTGTGCAGCTTCTCGTAAATCTGCAATTCTGCCTGGGCGCGCTCTTTGTCGCCCGTGCGGAAATAGGCCTGCGCCAAGTGGTAGTGGGCATCGGGATCGTCAGGTTTCAAGCGGATGGCCGCGTCGAACTCCGAGATGGCGTCCTGCTCGCGATGCTGAGCGGCGTAGAGGATTCCGAGTTGCAGATGCGTGTCCGCCGGTCGCGGGTCGAGCGCCAGCGATTTTTTGAACAACGCTTCAACCCGCGCCTCGTCGACGCTTAACTTGTCGTCACGAGCGCCTTTCCACAGGCAAAGAGCGGCATAGTAATAAGCAAGCGGGTTGTCCGGATTTGTCTCCATGAAGCGCTCGATGCGCTTCGCGACCTCATCAGCGTGACCGTTCGAAACGTTGTACATCTTGCCGAGATACACATAAGGCCGGGGATCCGAGGGGTCGAGGTCCGAAGCGTGGCATAGCGCCTCAATTGCCGCGTCGTAAGAATTGCGCGCGTAAAGGGCGATGCCGAGTCCAATGTACATCCTGACGGAATTTGGAAAGAGTGTGACGCCTCGCGTAAAAGCCTCAATCGCGGGTCCATTGCTATTGCTGGCGAGCAGCACCTCGTTCGCCAGGTCAAACGTGTTCTGCTCGCTCGGGTCCATCTGCGCGGCAAGCTTAAATTCTTTAAGCGCAGAAGCGGGATCGTTTAGAGCTTCATCGGCCTGACCGAGTAGATTGTGGTATTCGGCGGTGTCATTGCGCCGGATTAAGTCGTGCAAAAGCTGTTGGGCTTTCGCCCCGTTCTTGGTTCCCAGATAAGCGCGCGCCAAGTCAAATTCGTTTGAGGCGTCTCCAGGCTTCAGCTCTTCTGCCTTTTCGAGATAAGGCACGGCGGCGGCGGGATTTGCAAGGTAATACTCGCCAAGCTGATGATTGGCAGTGAAATCGTCGGGATGGGTTCTAACGGTCTCCTCAAGCCTTTGCTCTGCTTCTGTGGATTTGCGGGTTTCCGTCGCTCGGGAAGAAAGCGGGTTTCCGGAAAGGCTTGGACCCTCGCTTAACAAACGTCGCGGGCTTTGCGCTTGGGACGAATACCCGGCCGCGTCAATCGTGGTTTGGACCCCGCTGGCCTTCAATTGAGCATCGTCGTAAAAGCCCGACGGTTGTGCAAGCGGGGACTCCGGATTGGACTGCGGAGGGCCGGCCACGGCTAGAAGCAAGTCAACAGTGGTCGAGATCCCGCCCCGAACCCGCACATCGGTCCGCCTGTCAAGCCGATACCCCGCAGCCTCCACAACCAGCGTGTAACTGGCGGGTTCCACCGAGGTGAACGAATAACGCCCGTTCTGATCCGCTGTAACGGTTTGCCGGCTCCCGTCGCCTGCGGTAAGCGTGACTTTCGCGCCGACGATCGGGAGCTTCGAAGGTCCAACGATGGTCCCCGTCAATGCGCCTTTCTCAGCTGCGCCGAGGGTTGCCGTACCTATCAAAAATGCGAGCAGCCAGCCTCGCAGGTTGGCGTGCGCCTTCACGTCCCTGATGGAAGGCCGGAATTGGGGGCGACTTACGGCTTCATCACGACCTGTACACCCGCGTGAAACGCTTCGAGTCCGGAAATCGTTTGTCCCGCCCATTGGAATCCCTGACTCCGCGACTTATCGAAACCAATTCTAACACTAAGAACACGGTCACGGAGCGTAGGGCGGCTGTCGCGGTGCGCATCGCTTCCACCGGCGGAGCACTCTCAGAACGTTGGCGCGGGTCGAGTCTCAATATGATTCGTAGCGCTGGCCTTTAGGCCAGCATTTGCCGACCCTTCGCTCCGCTCAGGGCAGGCTCTGAAGGTCGGCGCTACATTCAAATTCGGACACTACCGCAGCCTGATTGAAAAACGCTTGGGTGGGGCATAGAATAAATGACGCAGGGCTCCGGTCCGTAGCCCGGGAACGAGGGGCGTTCCCTCGGAACCCCAAGCAAGTTGGGAGCTCGAATGCGACCCGAGGAAAAGCTGCCGGAAGACGTTCAGGATGCCTTGAGGAGAGGCCTGCTCAAGCGCCTGCCGCAGACCTTCCTTCCCTTCACCAATCAGCATCTGCGCGAGTGGGACCACCTGTTTCCATACGAACGGCAGTCGGTCGAGCGCCTGATCGTTTACGTGGCCGGCCTGAGCGACGAGGAGTTTTCCAGCCTGTTCCGGGACGTCGTGGCACTCGAAGATAAGATGGGGCTTCGCCACTGGAAGGAGTTCTCCACCAATGAACAGACTATCGAGAACTCGTCTCTTCTGGCACGCTCACCGTACTTCCAGGAATGGCGGAAGGCTGTGCAGGCGGTTTTCGACGTGGTTGATCAGCACGGACCGAAGACGCGGACCGCCGCCGGCAAGACGGGAGGCCGGCTGATTTTCTTGATCCTCCCCAAGCCCCTTCCGCTGGATCCGGATACAGTCTGGTCGAAGTGGCAAGGAATCGGACGCCCGCTGAAACTCGAAGTGCCGTCATCTGGCGCGGATCAAAGTCCCGCACAAACTCTTCTGGGAGGCTTACCCGGAGCGGCCGGAGCGCGGGCCGGAGGGCTCTTGGATGTGGTGCTGCGCCGCCCGGACTCGCCGCTTGCGGACACTTGGGTGTGTGACGCCGAATCCAGCCTGGTCGATTATCTGCGAACGGGTGGACCTGCCGGGTCCACGGCCCCGCCCGCCATCCTGCTCAGTTACGGCAGGCTGGCTTCCTTCCGAGAGAGCTTCGCGCACGAGATGAACACCATGCGCAAGGACCTCACCGACGCGGACGCGGTGTTCGATTATCTGCGCAAAGTCGAGGTCACGCCGTGGTGTCCGGAGGAAGTGGCGGCAAACCCCGCGATCCGGGAGTTCCTGCGCTCGCTTTACCTCAGCGGGAACGGCGCCTTGCTGCTCGGAAACTCGTTCGTGGAATGGGCAGCCTCGGAGGCGCTACGTCGCGCGCGCCCTTCTTTCCTGGTGGCGCAGTTCGGAGTTCGCAACAAGCCAAAGCCGTTTACTGGCGTGCTGGTATTTGAGAATGCCGAGAAGCTGAATCCTCTCCCTCCCGTCCCGGACTTACCGGGCAGCGCCATCGATGCCGAGATGCTCTCACTGTACGTTTGGCTGGCCGCCAACCGCTACGAGGAATACCAGCACTCGACCGCGTGCGTGTGTCTGGCCGAGAGCCTTTCCGAAGCTTACGTTGTTGCTCCCCAGGAATTCCCCCTCGGGCACGAAACATCCCCGGTTACGCTCGACCACTTCGCGGATGCCCTGCGCGCCTGGATCGCGTGAGTGTGGAAACTGGAAATTGGAAAACGGAAAACGGCGACCCACCGGGTATTCTTCATTTCCAGCTTTGTGCTTTCCAACCTAAAATGCATATAAGCTGTTTCAAAACACTCTGTGCTCGATTGCAACAGGGATGGTTGACTACGCGTGAAGCCGTGCTCCCCGGAGGGGAGGGAATTGAGTAGCCGGGGGTGAAACCCCCGGACCCGACCCCCCACACCCCGCCTTCGGCACCCCTCTCCCCGTAGGCGGGGAGAGGGGAAAGGGGGAGAGGGGGCGACGTTTCCGGGGGCGTTGCCCCCGGCTACTCATGTCCAGCCCCTGCGGGGCTGAGGGCTCGAGCGGCGGCCGGGGATCCTGGACGGCATTCAGTAATTTCTCCTCTGCCGTGCGGTTTTCAAACAGCCTCTAGTTTCCAGTTTCGAGTTTCCATTTTCCAATTTCTATTTTCCGGTTTCCGTTTTCGATTCTTCCTTCATCGAATATACAAACTTGAGAATCTCGGATCGCTGCTTATCCTCTTCCGCCAGACGCCGCTCATAGAGCTGCTTATGGAGTTGGAATTCCTTCTCGGCCAAGTCCTGTTTGCCCAGGTGAACGTAAGCCTGGCCGAGCCGGAAATGGGCGTCGGGGATATTCGGGGAGAGCTTAAGCGTTTGCTGATATTCAGGCACTGCCTCAGCATATTGGCGGCGCTGGGAGTAAAGGTTCGCAAGTTGGAGATGCGGATCCGGCAGCGAAGGGTCGAGCGCGAGGGCTTTCTTTAACTGGGACTCAACCTCATCGAGGTGCGCTGGGGATGTTTCCGACCGCCGGCCCTTCCAAAGGCTGATTGCGTAATAGTAAGTGGCCAGCGCATCGCGCGGGCGCAGTTCCGCGTAACGGCGGAAAGCCTCGACCACCTGGTCAGCCAAGCCTGGCGCCTGCTCGTACGCTTTGCTCAAGAAGTAGTAGGCGCGCGCGTCGGAAGGATCCAAGCTAATACCTTCGAGGAGCGCCTGCACGGCTTCGTCATATCGTCCGCGCAAGTAAAGGGCGAGCCCGAGTCCGATCGCAAGCCGCGAAGAGTTCGGATAGCGTTTCAGCCCTTCGGAAAAAACCTCGGCGGCAGGATCAGGCGTCTGATGCGTCAGAAGTTCGCCACCCCAATCAAACAGGTTCGGTTCACTCGGGTCCAGGTGCGCCGCCTTCTCATATTCGTTCGCGGCGGGCACGTAGTTCCCGGCCTTTTCTTCAACCCCGGCCAGCAGGTTGTGCAACTCGGCGGTGTCCCTCTGCTTCAGGAGTTCCTGAATCTCGTGCCGGGCTCCCGGCAAGCGCCCTAGCTCCTCATCGGCGAGCGCCAGGTCGTAGCCGTTATCGTACGAGGCGGGATTCAGAAGCCGCGCTTTTTCAAGATAGGGAACGGCCGCCGCAATTCTTCCCCCTCGCAGGTAAAACGAGCCCAGGTTGCGGTTGGCGTCGAAACTCTCCGGCTCGAGTCGGGCGCCCTCTTTGAATTCATTCTCGGCGAGCGCCATCTTTCCCCGCCGCACAAGGTTCGTGCCCAGATTGATCCGGGCCTCGCCGGATTTCGGACGCAGCCGGACGGCCTGCTCGAAAGGCGTCGCAGCGTTCTCATCCTGACCTTCTGCGGAGCAAACCAGTCCCAACAACTCCTGAATCTCGAAACTCCCGGGCAGCGCTTTGACGAGCGATTCAAGCTCCTGCCGGGCGGCGGCGTACTGGCCGGAGTTGAAGTCGGCAAGCGCGGACTGGAATTCGCGGTCGAGCTCCCGAGTCGATAGCCTAGCTGTCTGGCTTACCGCGACCGGAGGGCCGCAAGCCACAGAGACGAGCAGGAGCGCCATTGGCAGGCGCGCGGCCGACACGATCTTCGTATTGCAAGCCAGTGTATTCGACAGCATTCCTGCTTCGTACCCCAAAGCGAACGAGATTAATCCACACTCACGGAAATCGTAACGCTATGGCTTGCGCCGGGCCCTGTGCCTTCGACCGTGACGGTCCCGGATTCGGAGGGCGGCGGACTCACCCCACCGCCACCGCCGCTGCCGCCTCCGCAACTAAGGCCCGCAAGCGCCACCGTCAACGCCGCACCCCACGCGATCTGCCGCACCCACCCCCTCCGCAGCAGGGTTTGCGAGCGACCCCCATTCAGGACGATCATGAACACCAGCAGCAACCACGCCCCAACCAGAGCCTGCGTCGCGCCCGGGTTCTGTGGGCGAATCTTTTCGAGCGCAGGGAAACTCGACGCAGCGGAGGAGGCGGCAATCATCACTGTGGCGGTGTTGTTGCTCCCGAGCGTTCCGACTGAGCAGGTTACTCCAGCCAGCGCGCTGGACACGCTACAGGAGAAGGCGACGGTGCTGCCCAAAAAGCCGTTGATCGGCGTGAAAGTGAGCGTGGATGTGGCGCTGCCGCCGGGTGTCACCGTCAAAGTGCCAGGGGAAACGCTGAGCGAAAAATCTGCAGGGACGGTCGTGAAGCTGAAAACGCTCGACCAAGCCCCGTACACACCGCTCGAAGACGACAATACTTTGACCTGCCAATAGTAAGTTCCAGCAGCAAGGTAGCCCGCCGCCGGAGGGCTGGGCGGAGTATAAGAGGTGGTGTTGACTTTTGTGCCCGTTGAGCAACCTTCGCAGCTCCCGACGGCTGGATTTGTGGGCAGTACACCGGGCGTCTTGGCGATGAATAAGAGATAGCCCGCGTCCCCTGCCACGGCGCCCCAACTGAAAGTGGGCGGCACTGAGACCCCTGTCGCTCCATTGGCGGGCGCCGCGAGCGCCGGCGCCGCAAGGGCCGAGCCGCTCGTAGTGAAGCTCGAAATGTTCGACCATGCAGCCGTTCCACCGCTCGAGGAGGGCTCGAGGGCCTGCACCTGCCAGAAGTAAATGCCGGAGGCCAGAGCGCCGGGCGGAGTGTAGGAGTTCGAATTCGTGTTGGTCTCGTCGACAATCGCGCAGGCATCACACGTGGTCGTTGCGGGGTTGGTGGGCAGGCCGGTGGGACTGGTTGCGATCAGGATACGGTAACCGGCATTACCAGCCACGTTCGTCCAACCGAAGTCAGGGGCGAGAGCCACGCCTGCCGCGCCGTTAGCGGGTGTGGTCAAGGTGGGAGCGGGCAGGTTTCCGGCAACCGACGAGCCCCACGCCTCAACGAGGTTAAAAGCATCAACGGAGCCCAGGCCCGTCGCCAGATCGTAACCGGCGCCCGCGTTATAGCCGAGCTGGAAGGGCGCGGTGGCAGGGCAGTCCTTAGAGCCTTCCGAGCAGGGCACGATGTTGTTGCCGGTGGTGATGTCGTGGAAGGCCGCGGGCGTCGTGGCTGCCATGGAATAGAGGACAGGGTTAATGTTGCCCTGGCCGTCCGGCGTGTTCATCTTCTGGTTGATGAGGGCCACCATCCCCGCAAAGCAGGGCGCCGCCGCGGAGGTTCCGGCCCCAGCCATCAGGTCCCCCTGACTGTCACGGAATCCGTTGACGCAGCTACCCTGGATGCAGAGCAAGTTTGTATCGTGAAAGAGCGCGGCATTAAGGGAAAGGTCAGGCACGTCGCGGGCAGAGTCGTTCGGCACGCCCGTCCCGGTTTGCCAACTCGGCTTGGAGTAATAAGCGCTGGCTCCCCCTCCCCCTGCCCAAAGCACGTGTTGCACGTTTAAGGGCGAGGAAGTTTCGTTCCAGGCCATCTCCGGGATATAGGATAGGGCAGAGGGGGAAACATCTACGCCGTTAGTATCCGCTGTCCAATATACTCCCGACCCTTCATTGAATTCCGTCCCGCCCATTCCGGTAACGTTGGGCACATCTGCCGGCCAATTTACTGCCAAGCCGGTCGTGGCGACGGTGGACGAAAGGCCGCCTTCGCAAGCTGCGGCTCCGGCGTCGCCGGCAGCGGCCACAATGGTCTGTCCTTGTGCGTTCGCCTGCTGGGCCGAGTTCGTAAATGCAGCAGCGTTCGCGGAACCCAAGTCCGGTTCGCACTCTGCGTAGCTCATGCTGATTACCGGGGCCGTCTTGTTGTCGATGGCATACAGCAACGCCTTGCCAACTCCATTTGCCCCTCCGTTCACGAAAATGATCGTGGCATTCCTGGCCACCGCGCCCGCCCACTCAACGTCTCCAGTCGCCTCACCGATAGCATCTGAAACGACACCAGGGTCCGTTGCACCGGGAATCAAGATGACTTGGGGCAAGTTCGGGGGCAAGCCTGAGGCGCTGCGGAAGGCCGTGATATCGCTATAGGCCCCGCTGCCGTCACTGTAAAGGCCGGTTTCTCCCATCACCGCGATTGACTGCCGCGTGCCGTCGATTCCGGCGGAGTATAGGCTGTTGAGATCGTAGATAACAGCGAAGTCGGCTGGGGCGATGTAGGTGTTTCCGCTGATGTGAGAGGTAAACGCCGGATTGAGACCCGGGCTCACCTTGCGGACCGTGCCGGCCGGGCGGAGAGGGTAATTGTCCAAGGCGCTAATGGCCAGCACTACGTCCGCCAGGGCGCTGGGCACGGAAGGCTCCGTGGCGTTGGCATAGTACGTTTCTCCGTGGAAGGAGAAATTGTGAATCTCGGTTCGAAAAGCGGCTTCCACCTGACTTGCTGTCCCCGAAAAAGAAACCCAGGTGCGGCTGCGTGCCTTCCAGGTGACGGTGAAGCCCTGCCCCTCGAGCCAAGCCACGACCCGGTTCATGTCATCCCGGCCGAGGCCGAATCGGTCCGCGAACTGTTCCGGCGTCAGCCAACGGTGAAAGCTCGGCGACGAGGGATTTTGCTGGTCGTCCAGAAGCGCCATCAGCGCGGCCCGCTGGCTCCGCGTGAACGCGAACCTGAAGGAGATGTTCTCGAGCTTGAGGGAGCCGTCAACCCGTCCCAGGTCGTTCTCGGGCCGGAACATCGGGCGGACGTCGCCCTGGAGTGTGACGCGCGAAGCGTTGTCGATCGCCTGCACGATGCGATCCTGCGCCGGATCTTGCGCGAACGAAAGCGGCGTGAGATAGAAGGCCAACCCCCAAACTCCAACCCACCTCAGTCGCAGGACTACTTTTGGATGCATAAATACCCCCTGCGCCGTTCTATCTTATGCCTGCGCCTTCCTGAGTCGAGGAAGGCGCATACATCCTGGCTGAGCGCGCCGGGACGTATGCTCCACCCACGAATCGATGGGAGTGGTGGCGCTCCCGTCTAGCCGACTGCTTGTCCAAGCGTCTGCTCGTTTTCGAGCTCGTAAGCTTCGGTTCGTTTTCGCAAAAGATGGCGTTTTTTGCTTCTTTTGGGGTCAAATAAGTGCTAATTTGTGTGCAAAACGCGCGTAATCTGCGACATTTAAAAAGTGATTTTCCTTTGTTTTCAAGTACTTCTTAGCTTCGTTCCCACTATTTTCCATTTTTTGTAGTGGTCTGCTTCCCCGTTGCGCCACGGCCGTTCCGACTGCTCGCGGGCCTCCGCGCATAATGGCGCTGGCCTACGACAAAATGTCTCCAACAAGACCATCTTAATAGGCTATCATCGATCCGAAGGGCTGTCAAGCGGAAAATGCGGAAAAGGGTAAAACCGGAGGTTCGAAGGCGCGCGACGTGGTCATTTTGTCTGTATCTGGGCGGCCGGGAGCGCGGCCATCTTGGCCGCACCTTCTTTGGCCGCACTTCCTTATGGTGCGGGCTGGAAGCCCGCGCTCCGCCGGAAGCGTGCGCTGGAGTAAGGCCAATCTTCCGGGCGCAGGCATAGCCCTGCCGCCACAGGGTTCATTTCAATGTACTCGATGGCATGCAGGAAATGCTTCTCATCGCGAATGAAGCGGTCGAAGTAATCCGGATACCAAAACACTCCAGTTCTGCCTAGCGACCGGTTGGCTGCGTTCGACGTGTACGACTTCCAGGAGTGGAGAATCTCGGCAAACGTGTGGCCTGCCATCGCAGTGAGCAAAGCGTGCACATGGTTGGGCATAACAACCCAAGCTTCCAGCTCATAACGCTGGCCCTCGAAATAGAGCAAAGCGTCTTCCACGGTCGCCGCAATCTCGTGCCGTGAAAGCCAACACTCGCCGGCGCCGGAATCCAGGTGATGTTCGATTCGTTGCCGGCGCTCGACCGAAGCTCTTGCCTCGGGCATCGTGGCCAGTTCGTTCTCCCAACGGTCCAGAAGGGCTTGGGGAAGAGCATCGGCCAAGCGGAAGGTAACGGTTTGCGGGATGCTTCCGCCGTCAAAGTGGGGAAGATAGCCCCGGGAATGCCATCCTTTGGGCGGGTTGATGTCTAGCCTCCGGGAGCGCGGCCATCCTGGCCGCTCTTGTCTCTCTTCTCTTCCTTAATGCGGGCTGGAAGCCCGCGCTCCGAAACACAAGGGCGCCCCGATGGATTGGGGCGCCCTAGTTTTTGGTTCTTCGGCCTTTCTAGAAGTAAAGCTTCAAAGCAAACTGGATCTGGCGCGGGTCGAGGAACGGGAAGCGCGTGGAACCAATTTTGCCGAAGTTGGTGTTGAAGAAGTTCGTGGCCCCCGAGACAGCCACTACGCCGTTCCCGCCGAATCCGGGAGCGTTGAATGTCGGGTGGTTGGTGATGTTGAAGAATTCCGCCCGGAATTCGAGGTGCGATCTCTCATTCAAACGGAAGTTTTTGAAGGTTGAGAAATCGAGCCGGCCGATGGCGGGCCCGGAGGTCTGACCGATGGTTCCCCCCAGAAGCCCGACGCAAGCTGAGACGGGAGTGCAGGGAGCGATGTTCGCGCCCGATACAGCAATGCTGGGCAAGGTCGTGACCGGAGTGCACCTGGAGGGCTGTGAAAAGCCCGGAGCCGGGCAGGGCTGAGTGAAGCCGTTCGGGTTCCAGAAACCGTCCACAGGGTGTCCGTTGTTCGTGAATTGGCTCTGTCCCGGAACCCTCGAGCGTAGCGTTCCAGATGAAACTCCAACCGCCGACGATCTGGTTGGTGATGCCGTTGGCATGTGAAAGGAATTTACTGCCGGCGCCAAAGGGAAGCTGGTATCCGCCGCTGTAATGGAACACGTCAAAGATGTTGAAGTCGCAGTCGCCGTAATCGTGCTGAATCCCAATCCCCTGAACCCAAGCTGCCCGGTTGTAAACGGCGCCGCCGTTCAGCAGGTCGCCCGCGTCGCTGCGGCAGTGGGCCCAGGTATAGGTGGCCAGGAAGTTCAAGCCGTTCGAATAACGTTTCTCGAGGCTTGTCTGGAGGCCCGAGTAGTAGCTGCTTCCTGCGCTCATCTGATAGCTGCCCCCGCCACCGAAGTCCGGGAAGGGCTCGGCACTGCCGGCAAGTGAAGTGGGGGCGAGGGGATTCATTTCGATCTCCGGCTCCGAATTCGCTCCAGGATCCTCATCCAGGTGGCGCGTGGCGTTGCCGACGTACCCTATGTTTAGGGTCATGCTGGGCGTAATCTCGTACTCCAGGGTGAAGTTCCAACCCAGCGTGTAAGGCGTCTTCCAGTTGTACTGGAGACCTTCGAGCCCCAGCCCCTCTGTATCGATTAGAGAGGGATCGAGGGGAATGCAGGCGAACGATTGCTCGAGGGTGGCGCCTCGGAGGCAGTCGCCGCCGGTGGCTCTGGGGACGGTGATGGGTGTTCCACCGTTAGGGTTGGAGTAGCCGATCGTGAACTGGAAGGGATAATTCTCGCCAATGTTGGGCCCGTATCCGGCGTTTTCGAATCCGTTGTAAAAGATGCCGAAGCCGCTTCGCAAGACGAGCTTCGGCAGCACCCGGTAGGCAACGCCGATGCGCGGGCCGAAGTTATCGTTCTGGGTGGTGGCCAGGCCGAAGTTGCCGATATACTTGAGCGCGATGTTATCCTTGGCCAACCCGGTGGGAAAAGTCGAATTGACCACGATCGCCTGGTTTTTCCCGTTGTTGGGCTCCAGGTACTCCGCTTGACCTCCGGGAGTCACATTGGGGACGAAGTTGGCCTGCCGTCCGTGGTTCTCCTCGATCTGGCCAAAGTGGTCCCAACGCAGGCCGAGGTTCAGCGTCAATTTGGGGGTCACTTTCCAGTCGTCCTGGAAGTACGCGGCCCAATAGTTGTGGCCGTCATCGGTAGGCGAGAAGTTCGAGATGTAGATGTCATCGGAGCCGCCGACGTTATCCAGGCCGCCCGGGATGCTCGACGCGGTGGGCGTCAACTCCATCTGAGCCATTCCGACACCTGCGAATGTGCCGTTGAAGTCGATGCAACCGTGCGAGCAAGCCGGCTGAAGTGTCGAGAACTTGATGTGTTGAAACTCCATGCCCATTTTGAAGCTGTGCTTCCCGTAGATTTTGGTCAGGTTCTCGGTTAATTGCGTGGTCTGGGTGATTTCATCCGAGGGCAGATAGGGATTTGAACCAAGGGTGTTCAGGTTGCCGATGGTAATAGCCGGCAAGCCGCCATTTTCCGCCACCTGCCCAATGCCCTGGATGCCGAACTGGGCCGGGATGCCAAGTTGAGTCCCCACAGGCCCGTAGCGCGTGGCGTGAAGGCGGTCTTCTCCCAGCCGCACTTCATTAACAAGGCTCGGGGAGAAGATGTGCGTATAACTGAGCGCTCCCAAAATGGACTTCGCATCCTGCTCGCCCTGCTGGAAAGCTCCGCCATCCGCAATTCCCCCGAACGGTCCGGGCAGGAATATCGGGTCGCTGATGCAGCTGAAAGTTCCAAATATCTGGTCCCGATCGCTCTTGTTAAAGTCCATCCGGCTGTCCATGGCGTTGCGGGTTTCTTCAAGAAGGGGATCGGTGGTGTTGTTGAGGACAACGGTCGGCGCCCCATTCACGAACCCCTTCTGGGCAACCGGGTAAAGGCCAAAGAGTTTGACCGCGTTGGGATCGATCCGGTTGGCGGGGAGTTGGTTGAGCAGGCAATTCGACTCGCTGGTGCAAGCGCTGGCAAAATTCATCGTTTTGCCGACTGGGCCGGCGGTATAAAACGGATCGGAAATATATCCGCTGGCCGTGGCAGTAAGGCCCGTCACCGGGTCCGTCTGCCCCGCAATGACTTCCCGGGTCGTGGCGGGGTCGGTGACCGTCCCGTCGGGCAGGGTGCGTCCCAGATTATCCGTATAGGTGCAACTGCCGTTGCTAAGGCAGGCGGGAGTGGTGCTGCCGAGAATAGTGTCGGCGAGATTAGTATATCCGCTGGACACCTCGTCCGCCGTGGGGACGGTGTTGCTGAAAACGCTTCCTTGGTGCCTGCGCAAAGCCTCGTAATCGCCAAAGAAGAACAGCTTGTCTCTGCCGTTATAGACGTGGGGAATCACCACGGGCCCGCCGATGGTCAGACCGTATTGGTTCTGGCGATACTCGCCTTTCGTGACGTTCCCTTCGTCCTCGAAAAAGTCGGCGGCATCGAACTTGTCGTTGCGCACGAATTCCCACACATCGCCGTGGAGTTGGTTGCTCCCTGACTTGATGGTGGCATTCATGATCGCGCCGCCTGCGCGGCCGTACTGGGAGCTGAAATCGGTAGTTTGGACCTTGAACTCCGAGAGGGCGTCGGGAGGCGGAAGAACCACGAAGTTGGTGCCGTTCAGAAAGTCCACGTTGTCGGAATTGTTGTCAATCCCATCTAGCAGGTAGTTATTTTGAGAGGGGCGCATACCATTGGCGGAGAAGGCGCCATTGGCGGCATTGCCGCGCGTGTCGGGCTGGGGCGTGTTGACGCCCGCCACCGTCTGGGCGAGGAAGGTAAAGTTCCGCCCGTTCAAGGGGAGGTCGTTCACGCTCCTGCTGTTGACCACCTGGCCGACCGAGGCATCTTGCATTTGCAGCGCAGGAGGAGCAGCCGTGACTTCCACGGTTTGGGTAACGACGCCCGGTGTGAGCGAGAGGTCCAGGACGATGTGCTGGTCGATACTGACCGTGATGTGCGCTTGGACAGCTTTGGAAAACCCCGCGGCTTCGGCGCTTAACTCATAAGAGCCGATCTTGACCGGGGAGAAAGTGTAACTGCCGTCAGGGCCTGTGGTTGCTGTAACTACAAGGTCGGTGCCTTCGTTCCTTAAGCTCAATTTGGCGCCGGGGATCACTGCGCCGCTCTGGTCCTTGATCGTCCCCGTGATCGAGCCGGTATCGACCTGGGCTCGAAGGCTCGCGCAGGTCAGAAGAGATAGCGCGGAGACTGCCAGGATCGGAAAGACAAAATGCAGGATACTGCTGCGTCTTTGCATCCGTTCATTCTCCTCTCCTCCGCCGCACACAAATGCGGACGGAGATCAACGAAATGATGAACTGGAGTGCGGCCAGCTTGGCCTGAAAGCAAGAGTCGGCGCTCGGTCGTCTCTCTTCGAGGTTCTGCTGCCGCGTGGCTAACGAACCGAAATACAAATCGAGAGCGAGCGTTCCCTTCAGAGAGTCCAAAGGGGTGGCACGCTCTTAGGCTCGATTTCTAGAGAAACTTAACCCGACGCAATTCTAAAGGCTTCTGCCCGACGCAAGGAAAAATACAGTGAACCCCTAGGTCAATAACATGTTCATAGCGGAGTTGTCAAGGTGTTTTAGTTGCTTTTTCTGTGATTCAGACAGTGGGGGGAGGGCGCGAGGCTGGCGGGAGGCAGGAGAGGCGAGACGAGGGAAATTGGGCGCTGGAGTGGGGGTGTGTTGAGACGGGTGGCGGCTGTGTCGTAG
>JBEKLY010000287.1:0-10266 GCA_050010015.1 Terriglobia bacterium
GCGAGGAAACGAAGCCGAAGCAGATCAAAGTAAACGTGGTGACGCCGGCCATCGCGGTTGCGGCGAAGGCGATGGCGGCCTGAGGAAGCCAGATCGGAGACGAAGTCGGATAGGGGGCTGGCGAATTTGCTAGCCCCTATTTCTTCAGATGCCGTCGAATCACCCTGGGCGTACCAGAATCAACGACTGACAGGCAGCACCACTCGCAAAGCGGCTTCGACCGTACCAAAAAGAGTCCATGAAGGGTGAGCTGTACTAAAACTCCATTTTAACTGCCCAGTAAATAGGGTGCGGACACAACGGCCAGCAGCGTTGCACTCGACGACCGATGTGCGCGAGATTACCGGCATCGACTGGTGATCATGGCTGTTGAGGCCGGACGCCCAAAACCTTCGTCCCGTGGAACTGTCCGGAATCGTCGAAGAGAAAGGCGATCGTTTCAGTGCCGATCTGCGCGCAGGCGTGGCATCCGTTCCGGAGCCGATATTCGACGTCGAATTGCTGGCGGTGAATTGAGGACACCACCGTCGGAGAGTTCGTCTCGCCGCGGTCCTTCGGCCAGACACTCGCTTGCGGATATTTTTGCAGGAGCGCAGCGTAGTCGGCGTTTTTTTGTTGGACTTGCGGCGAAAGGTATTGGACGCCATGACGCCGTATCTCACGGCGGAGTGGGGCAACCCGTCGAGCGCCGCTCCCCCCAAGCTGTCATCCTGAGCCCATTCGCTGTCATTCTGAGCGAAGCGAAGAATCTCGCTCTGCCGCTCAGGGTAAACTTCGCGAAGGATCTGCTTTTGCCGTGACCCGGATAGCGCGCGAGCAGGTGGCCGAACTAATCGGCGCTCACTCGATGGATGTCATCTTCACGTCGTGCGCGACAGAGAGCAACAACGCCGCCATCGCCGCAGCGCTCAGGGCCAACCCGGCGAAACGCCACATAGTAACGTCTCAGGTGGAACATTCCTCGGTGCTGAAATACTGCATGGCACTCAGTAGCGGCGGGTTTACGCCGCCATTTCGTAGCGGCGAGTTTACCTTGCCGCGTGGCGGGGTAAACCCGCCGCTACTTGAGATCATTGGCAATCTGCGAAAACTGTTCCAGGGCGGCTTCCAGGTCTTCGGTAATCTCGGTGGCGATAATGTCAGGGTCGGGCAGGTTGGCGGAGTCTTCCAGGCTGTCGTCTTTCAGCCAGAAGATGTCGAGGTTTACTTTGTCACGTTTGAGCAGGTCCTCATACTCGAACGAATGGAAACGGTCGGACGGCTTGCGCTCGAACCGGTTCTCCGGGTTATAGCAGGCGACGAAATCGTCGAGGTCGGAGCGCTTTAGCGGATTGGTTTTCAGCGTGAAATGCTGGTTGGTGCGGAAGTCGTAAATCCACACAGTCTTGGTCCAGGGCTTTTCGCTGGCGGGTTTACGGTCGAAGAAGAGGACGTTAGCTTTCACTCCCTAAGCGTAGAAGATGCCCGTGGGCAGCCGCAGCAAGGTATGGACATCGCATTGGTGCAGCAGATTGCGCCGCACCGTCTCGCCTGCGCCGCCTTCAAAAAGCACGTTATCCGGCACCACGATGGCCGCGCGTCCATGAATCTTCAGCAATGACCTGACGTGCTGAAGAAAGTTGAGCTGCTTGTTGCTGGTGGTGGCCCAAAAGTCGTCGCGATAATAGATGGCCTTTTCCTTGCTTTCCTCTCCCTCTTCGTTGATCACCGTGATGCTGGATTTTTTCCCAAAAGGAGGGTTGGTCATCACGATTTCGTAATTCGTGCTGGGAGGGGAGGCTAGGCTGTCAAACGTCGTGACAGGAGAGTTATCCCCGCCGATGCCGTGCAGATACAGGTTCATGGCGCAGAGGCGGGTGACGCCGTCCACGATGTCGAAACCACTCAGTGCCTCAAAGCGCAAGTGCTTCTTCTGGTCGCTATCGAGTTCAAAGTGTTTGCTGAGGTACTCATGCGCGGCCAGCAGAAATCCGCCCGTGCCGCAAGCCGGATCGTGGATGGCGTCACCCGGTTTGGGGCGCATTACCTCGACCATGGCGCGTATCAGGGCGCGTGGAGTGAAGTACTGTCCTGCGCCCGCCTTCACGTCTTCCGCGTTTTTCTCCAGCAAACCCTCGTAGGCGTCACCCTTCACGTCCGCGTCCAGCGCGGTCCACTCCTCGCGGTCAATCAGGTCGGAAATCAGTCGGCGGAGCAGTGCGGGATTTTGAATTTTGTTCTGCGCCTTGCGGAAAATGACGCCCAACATTCCGGGTTCGCGGCCCAGATTCTGCAAAATGTCACGATAGTGGTCTTCCAGCGCGATGCCCTCATACTCAAACAGGCTTGGCCAGTCGTTTTCGGCGGGGATGATGGAGGGCTGATTAAAGGGCGCCTCGGTCCGCTCATGCGCCATCTTTAGAAAAAGCAAAAAAGTAAGCTGTTCCAGGTAGTCGCCGTAGGAAAGTCCGGCATCGCGCAGGACGTTGCAGTAGTTCCAGAGTTTTTGGACGATGGCGGCGGAGCCGTTCGACATGGTCACAGCCTCAGAGCCCCAGTGTATTGCGCAGTGCCTCGTCGATGGCTTCCATTCGCGGCATCCGTCCGATGGCACGTCTGATCAATGGCAGTTCTATCGTCGCCAGGTTGTCGGTCATGATCACCGAATCGGATTTCAGGCCAGTCGGGAGGGCGGGAGAATCCTTCAACAAAATCGTGACGCGGCTGGGATGTCCGGCGCGGGCCATGTTGCTGCTGACCATGGCAACGACGACCTGAGCGAGCCCGGTGCTGAGATCATCTTTTTGGACTACCAGCACCGGACGCAACTTCACAGTCCGCAGGTCGGAGTGGGGAAAGTAGACCAGCGCGAAGTCACCACGGTTAAGGCTCATTATAAACGTCCATGCTCGCGTCGTCCCAATCAGCCGCGAAGGTGGCCAGCTTGGCGCGCACTTCCCGAGCGCGCTCTCGCGTCCAGCCCAGCTCTCGAATGGTGAGTTTGTTCTTGGTCAGGGCCGCTCGCTTCGCAGGTTTTCGCGGACGGGTTGCGGACTGCTTCACACGGAGAGCTTTGACGAGCATCGAAACCTCCTCACCGGCCGCTCAGACCCGGACATCGCCATTTTATTACACCTTGCAGCCGGGCACGAAAACCCGCGGACCCACAATACCGGTCCGCTACGCCCTCGCGGCTGGACCCCGTGGGCGTACCACTCCCGTTACACCTGGGGCGGGCTGTCGGCTGCAAGCGCAGCCTTCTTCCATCTCTTCGAGTTTACAACGGTTTCCGGCAACTTGGTATGACGGATGCGTTCCAGCAGCATGCTGGCCGGTTCGTCGTTGGGGTCCTGGGGCACCAGCCTGCCCTCGAAGGCGCGCTTCAGGATGGCTTGGCGCAGCCGCTCGGCCCGCTTCAGGTTGGCTTCAACCTGCATTTCAAGCTCGTCAATCACTGAAAGGCGGCGGTCGACTTCGGCGACGATACGCTCCTGTTCCACGGCCGGAGGGATCGGCACCGGCAGCCTCCCGAGCTTCGTCATATTTAGTGAAGCTAGGTTGGTCGTCTGCTTCCCTTCGTCATTAAAGTAACGCTGGCCGGCCGAATTGCCGTACCATGAAAGAAATTTAGGAAGCATTCTCTCTGAATTTAATCTTGCTCTGAAGACGTGGTTCTGATGGATGCATTCTTTGATCTGGCCGTCCCAAACCCAGCCCCGTCCCAACTTGTCGCGATCCCCTCCCTCGTTAAACAAAACATCTCCGGGCAGCAATTCCAGGTCCGCTATTTCGTCCTCCGTGGCTTCTATCGTCTTCACTTCTACCAGATCAAGGTAACCCCTCTGAACATTCGCCACTCGCAGATAGGGAACATGCCGAACCCGGTCGGTTGGTTTGCGCTTTTGCCCTTTTGTCAAACCGCCTTTTAGGTCTGCAATCAGCTTGAGTGGCGCGCAGGTCCATCCCTCCGGGAGCCTGGACAATCTGGTTGCGTCGGGACTTGCGGGTTCGATGTGCTCTGCCTCTAGTTGCACAGGCACCCCTGCCTGTGCTTTCTTTGGCACAGCCAGGAGTGGCTGTGTCACGATGCGCGCCAGGAGCTCGCCAGCGGGCTCGTAGGAGCGGCCTTCGCGGCGGGCGAGTTCGGCTTCGCTGGGGACTAAGCGGCCTTCGACGGCGGCCTTGAGGACGGCGGCGCGGTAGCGCTTCAGGTTGGCCTGCACGCGCTTGAGCGCCACAAGCCCGGACTCCAGCCGGGTGAATTGCTTTTCGATTTCGGCGACGATTCGAAACTGCTCAGGTTCCGGGGCTACCACAAGCGGAATCTGTTTCATGGGTGCTTGTGGGAGCTTCAATCGAGTCGTTCCGCTGACGAACCGCCGATAGTCAACTTGGTTGAGCTGATACATTAAGAACCGATTGGAGATGCCGCATCTTCCCTTTAGAACATGCGCGTGGTTATTTACCCACGACTTTCCTCTGATTAAATAGGCTTTCGATTTCACGGGATCAAGAAACGGGGCTCCATCTTCTCCGAGCAGAACCAATTCTTCGTCAAATAAGTAATCGTCAATCCACCCTACCTGCCCAGTTGCACCGAAATAAGGTACGTTGCCGGGGCGCTTTTCTCGTTCTTCGCTGTTAATTGGCCTCCGCTGAAAGTCGAGGATGTCGACGACGTCACCAAGTGGTGCAGACATCCAGTTACGAGGTAGATTCGCATTGATCTCGGGCATCAGAAAGTTAAGACCTCGTAAAGTTCACTGAGTGATTGCTGGTTGGGTTGCGAAGGCGTAGGGGCAGGCCTCGTGCCTGCCCTGAATTTGGGCACCCACGAGGGGTGCCCCTACGCCGCCAGGACCTCGTTCATTTCATTTAGCAACGGTCCCAAATCCTTACCGAACACCTGATTCGCCTTACCTAACCCACCGCGCTGGGCAAAGGGAACATAGTCAAAATCGTCTACCTGAATGGCCAGACTCGCGGCAATATGGTCCCGAATGGCTTCCAGCCATTGCCGCTGCTCGTCGGTGAACCCTCGGCCTTTCTTTTCCTGCTGCGTAAGCCATTGAGCAAAGCGTTCATTCACCTGATCGTGAAAGGGCCGGAGTTCATTTTCTTGATGAAGCGCGAAGCGCACCAAGGAAACAATGTCGGCCAAGACTTTGCCACCCGCACCGCGCACGTTCGATTTTTCCAGCGTTTCGTAGGCGCGCCAGAGCACTTGCGGAGTCCAGCCGCGCGGCGGCTTTTCGATGGCTGACGCAAGGTCCTTGATTCCCTTCAAAGTGAGGCGCTGGCTGTAAGGACGGCTGTAGAGGATTTGCAACGCCGTAATCTCGTCCTTATGCTCCTGAATGAACTTCTCGAACGATTCTACAACCGATCGGGCCTTCTCCTTGGCGGCGGCAGAAAATCCGGCTTCGAGCACCTCATCCTTGGTGACGGTATCGATGGTTTGCTCGTAGGACGTCTTTAATTGAATCAGCTTGTTCCTAAGGGCGGAATTCGTGGCCAGCGGTTTGGCGGCTGCGTCTAACAACGTGGCACAGGCACTCTTGCCTGTGCTTTCCGGGACACAGCCAGGAGTGGCTGTGTCACCAGTTTCACAGCCAGGAGTGGCTGTGCCACCGCAGTCAGGGTCGAGGGCATCCACAAGGCCGCGGGTGATTGCCGAGAGGGATTGGCCGCCTGCCAGGGCTGCAATGGTCTTTTGGTCTTCTTTGTTAAGCTGGCGGTCAAGGCGCGCGAGTCGTGAGGCCAGTGACGATAGCACGTCCTTTTCGCGATTGCCGAAGGCCACAGCATCCAACAGCTTTTCAAAGCTTACGCTGGGCTTCTTTTCCAGTGGGTGGCTGTCCACCAGTTCGGTCTCGCAAACTCCCACGGCATCAACAATGATGAAATGGGTCTTCGCCTCGGCGTCGGGAGTGACTGCCTTCAACTCCGTCGCGGTCACGACGCGCGTGCCTCTCCCCGTCATTTGCTCGAAAAGCGAACGACTTCTGACCTCGCGCAGGAACATGACGCATTCGAGCGGGCGCACGTCGGTGCCCGTGGCAATCATATCCACGCTCACGGCAATGCGCGGAAAATAGCGGTTGCGGAACGATGTCAAAAGCTCTTCCGCCGTGACGGCACCGATGTTCTTGTAGACGAACTCATCCACTTCCGTGCCGTCGGGGAGTTTCTTCTTCACGGGAACCCGCACGGTGCCGGTCCGGTAGGTAATCTTCTGGCAGAAATCGTTCCCCTTCCCGAATTCCTCGCGCACGATGTTCACGATGTCTTCGGCGTGACTGTCATCCTTGGCGAAAATCAGCGTTTTGGGCACTTCGGTGCGGCCGGGGAAAATTTCGGTAAATAGCCTCTCTTTGAAGGTGCGGATGATGGTACGGATCTGGTCCGGCGTCACCACGTCCTGGTCCAACTGGCGGGAGGCATAGGTGAAGTCCTGGTCAAGCTGCTCCCAGCGGACTTTGCGTGACTGACGGTCGCGCTTATCCACCCAAAGCCCGGCGATAACGGTGGAGCCGTATTCGCTCACCACGGTGCGGATGCGATAAACGTCGAAGCCGACGTTGACGCCATCGGCGACGGCTTGCTCGCGGGTGTACTCGGAAACCAGGTTCTGGTTGAAGAAGCCCAGGGTCTGCTGGGAGGGTGTGGCAGTGAGGCCAACCAGGAAAGAATCAAAATATTCCAGCACTTGCCGCCAGAGGTTATAGATCGACCGGTGGCACTCATCCACCACGATGAAGTCGAAGAACTCAATGGGGATGGCGGGATTGTAACTGACCGGCACAGGCTTCTTGATGAGCGACTCCAGGCTGCCCAGGGGCTTTTCTTCAATCTCCGGGTCTAGTTCTTCGTCGCCCCGCATCATGGCATAGAGCCGCTGGATGGTGGTGATGCAGACTTTGCCGACCGGGTCGAGCTTGTTCGATTGCAGGCGGTGGACGTTGTACAACTCGGTGAATTTGCGGTGCTCTTCCGGGGTGGTGAACTGCTCAAACTCGCCCTTCGCCTGCCGCCCCAGGTTGTTCCGATCCACCAGAAAGAGAATGCGTTGTGCACCCGCGTGCTTGATGAGCCGATAGCAGAAATTGCACGCCGTAAAAGTCTTTCCCCCGCCGCTTGCCATCTGAATCAGCGCGCGCGGACGCCCGTGGGCAAGCGAATCCTCAAGGCCACGAATCGCTTTGATCTGCGCGGGCCAGAGTTTTTCTTCGATGAGCGGCGGCATGTGCTTGAGGCGCGCACGCAACGTTGAGCCCGGCTTCTTTGACTCATCCATCAGCCAGTCGGCCAGCGTTTCGGGGCGATGAAACGCAAACACGGGCCGGCTGCGCGCGTCGGGCTCCATCAGATTCGTGAAGCGCGTCTCAATGCCGGTGCTTTGGTAGCAAAAGGGGAGGGGCTTGCGGTACGGCTTCAAAACGTCCGGCAGGCCGACACTGTATTTCTCCGTCTGAATCTCGTATCCGGTGAGGGTTTCTCCCTCTTTCTTGGCCTCGACGACTCCCGCCGGAGCGCCATCCACATAGAGAAGGTAGTCGGCGAAACCGTAGCCGGACTTCAGGGGAAACTCTCGGATAGCCACGCCTCGGGCCGCGCTGAGGTTGGCCATATCGCGATCCTGGATGGTCCAATCCGCCTTCGACAGCAGGTCGTCAATCGTTTTGCGCGCTTTATCCTCAGGCGTGTCCGACATAACAATTCGACGGCGAATTAATAACGTCAAAAATCAGCGACGCCAGCATGGTGCTGTTCCTTCGCTTCGCTCAGGACAGGCTCTTGCCGCCGCTGAAGCCGACCAGCCAGGGCCGCTTGTCTTCGAGATAAAGTTGGCGAAGCGAGTGCGAGATGTCTTGAAACGCCGTCATGGTCAGAGGTGCGATTATACGCCTAATCTCAGGCTGAAATGCAACACGGTACCGAGTCTTTATTGCAACCGCGCCGACCCATCTTCTGCCATGGAGGGCTGCGCATGGCAGTCCCGTGACTAAGTCGGACTTTTTGTGCTCTGCGCATTTTTCTCTTGACAAACGGGAGGACATAGGCTACAGTTGTCTCGTGGGGTTGGGCAGGGGTCAGGCCCTGCCGGATAGGTCATGCCAGAAAGTCCTCTTTTGTTTTCGTCCGTAGTTCCTACCTGTGGTTTCTGCCTCCAAGTTCAGTCTAGAAGTCGAGGAGTCAAAGACTCGAGGAGTGGGAGACCCAGAGCCAACCTCGACCGTCGGGCGGGCTGCGGGCCGGAATGCGGCGGAGGGCGCCGCAACCTATCGACTCCTCCACCTCTCGACTGTAAAATCGGGGGAACAAAGCCAGAATGTCTATGAAAACAAAGGACCGGCTACGGAAAACCGCACATGCAGGCGTAGCGCTGACCTTTAGGTCAGCATGGCTGAGGAATCCGGACAGAGTGCCGACCTGAAGGTCGGCGCTACGAGAAATCGAGGGAACAAAGCCAGAATGTATATGAAAACAAAGGAAGAGGTCAAGAAATCGAGGAGTTGTGAAGCCAGATCAAGAGGTCAGGCGAGGAGATGCGTACGGGTTGACACTCTTCGGCTTTCAACTCTCGACTCTCAACTGCTTGACTCGAATTCGACGGAACAAAGCGAGAATGTCTATGAAAACAAAGGACAAAAATAAAAAGTCGCTGAGTCGTGCAGTGCCTCGGCTGCTCTTGCTATCGCGAATGCCCAGGCCTTTGAAGCCCTGGAGCGAGCGCAGGCTGCACAGGGGCAGCACGCGCAGGTGCTTCGACAAGTGATCGACCTGGCCCCTTTGCAAATGTTCATCTGGGAAGCCGATGCGAACGTATCCTACGGTAACCGCGCGGCGCACGAATACTTCGGCCCCGTTCCTCTCCAACCGCCCACGGAATTCCTGAGCCTCGTGACGCATCAGGAAGACGCAAGAGCACTGAAGAATGGCATAAGAATGGCCATGGCGCGCGGTGAAGGGTTTGAGATGGATACTCGCTTGCGAAGGCACGATGGCGAGTACCGTTGGTTTCTCTTTCGGCTTGATCCCCTCCGTGACGAACAGGGTTGTGTGATCCGCTGGTGCGGCACGGGCGTCGACATTGACGATCAGAAACGAACACGACGCGAGAACCTGGCTCTGCGCGAGGAGATCGACAAGGCTTCGATGTTTGAGGAAGTCGTCGGCACCTCGCCTGCTCTCCGGGCTGTCCTGCGGCGTGTTTCCAAAGTCGCGCCCAGCGATTGCACCGTCCTGATCACCGGGGAAACCGGCACCGGCAAGGAGCTCATTGCCCGTGCGATTCATAAGCGCTCACGGCGAGCATCCCAGGCGTTCGTGAGCGTCAATTGCGCGGTGATTCCGCGCGACCTGATCGCTTCGGAGTTGTTCGGGCATGAAAAGGGCGCCTTCACAGGCGCTGTCCAACGGCGCTTAGGGCGTTTCGAGCTGGCGGAAGGAGGCACCATCTTCCTGGACGAAATCGGTGAATTGACGCCGGAGATCCAAGTGGCGCTGCTGCGTGTTTTGCAGGAACGTGAATTCGATCGTGTGGGAGGAAGCGGCCCGATTCGTGCCGATGTTCGTGTCATTGCCGCGACGCACCGGGACTTGCCGGCCGCCGTAGCCGCCGGCACATTTCGAAGCGACCTGTATTACAGGATCAACGTATTCCCCCTGGAAGTTCCCCCGCTCCGCCACCGGAAGGAGGACATCCATCTGCTGGTGGAATACTTCATTGGCCGCTATGCCGGCAAGGCGGGAAAGAAAATCGCCAGCATTGAGAAGAAGAGTCTGGCATACCTGGAATCCTATGCCTGGCCCGGCAACATTCGCGAGCTCCAGAACGTCATTGAGCGCTCGGTCATCCTCTGCGACTCCGATCGATTTGCCGTCGACGAGAGTTGGCTTTCCGTGAAGCCCAGCGCGAGCCGGCCTTTGCCCGACGATCTCAGCGCCCAGGAAAGAGAACGCATTGAAGCGGCACTGGCCCAAACAAGAGGCCGCGTTTCGGGGCCTTTCGGCGCGGCACTCAGACTGGGCATACCTGCATCCACACTCGACTCCAAAATCAAATCTCTCAGAATCGACAAGCGGCTCTTTCAGACTCTTTGAGAGTCATTTCAATTCCCTCACGAACTTTCGTGAAATCCCGAATCTGTCGGGAGCTTCATTTAGACCGAAGTTCCAACAGCCTTCGAGGGATATCCTACTGATTCCTTGAGGGATACTGCCATGCTCAGTTTCCGGTTACTGGGAACGCACAGATCAGTTCGTACGCCCGCGCCTGGAGGG